>NZ_JBHTIU010000040.1:0-31623 GCF_042677205.1 Paenibacillus residui
CCCTCTCCCTTATACGGTTATTATCTATTTTCACTTAAGGGATGTCCACTTTTTATTCTAACTACATTCATACAGTTAGTTTGCTCCTCTGGAGCGAAAAGGCGAAAATTACCTTGAAAATCGGTCTATTTTACCGTCTGCAGGCATCGTTGCAAGCGGAGCGGCACGTCTAACTGTATTTTGTACAGGTAGATTCAAGTGAATGGGCGAAAATGATCAAACTAACTGGAGAAACTACAGTTAAAATGGGCAACTTTGGGCGAAACGGCTGTTTTGGCGCAAACTAACTGTAGGTTTTCCAGTTAGTTTCCATATTTCTTCCGAATATAGATAACTAACTGTATGAAATCCATTTAGTTTTCAAATTTCACACTACCGTCAATCCATCGAAACCATGGTTTTCTATTTGTGTAACACTTATATACAAACTTATGTTTCACCAGTCAAAACACCGATATTAGACTTAGCTTTTTACGCCAATCAGAGAGTAGTTCCAATATTAAAACAGGACCATCCGAATAGATGGCCCTGGATACATTTTATGCAGCTTTAGCTTGAATCAAATAATAAAAGCCCGTCGTCCGGATTCCTTGTTCGCTCGCATGCTTCTCAAATTGGGTAACGATTTGATCATAGCAGGTTTCTCTGACATAGCGGGCAAATGAATCACTCTGGCCGAAGCATACCATAGCAAATATATCTTCAGGAGTCGGAATCCATATGGTCTCCTTCAAAGTAGTTAGTTGAATATCGATCAAGCCGCTAGTTTCCAGCCGCTCCTGGATTCTGTCCAGAGTCGGGGTGCCTAACTCAGGAGGAGAGAATAATCCGGGGAAGCATAACCCCAATTCTCCACCTTCTCCGTTGCCGTCTCCGGGATGGAATAATAGAAGCGTTCCCCCGGACCGAACTACCCGGTTCCCCTCTTTATACCAGCTGGTCGGGCCCTTCTTAGTATAGGCACAGTCGAAATAATCATCTGGAAAAGGAAGCCCGTCATGTGTTCTTCCCGCTACGTACCGGACATTCGGTTTGCGGGTTTGCTCAGCCGTCCGGATAAACCCCTCGGTCATGTCATACCCGACCACTTCTTCAGCCAAATCCGCCCATCGATTAGTATACTCCCCGTGACCGCATCCGACATCCAGAACTTTGCCGTGCAGTACGGAAGATAGCTTATCCGATAGAAAGTCCTCAGCCGCTGTCCCTTCACAAATGCTTCTCCACGTAAACTCATACTTGCCCGTCTTGGCGGCCAATTGATTGCACCAGGCCAAGGTCTGCCCTCGTAAATAGTCCGGATGCTGCGTCAGATCAGGAAACATAGTTTGGCACCCCCAACATCAGATTTGCCGGCCGGCACGATTAAGAATACGGGATATTTTGCTAAATGTGTAGACTTATAATGATCCGGAAATTATAATACTATTATAGGGAACCGGGATAGGTACCCTCTGCTTAAAATCACCCAAAAAAACCAAAAGACACTGTGACAGTGTCTTTTTTTGTTGCCACTTCTGCTTCGAATGCCGCAAAACAATCCCTTTTACGCGTACTGTAAGGTAAACCAGGCCTTTATTCCCGATTCGAGTTTATGGATCAACAGGCTTCAAATTCCCGCTATTATCAGTAACTGATGGTGCTGCGTAAGGCGGCATAGGCTGCCAACTTCGTTCAAATAAAGCAATTTCACCCATTTGTCACAACAGCAAGTGGATATTTATGTAAGAATAGAGGAGATTGAGAATTGAAATCTTCCGGCATAGGGGATGACTAAATGCGGCCAACCATATATAAAAAGCGATATCCAAACCTCTTTCAAACGAATGTTTGGGGCCAGGCTATCTCACAGTTTGATGTAGATTTACCTCCGGAACCGTTAATAAGCAACGTAAATATCGTACCCTTCCTTGATGATGAGAAGTGCATTTTAATCCGGTTAGACAATGGCAATTGGGAAATGCCCGGGGAAACCCTGGAACCGGATGAGCATTATCAATCGGCATTAATGCGCGAGCTTATGGAAGAAGCCGGAGCCAGACTGGTGTCCCCCTTTATCGTTTTCGGAGCATGGAGATTCGTTTCTTCTACGGCCCGACCATATAGACCCCATTTACCGCATCCCATTTACTATCGAGCGGTGGGGTACGGTGACGTTGAACTTGTGTCCGCCCCCTTGATCCCGGAGGATGGAGAAATGGTCGTTGCCGTTGAAGCCATGACGCTGCAGGAAGCCAAACAACAGTTTATGAAATCTGGAAGAGCGGATTTAGCGGAACTCTATGAGCTTGCATACGATTTGCGAAATAGAAAGGTCAATGAAGATCCGATTGGCTGAACCCCGCACACTTTATTTTCCGCTGGAGGACCAGTGTGCAGGGCGAGTGAGCGACTTGGGCAGCCTGGTACTGGCATCTCCCTTCGCTGAATTAAGCTGGGGCTGGGTGAGAAATATACTGCCGGTAAGGTCAGCCCCTCTTAGATCGGCATCCCGAAAATCGGCTCCGATCAAGTCGGCGCCTCTCAAGTCAGCGCCACGGAGGTCCGCCGCTATCAGGTAGGCACCCCTCAAGTTGGCCCCCCTTAGGTCGGCTCCTTTCAGCTTGGCTCCGATCAAGTCAGCACCCCGGCCGTACGTCTTCCGGCGGCTGGCAGAGCCCTTCTGCGATCGGATAGCCTCCGCCCGCACCAGCTCGCTGGTCCGAAGCAGGAGGTCATTCACCTTGGCCCGATGTGCCGCGATGTCCAATTCCATGATGGAGCCGGAATCCAGGTCGGTGAGTCGTTCGGTCTCTCCGAGAGCTTTCGCAAGCTCCCCATGAATCGGACTTGCCGACGGTAACGTCAGGGCTTCGTTCAGATACCAAAGCAGCTCATGGAGCTGCCGCATGATCGGAAACACCTCGAACATGAGCTTCGCGGACTCCGGGGCTCCCCGCCAGTCTCGCCCGCCGAACGTTATCTGAGATACCTTCTGCCCGGCGCCGAAGCAGTCATAAACCGTGCAGCCCCTAAAGCCCCTCTGTCTCAGGCTGTCGTGGATACCGCAGCGGTAATCGGATTGCAGATTCGGACAGGGGCACCCGGCATCCTTATCGATTGCGAAGTCAGCCGATGCTGCATAAGGCAGCGCAACGCAGCACAAGCCGAAGCAGTTCTCGCAATCGCCCTGCAGACTCAGGCTGCTCTTATTGGGAGTCGATGATGATTTTTCATGATTATCTGACATGGTGCGGTTTCCTCCCCTCTTGAATCTATTCCATCCTTTAACTATCTGATCTTAACGCATGTTTCCTGCTTCATCGGGGATACTTTTCGAATAATAATGAATTTTTACAGAAGTCTATGTTATTACTGAACGAGGTCTCCGTCAATTCTTTTTCCATAATGTTACTCGCTCCAAACTATTTTCACTGGTTCGATCACACGGAATAGAAACGGGACATCGTTTAAGTATTCTCTTATGTATGCTTGGGCGTAAGGTTGTTCATCCAATAAATTCGATGTTTCTCCCGGATCGGGGGCATGGTGGCAGTAATTCTCGATCATGAACATGATGAAGAAGCATTGCAGATGCCGAACGTAGTCCGTTTCCAGCTTTCTTATGCTCTCGTAGCCTTGGATAAACGTCCGCCGCTGTCTAGGATGAAGCTCTAATAACGCTCCTGCCATATCATAGAGATAATACCCGTAACCACAACTTCCGAAATCAATCGGATGGGGGCGTCCCTCGTTGAAAACAATATTGCCCGAATGCAGATCCGCATGAATAAGTCCATAGTTGTGGTCATTACGGTGCATTTCCGCCAGTTCGGTTACAATCTTCTCAAATGCAGCTTGGTAAGACTTCCAGGCTTCAGCCGATAAAAAACACGAATTATACCGTTCCAGCTTGGCCATTTCCCGTCTGAAGCTATCCGCTCCCCATTGGGGCCGGACAAAATCAGGAGGCGGAACGAAGCCTGCAGCCGTTTCGTGCAGTCTGCCCATCATCACACCCATGCTATAAACAAGATCGTCCGTCAATTCCCCGTTAACATGTTCCCCTTCTACCCACCGCGTCATCGTGACATGAAGAGGCTGTACTCCCTCTTCCGCGCTAATCTCCAACACATAAGAGCCGTCGCGGCATGCCAGCCCTTCCGGTACGTTCAGATCAGCCGCTTTATTCAAAGCCTCGAGCAGAGTAAGCTCCGAACGAATTTCTTCTTTGCCGAGTCGATTTGAATGAATGCGAAGCAAATAAATCTGCTCTGTACTCGTCTTAATTTTGTAGGTTATCGTGTCAGACAACTGAATAAATTGAATTCGGTCCCATTCCAAGTCATATTGCAGCAGTGCCGTTAAAGCAACCTTCCTCGCTTTGGCTAGCAGAGACCTTCTGTTCTCCTCTGTGTCATACCAAACGACGTCATTCATATGCCGACCTCCATAAATATATTTTACCGGACCTATTGTCTGATTGTGTCTATTGTATAGAATGGACCTGTGTGAAGAAAATAGGAAGAAGCTTTATAGTGAAAAAATCCGTCGTTCAGCCACGCATATAAACTTTAAGGGCACCGGTAAAGGCGCCCCTAAGCTATTATTATAGGTTATTTACCCGGATACTTATCGCTCAGTCCAGATAACCATGCAGATTTATCATATCTGGCTTGGGCGGGCCATGCTGCCGGTTCTGCTCAGCAAGAAAAACCTCTAAAACCAAATGGTCTTAGAGCTGGACTACGACAACCTTACTTGTTGTATCTCTTTCTTATTTCATCCAGCTTAGCGCGAAGCTCCTCTTCTAAATCATAGTCAAAGAAGTTGGCCAGCTTACAAAGATAAGCAAGGCAATCCGCCAGCTCCTTGCCCAAATTTTCTCTGATTTCTTGTTTCGCCTGGGAATAAGCTTCATTTATCTCCATCCCGGTTTCGGCAAGGTCTCTTGTTCTATACATCATCTTGCGAAATTCTTCGGCTACTTCGGCTACCTCGGTTGTCAGCAGCATATGGATATATAGAAGAAATTCTTTGCTGGACTGATAGTCATGCTTGTCAACCGGCGCCCATCCCATTTCCTCCTGGAAGGTTTGATACATATCTTGGACCGCTTTCATTTTGGCCACCCTTTCGTTCATATTTCATCATTCTGCTATTATATAACACTGTTGGAACAATAGGGATAGGAATCCATAGTCTCCGGCCCGACCGACCCTTCAATTAAACTAATTTCAACCCGCCTATAATTTAAGCTTATTTTTTAGTAGTTCCATTTCCATGGTTACCGTTTTTATTAAATGTTCATGATAACATCCCCAAGTCCTTCCGCATATCATCCCTAATCTTCTTACCCCTATCCATAATGCCCAGAGGTCGATTTCCAATAGATCATAATATGAGAGGGAGGTGACTGCATCATACCTCTTCGCTAACGAATCGAAGCCATAATAACGCTGGCCATCATGCAATTTGAAATGCCCCAAATCATATAAAGGACTGCTTCCTTGAATCTCTCCGAAGTCAATGATCCCCGTGTATTTCCCGGCTTGCTGGAAAATGTGCGAATCATCGAAATCCCCGTGAACCAAATGGGCTTCGTGCCCGGACATCAATTCCATTCCGGAATTTATAATATCTGTGATCTGAGAGGTCTCTACCTTACTGAAAACCTTCTGTGACAGTAAAAATAAATCCTCTTCCAAGTAGGGACAGATGTAATCCTGCAATGTTTTTTTCTCACCTCGTAAAGAGTTGCCGTATTGCTCCTGGTCTCTTATTATCCAACCGAAGCCATCGACCTTGACCTGATGGATAACCGCAATCTGTTGCCCGGCTTGGTAAAGAATGTCCTCATATTCGCCATTGGAAATACAATCCTCTACGCTTGAACCAGGGATTTCTTTAACGAGCATCACCGACATCCCCAAAACTTCATTATGGTGTTCAAAATGGATGACCTCCGGAACCTGAACCCCCATTCGTCTTACTAACGAATGTACATGTACTTCCACGCCTAAGCTCCTCTCTTGTTCCGGAAGAACCCGAAGATACAAGGTCTCCTCACCTAATCGGATACGATAGACATAAGTGGAGACTCCGCTTAGGACCCTTTCTATTTTAAAGGCTGTAGAATTAAGATATTCTCCTACTATTTGAGCTGCTAAATCCAGACTAGGAGCATCTTTTTTGATCAAATGGCCCGTCCTCCCCAATGTATATTTATCATTACCGATAATCATATACGAAACCTATTTAGCTAATCATCGGACAGTTTTGTTATAGCTGATCATTATCGGCAGCATTCGTTGGTCCCGACAGGGATCGGCTAAAATGGATTTTATACAGTTAGTTTGCTTCCTCGGGGCTAAAAATTAAAACTTAATGGAAAAACTCCATTTATTTTGGACAAAAAGGGCGTTATCAGTAAAAAACCTCGATTCTAAGTGTAGTTTTTCCAGTTAGCCATCTCACTTTACGACGTTTGCTTCAATCTACCTACATAAAATACAGTTAGATCGCTTCCTTCCAGGCGAAAATGCAGTCATGTCCCCCCTGCTATGCCGCTGAATCGGCACCACGCCAGCATCACCGATAGGCTCCCTACTAAAGTAATGTCCACCAGCCTTCCCGGCAAACAATGACAAAACTCCCGAAAGCCTGATATAATGCTTGGTATATTTCCCCCTATAAAAATAAAAGGTGAACCGAATGCTTTCATTTACCAGATTGACTAAATGCAAACCCCCTATTCCGTAATTTCTTTCCAAGCTAATTGAGATTTTTGAATGATAGGGGGAATAGCTGTGGAAAGAAAAATCTCAACACCATCCTTATTGCTGTTAATTGTCCTTGTTGGTTTTCCGCAAATTAGCGAAACGATTTACACTCCATCACTACCGGATATAGCCGATCATCTGCATGCCAGCAGCAACGTGATCCAATTGACGCTCAGTATTTACTTCCTGGGTTTCGCCTTGGGCGTATTTTGCTGGGGAAGGCTGTCTGATTCCATAGGGCGGCGGCCCGCTTTGCTCTGGGGAATCCTGGTTTATGGAGCAGGAAGCCTGGGCTGCACCTTGTCGGACTCGGCGGAATGGCTGTTGGCCAGCCGATTTCTACAAGCTTTTGGCGCCAGCACCGGTTCCGTGGTGACCCAAACGATTCTGCGGGAAAGTATCGACGGAGCCCGACGCCATGCGGTCTTTGCCCAAATTTCTGCAGCCCTTGCCTTCACTCCGGCCATCGGGCCATTAATTGGAGGATGGATCGACCAAGGGTTTGGATTCAGGGCAGTGTTCATCGTTCTTGTTGTGATGAGCGGGGCCATCTTTATCTACACGTTTGTTTCTCTGCCGGAGACCAAAGTTACCGCGGCTACAAAGATTCATACCCTTGCGGTAGCTAAGCGTCTCGTTGCGGATCGCAGAATATGGGCTTTTGGTTTTCTCATAGGCGCGACCAACGGAATCCTGTTCAGCTACTATGCCGAGGCGCCGTTTATTTTTATTGAATTTTTTCAGATGAAGCCCGGCCTGTTTGGATTTTTGGGCATTTTCGTGGCCATGGCTTCCATATTCGGTGCAATGCTGTCGAAAAAACTGCTAACCCGGCTCCAAGCGGAGCGAATCATCCTTATCGGCTCCATGGTTACCACCCTGGGGGCGGCATGTCTTATGGGTCTCGCTCTTTGCAAAATGGCCCCTTCCATGCCCTTCCTCGCTTTAATGGATGCCTGCATCTTTATTCTCCTGCTGGGGATCGGAATGGCTATTCCCAACTGTCTAAGCTTGGCGCTCATCCATTATAAGGATGTACTGGGTACAGCCGGGGCCATTTTCGGATTGGGTTACTACCTTGTTGTCAGCCTGATTACGAGCGGCATGAGTTATCTTCATAATGGTTCATTATTAACGATGCCGATGTATTTTCTCGTGTTGGCGGTAATTATGGCCCTTGTAAGTCATAGGTTGGCAAGCCATGAACGAAGGTATGAACCGTTCTCGGGGACGTAAGAGGCACGATAATAAATAGAATGCCGGCATAATCTGCGAAGTCATGCGCGAGCAAGCTGGCCGAAGCTTAAATGAGGCTGCCGATCGTTTTTCCACGGCAGCCTCGTTATTTGGTCATGGAACTCTAATTTTTAATTATGGCCCACCCATTATAACGGTCGCGGGGGCATCCGTGAACATTTACATATCCATGTGAAAAAAATACCGCCTCACCAAATTGAAGGATTAATCAATATTTATGTCGAATGTCTTCGGTATGATGCGAATATTCAATAAAATTACTCAAAGATTTGCATATATATCGATTGTTATACTCTTTCTCGGTGCACTCTTCGGACTGCGCTGGACGTGGTCCGGGCTTTTTGACGCATCGGAGAACCCGCGCCCCGTCGGCGGCTTACTTGATCTGCGGGGGATAGATTTGGATAATTCCCCTTCTTTCTATTTGGATGGCGAATGGCAGTTCTACCCCGGCCAATTTCTGTCTCATCAGGATATACCGTCAGCGGACAACCAGTTCCTTCCTATTCAGGTTCCGGGAGACTGGGGAAGCGTACAGAATAACGATTCCGGTTCCTCGTACGGATATGGAACCTACCGGCTGCGCATTCTAATCGATCCGCTGCAACAGCCCGTCGCGTTCTGGCTTCGGGGAATTCAAGCCTCATCCGCCGTCGAAATAAACGAGCAGGTGGAGGCCGAAATCGGCAAGCTAGCCACTGACGCTAAGGACTATCTGCCCTGGAATGTCTCCTACACGGCCTCTTACTCTGTGGAAGGCACAACGGAGATTGATGTGCTTATTCGGGTGGCTAACTTTGACGATCCATACAACGGCGGTATCCTGCATTCCGTCTTGTTCGGCTCCCAGGCTTCGATTGATTACTTGCGATGGTATTCTATCGGCTTTCAGCTAGTGACTTTTGTTATTTTAGCGCTTCACGGTTTGTATGCTTGTATTCTCTATTTATTCAATCGTCAAGAACGGGCTCTTCTCATTACAAGCCTGTTAACGCTGTCCGTCGGGACAGCTATTCTGGTTGGTCATGATAACATACTGCTGCTATGGCTGCCGATCAATTACACATGGGCGGTAAAGATCAAACTAATCTCCCTCCTATGGCAAAACCTGTTTATTCTTCTTTTCAGAAGATTTCATGCGAATTCGCTGGGAAATGTTTGGCTGCGCGCATACACTGCGGCCCTTGTCGTCCTGTCAGGATTCATGGCGGCTGCACCGGTCTCATGGGTATATGGAATCGTTGAATTAAACATTTTCACCGTTATTTACTTAACTCCATTTGCCTGGTTTATTTATATTGTCGGCACAATGATTTTCAAAGAGCAGGCCGACAAGGACATCGTTTTCTTGCTGTTAACCGCAGCAGGGATTATCACCAGCTTGGCATGGAGCTTGGTGGATTATGTTAAAAACATTACCGCTGTCTATTATCCAATCGATATCATAGCGGCGATTACCGGTTTTTCCGCTTATTGGTTTAAGAAATATATCCGCAACTCCCGGGAGAACGCCTTGCTAAACGAGCAGTTGAGAAAAACCGACAAGCTGAAGGACCAATTTCTTGCCAATACTTCACATGAACTGAGAACGCCGCTGCACGGGATTATAAATATCGCGCAAACCGTTGTCACGAAAGAGAAGCACCAAATGAATGAAAGCAGCGTTAAAGATATGGAGCTGCTTATAACGATAAGCCGCCGCATGTCCCATATGCTCGGCGAGCTTCTGGATGTGGCGCGGCTTCGGGAGCACCGCATTGTGCTGCAGCAGGAGCCATTGCGGATTCAATCGGTCGTACCGGGCGTTATCGCCATGCTGAAATTCATGACGGAAGGCAAGCCTATCCAACTGCGTATGGATATCCCGAATCCATGCCGCCGGTCATGGCCGATGAGAAGAGGCTTGTGCAGATTCTGTATAACTTATTGCATAACGCCGTCAAATACACGGAGGAAGGGACCATCTCCGTTTCCGCTGAATCGCGGGACAAGCGTGCCGTCATTCATGTGTCCGACACCGGGGTCGGTATGAACAAAGAGACTCAGGCGCATATATTTCTCCCTTATGAACAAGGGGCGTATGGAATTAGTGACGGAAGAGGCTTGGGACTGGGGTTAAGCATTTGCAAGCAGTTGGTCGAGCTTCATGGCGGCCAAATTACCGTTCGCTCCGAGCCGGGTAAAGGGTCCATATTCAGTTTTGACCTGCCGCTAACTTCCGTGTCAAATCTCCCCTTGCCGCAAGATTCTCTTGCTCTTCACGAGATGACGGAGGGAGCCGCAGCCGGTACCGCCGGATTCATTGTTCCGAATGGAGCCCTGGACGAATGGGCTGCCACCGTCCGGGTTCCACCGCTGCTGAGTGAGGGGAAAGTGAATATTCTTGCTGTGGATGATGACCCTGTCAATCTGAACGTACTCGTTGGAATTCTTTCGACCGAGCCCTACAATATAACGACAGCCCACTCAGCCCGGGAGGCGCTGGATTTGCTGGGAACCCGGCAATGGGATCTATTGATTGCCGATGTCATGATGCCGCATATGTCAGGCTACGAATTGACGCAGAAGGTAAGAGAGCACTACTCCGTATCCGAGCTGCCGATTTTGCTACTGACCGCGCGCAGTCAGCCTGCCGACATCTACACCGGATTCTCGTCGGGAGCCAACGATTATGTGACGAAGCCTGTAGACGCTCTGGAACTCAAATACCGAATCCGGGCCTTGATCACGCTCAAGCAATCGATCAACGAGCGTCTGCGCATGGAGGCTGCCTATCTGCAGGCGCAGATCCACCCTCATTTTCTGTTCAACACGCTCAATTCGCTCATGGCGTTAAGCGACATTGATGCAGAGAAGATGCGCAGGCTGGGCGATGCATTCGCGTCCTTCTTACGGATTAGCTTCGATTATCTTAATACGGGCGAATTGGTTGAGCTTTCCCATGAACTGGAGCTGGTCGAAGCCTATTTATATATTGAGAAAGAACGGTTCGGGGATAGACTGTCCGTCGTCTGGGAGCTGGAGCATGACATCAGCTTGCTTCTGCCGCCCCTTTCCATTCAGCCGTTAGTCGAGAATGCCGTCAGACACGGCATCCTGAGCCGAAATCAAGGCGGTACGGTCCATGTCCGGATTGCCCGCCAAGACGACGGTACCCTTATTGAAGTTAAGGATAACGGCAAAGGGATGGAGCAGGACAAGATCAATGAACTGCTCAATCCGTCTATGAAGGGGAAGAGTGGAATCGGGATCTCCAATACCAATAGACGATTGATTCAATTGTACGGCGAAGGGCTGATGATAGTCAGCCGGCCGAATAAGGGGACCTCGATATCGTTCGTCATTCCGAACAGCCGTAATAAGAGGAGCATTTAACAGAATAAGACGCATGACCCCAAGACAAGCAAAGGATCTTTGAATCCGGCCGTTTTTCCAGAATAGAACGAAAGACGCTCAATTTACCTGCACAATTGCTTTTATAACCATGCGTCGCGCGTGTTTAGCCCAAAAAAAGGACCTACACTTCCGCTTCGGCAGTAACTACTTCGCTGCTCTAATAGCCCCACGTATAAAATTTCGGGCGCCCTGGAATGGGCGCCCGTTATTGTAATATAACCGCTTTATAACAAGCTTTCAGGTACCGCAAAAAGTGCGGTAAGGATGGGGGGACGGCGCAGGCGGCGCTGCATACTCAGCCTGTTCGGGGGAGTGCTTATAGGGGTCCGACAGAACATCGAGCAGACGCTCCATCACGCTGTAGTCTCCTTCCTCCACCGCCGCTTCCAACGCCTCTTCCACCCGGTGGTTGCGGGGAATGACCGCGGGATTGCTGCTTCGCATCAGCTGGCGCGAGGAGTCCTCGGATTCCTGCTGCCGGCCCAGTCTCGCCTGCCACCGCTCATGCCATGGATCAAAATCCGCGCTGCAGGAAAGGCCCGTATCCTCCAGCTTACCGAAAGTTAAGGCACGGAAGGTATTCGTGTAATCCGCACCATTCTTCTGCATCATGCCAAGAAGGTCTTCAATCAGGGCTTGATCCTCCGGCTCTTCGTTAAAGAGGCCCAGCTTCGCCCTCATTCCTGCGAGCCAGTTCCGGCGAAACTGTCCGGTAAAAGCCGATATCTCATCCTGAGCCAATTTCACCGCTTCATCCTCGTCCTCATGCAGCAGAGGCAGCAAAGCTTCGGCAAATCTGGCCAGATTCCAAGCCGCTATATACGGTTGATTGCCATAGGCATATCGGCCCTGAGTATCAATAGAGCTGAACACCGTTGCAGGGTCATAGGTATCCATGAAGGCACAAGGCCCATAATCTATCGTTTCTCCGCTGAGGGCCATGTTATCCGTGTTCATCACCCCATGAATAAAACCAACGAGCTGCCATTGGGCAATCAGCTCTGCTTGCCGCTTAATCACTTCCTGCAGCAGAAATAAATAGCGATTCGGAACAGCATCGCCAACCGGAAAATGCCTCTGCAAAGTATAATCCGCAAGGGCTTGGAGATCTTGGACGGTGCCCCATCTCGACACGTATTGAAAAGTGCCGACGCGAATATGACTGGCAGCCACGCGGGCCAGTACAGCACCCGGCAGCTCCGTTTCACGCAGAATCGTCTCACCAGTTGTGACCACTGCCAAACTGCGGGTGGTCGGAATGCCCAGCGCATGCATGGCTTCGCTGATGATGCATTCACGCAGCATCGGCCCCAATGCCGCACGGCCGTCTCCCCCGCGGGAGTATGGCGTCATACCTGAACCTTTGAGCTGAATATCGAACCGTTCTCCGGAAGGCGTTATTTGCTCGCCAAGCAGCAGAGCCCGTCCGTCCCCCAGCATGGTGAAATGCCCGAATTGATGCCCGGCGTAAGCTTGCGCAAGAGGCTCCGCGCCCTCGGGAATCCTGTTACCGGCAAATACCTCGGCACCCTCTTCGCTTCGCAATGCCTCGGCATTCAAACCAAGAGATGCCGCCAACGGCTCATTGAAAATGACCAGCTCCGGCGAATGTACAGGAGTCGGTTTTTGCCTAGAGAACAACCTTTCCGGCAAACGAGCGTAACTATTATCGAAGTTCCAACCTGTTGTGTTCACTGTCATTGAATCTTCCTTTTCCTTTTGACATTTGATATCTTAATTTACGCTGTAACAGTGAATAATAATCGTGGACATTATAATATTTAAAAAAAACGAACGGGAACGACATGTTCCATTTGTACGATTTGAAATCAACCTATGCCATCGGGAATCTCAAAGTTTATTCCTTTCCATAAGCAATCGTTTAATTTCTTGAATGTCTCTCTTTAACTCCTGATTTTCTGTATACAACCGGTCTATCTGTTCCTTGCGAATGACATCGTCCTCTTGACTCAAATAGCTCAATATAACGGCAACGACAAGGTTTAATATGACCAAGGCGCCGATAATGATAAATGAAATAAAATAAGTCCAGGCCCACGGAATCTCATTAATAACCGGCCTGGCCACCTGACTTGCCCACGATTCGAAGGTCACAACTTGCATCAAGGTGAACAGGGATGTATGAAAACTGCCAAAAAACTCGTAGGGAAGCACATCTCTAAAAAAAGTCGTTCCTATAATGGCGTAAATCGAAAAAATCAACAAGGTCAGCCCCAGAATGCCTGTTAGAGCCGGTATCGATTTGATTAAGGAGTCTATAATTTTGCGCATTGCGGGAATCGCCGGAATCATTCTTATCAAACGCAATACCCTGATAAGCCTCAACACACTTACGAAAGGCGTCGAGTAAAATATCAGGCTTCCTGCGACAATAGTAAAATCAAACAGGTTCCACCTGTCGGAAAAATACCGCTTGATACCAAGACCTATGAGTTTAAGCAGCATTTCGATCACAAAAATCCAAACAATGATTTTATCCAAGATCATCGATAGACGATTTCCGGTATAATACGTCTCCGTAATGATAATAAGGCCGTTCAATACGATGATGCCTATTATAGTCAGCTGAAACCACCTATGCTCTACGAGTTGTCTGATGATTGTCTTGAGTGATCCTGCATTAGTACTCGTTCTTTCATGATTGTTTGCCATGCGCGTCGACCACGTTCCCCTTCCGTCCATTTGCAATTTTATTTAACTGCCTTCTTCCTTTGCTGGTGAATCGTGCTGTTTCCCTTTAACCCTTACATGTTCCCTTGAAACTCCTTCTTCTTCACTCTAATCTTCTTAAGCAGTTAAATGCGGATAACGATGAGTCACCACTCCCTCCATTCCAGCGTTAAATCGTGACCTTCCTGAATCTCCAATATATGTGTTACACAAATAGAAAATCAATTACTTTGAGGATGAAGATGATCTAACTGTATTTTATGCAGGTAAATTCAAGCTAATGGTGGAAAGTGATTAAAGTAAATGGAAAAACTACATTTAGAATCCGGGCTTTTTGCCAAAATCGCCTTTTTTGTACAAACTAGCTGTAGTATTTCCACTTAGTTTCCGTCTTTCGCGCCAGAGATGCAAACTAACTGTATGAAATCCAGTTAGACGCGCCATTCCGTTTACACGGCACCAGCAGTAAATGAAAATAGACGGATTTTCAAAGTAGATCGCTTCTGTGAACTTGAAGTGAGGACCGCCATTTAATGCGACGAAATGCCCCCTTCCAGTTGAATCGCAGATTTCCATCCTTATCCACAATATTGGTCTGTACTGCATCAATCTCTACGAATTTTTGCTATTGCCATCGGCCTAATAAACTAATTCTGCATTTATACCTAATCTCCTTTCAAGCCTTGAACATGACACGTGTCATATTTAACTCTTTACAGGTGTGAATGTTCCCTCTCTCTTATCCTAGCTACAATAAAATTACGCTAATTCAAAGAGAAAGAGTGAAGGATATGGAACAACGTGGAGAAAGAATCCGCCTGCTGGACATCCTGCGAGGGTTTGCCATTCTGGGAACCTTGGGGACGAACATCTGGATATTCGCACATTTGGGAGATCTGGCTTATCTGACAACGTTCGATCATTCGGGTTGGTGGGGAGCCGACGATCTGATCCGGATGATCGTGTTATTCCTTGTGAACGGCAAGCTGCTGGGCTTGTTGACGATCATGTTTGGAGTGGGACTGGAACTAAAATATCGGCAGGCGATGCGCAAAGGGAAAGCCTGGCCGGGAGTCTACCTCTGGGTATCCTTGTTATTATTCATGGAAGGCTTGCTTCATTTCATCCTGGTGATAGAGTATGACATCTTGATGAGCTACGGCTTGACGGCCATGATTGCAGCCTTCATCGTCAAAGGCGGCGACCGTCTGATCTCCATAACGATGAAGGTGATCGGAAGCATCCACGCTGTCTGCATCCTGGGGATACTGCTGATTGGCCTGGTAGATGCCAATATGTCCTTGGGCAGTTTTGTCGAAGTGACCGCCCTGTACAAAGACGGCACCTGGGTAGAGCAAATCCAGTACCGGCTGTCCAATTTTCTTGTGCTAAGACTGGAAACCATCTTCGTCATTCCCATGAATCTATTCTTATTTCTGCTCGGTGTCCGCTTCATGCGATCGGGGGTCTTCTCCCAGGATGAGAACGGCCGAAAACTGCGCGGCAAGCTGCTAAAAATAGGACTGTATATCGGCTTGCCCTTGAACCTGCTGATTTTTGTCCCGGGAGGCGCATTTGATTTGCCTGTCCGCTATTTATTTGCCCCCTTGCTTTCAATTGGATATATAGCAGCCATAGCGAAGATGGTACAATATAGGAAATGGGATGGGCTGTGGCGCCGTCTTGAAAATGCCGGAAAAATGTCTTTAAGCTGTTATGTCATGCAAAATATAATCTCTTCCATTCTTTTCTATGGCTGGGGCTTGGCCCTTGGCGGCAAGCTGAATTCCCTGACAATTATTGCGATCTGGTTCGGCATTTCCCTGTTCCAGATATGGTTTGCATCCGTATGGCTTCGCGTCTTCAGGCTCGGGCCTATGGAGACGGTCCGCAAACATGCGGCAGGAATCTTCGAGCCCAGATAACGCAACTGGAGGCTGTTGATGATCAGTAAGCTCTATCCGAGAGATCAAATCAAGAGTTATTTGATAATAGATGTGGTCTCGATCGTATTTTTGTTTTATATCGTCTTGAGTTCGGATTCCGCTCCGAGTCTCTCGGGAAGCCTCATTCTTCTGACGGCCTTCCTCGCTTCATTCTATATCGGGCTCTGGTTTCGGGACCGGTATCTTCTGGCTGCGGTTCTGGCCGGCATTGCCACTCTAACTCTGATCGGAATGTATATCGGTCCCCGCATCCTGCTGTTCGGGTTTATCTTCGCCGACATGCTTGGAAAGTCGAAGTCTAAGTGGCATATTGCCATTGGAATCGCGGCGATAGCTCTTATGTTTACCATTGTTCCTTTGAAGGAAAATGATGGCCTTGCCTCACTGTGGAGTTCAATCCTGCTTCCGATCATGATTATTCAAATGATCTTTCCGATCATCGTTTATATCATCCGAAAGACAAAAAACCTGCAGGGCAGGCTGGATATAGCAAACCAACAGCTTGAGAAATATGTCCAACAGGAGGAAAGGCAGCGCATAGCGAGAGATCTTCATGATACTCTCGGACAAACTCTAACCATGATTAAATTGAAAAGCGAGCTGGCCGCCAAATGGGTGGATAAGGATCCCCGGCAGGCCAAGGAAGAGCTGAAGGATATTCTGGCTACATCGAGAATCGCCCTGAGACAGGTGAGAGAGCTTGTTTCCGAAATGAAATTCATCTCTCTGGCCAGTGAGTTGGAACATTCCGGGAAGCTGCTCCATACAGCGGGGATTGAGCTTGAAATTGCGGAGCAAGGGAAGCCTCCGCTGTTATCCAGTGTGGAAGAAACGATGATAGCCCTCTCTGTCAGGGAAGCGATGACGAATATTGTCAAGCACAGCCAAGCCAAGCGATGTTCTGTAACGTTGGCAACCGTGGGCCATATTTACTGCGTAAATATAACGGATGACGGGGTCGGTCTAGTGGAAGGGAAACTGGGGAACGGAATTCAATCAATGAAGGAGCGGATGCAGGCTCTTCATGGAACCGTCATGGTGAGCAACTCGCCTCACGGAGGAACGACGATTTCCTTGAAGCTTCCGCTTCATCATCATAGAAAGGGGAACCCGGCATCATGATTCGAGTCGTTATTGCAGAAGACCAGCAAATGCTGCGCGGCGCCTTCGCCTCGTTGTTGAAATTTGAGTCGGACATTGAGGTATTGGCCGAAGTGCCCGATGGGAGGCAGGCCTGGGAAGCGGTTCAGCGGCTTAAACCCGATGTTTGCGTACTGGACATTGAAATGCCTTACGCAAGCGGTCTAGATGTAGCCGAGCAAATAAGAGAGGCGCACCTGCCCTGCAAGATCATGATTGTCACCACTTTCGCCCGGCCAGGCTATTTGCAGAAAGCTATCGATGCCCAAGTGGACGGTTACTTACTAAAGGACGAGCCGATTGATTATCTTATCGAAGCGATCCGCCGGGTCATGAAAGGAGAACGGGTGATCAGCACCGATTTGGCCGCGGCTCTCTTCATGAAAGAGGAAAACCCGCTGAGCGAAAGGGAAATCGAAATGCTGCGACTGACCAAGGAAGGAATGACGACAAGCGAGATCAGCAAGAAGCTGTTCCTGACGAAAGGAACCGTAAGGAACTATTTATCCTCCGCCATTCAGAAGCTTGAAGCCGAATCGAGGCAGCAGGCCGTCAATATTGCCGAGGAGAAAGGATGGCTATAGCGATTTTCCTACAGGTAATCCAGGCTATTGAATATCAGGATCAGCCCGACGATGCACATAATCCACGAAACCGCCGATCCCGAATGCCGTGCAAGCCTAAGACGGAGCTTCTCCAACGGTCTGTGCATGGCGCGCCCCAATAATAAATGCAGTACAAACACGATGAACGGCGGCAGCACCATAATCAAATTATAAGCGGCTAAAATCGGGAGCCACTGATAGACCGCCAAATTTGAGGTCGACATAAGACCAATGGCAGCAAAATAAGGAAACGCCGTGCCCACTTCAACCAACGATGTGGCGAACCCAAGCGCAATCATGGAGGATATCCTTGCAGACTTCGGCCTCGGCAAATCCGAGCTTTTACTCTTGGGATAGTAGAAGCTTGCTATAAATAGAATCCCCCCGATAATCAGCATAACCCAGCTTACGATACGGTTCTGCAAGATGGAGGAGAAGGCACCCAGTAAGGCATCCATGCCCAACATAAAGGCAATGCCCACTAAAAAATAAAAAGCTGCGACTGTGGCCAAATAGATCATTAAGCGTGAACTTAACCGCTCTTTCTCCGTTAACATCAAATAGACCGTTACCCCTAGAGTTGCCGGACTGAGTGTGTCTAACAGGGCTAGTCCCCCTATCATAAGCAGCATTTCAAGATTCACGAGTTTCCTCCTTACTCCGGGCGGAATCTTGCAGGGAAGCAGCGTATATATCATAGGCTCGCTCCATATATTCGAGAACTTCCTGATCTATTGGGTAGAGACCGAGCTCTTCCGATTGCTCCGGCGATTTTCTCAACTCCCATAGCTTATTGATAAATTGCTCTTCTCCTGCGAAATCTTCTACCTGTTTTTCCAGCATCCGCCGGATGATGTTCTGTACCCTTGGCGAGGAGGGATCGTCTTTCAACATATACCGTTTGATCTGGCCTAACAGAGCAATCCACTCCATGGAATCGGGGTCATCACCGTTCATTTTGGGGAGCTTTGCCCAACTTTCCACTTCCCTATCGTTAAACATGCTCTCCTTGAATGCTCGACGTCCTTTTTTATTGCGATTCCATAGCTGGATTAATTTCCGGATGGCCAGACTTTCATTCCCGTCTTCCGCTGCTATACCGTTAATCAGTTCACGAAGGGATGACTCTATTTTCTGCAATCTTGCTTGTTCTTCCATGATATAGACTAACTGTTTTTCCAAGCTAATCGACCAGTTCCAGTCAGGGTCGGCCAACATCTCTTTAATGTTTTGCAAGCCGTAGCCCAATTCTTTTAAAAACTGGATGTACTGGAGTTTCTTTAAATCTTCTTCCGTATATAGACGATGTCCCCCTTCCGTCTTGGATGAGGGCGCCAGCAATCCGATCTGGTCATAGTATCGAAGTGTCCTGACTGTAATCTTCGTCTGTTTCGCAACCTCTTTGATATGAATCAAGCACGGGCACCTCCTGCGATGGACATCCTAGTTTTCCTTGTCCCTGGATACAGCATATTTAATTAAATAACCCAGTCCCAGTCCGACCAGAACTCCGGGCAAGGCTTGGCCGAGCATAAGTCCGATCCCTGCCCCTATTATGACACATGCATAAATAATGATATCGCCTGATTTCATAACTATATCCCCTTGTAATTGATCTCTTCTCCTCCCGGCTTCCCGATTTGGCGGATTTCACGAATAGAATCAGGAGGAGCTTCATCGTCGGCTTCATTATACAAAATGACGCTGCGTCACTTTCAAGAGGTAATCCGAATCTATGGGATTGATAGTTCCGTAACGTCATCTTTTATAATGCTCATAAGAGCTTCAGGCGGTCCTGACTGGAAACTCAATTCTATATTAAAGAAAGGTGATTTCGATTGAAAAAGTTACTCATACCTTTTATGACATTTTTATTTATATTTGTCCTATCGGGCTGTAATCAGGGCGCTAATGAACAAGATATTCAAAGCATTCCGCTTAATGATTCATCTGCTATCCATATTGATAGCGGAAGTATCGCTATAGAACTGGAGAGTGCGGAAATCGACGACATGGAAATAAGGTACGACAAAAAATGGGGTCTTGCGGTCAAATCCGGTATTTCCTCCGTTCAAGATGCGGATGAAATAAATATAAGAGTCGAGAGCCCCCTAGCCCGTATCGGACGAAAGCCCAAGCTTCTGGTGCGGATTCCTTCGGGATATGAGGGAAAAATCTTCGTCAACAGTTCTTCCGGCCGCGTGACGGCCACCCAATTCGAGAATAATCACATTGAAGTGAATACCAAGAGCGGCAATGTTTCTCTTGATTTTGCCCAATTCCACAGTGATGTCCATGTGTCGACCACAAGCGGCAATATTCAATTGAAGCTAAACACCAGCGAACCGGATCTTAATCTTCGTGCCAAGACCGGGAGCGGGAAATACATTGTTTCTATCCCTATACAGAATGACTCCAAACAAAGTCGTGGCCAAATTTCCGGAAAATCGGGAAAAGGAACGTATGAAGTAGATATCAGCACTACTTCCGGCGATATAACCGTGCAATAGCAGCAACGTCACGGCGGAACCATTGATCTGTCTTTATTCATGCAATGCCTGCACACCTCTCATATTTCTTAACCATACTTCCAGTCAAATGCCTAAAATGAGCATTGAGCAATCGAGAAGAAATGTTCAACAATGCTGCGTGGTAATATCTAGATAATCCGCAGGCAGGCAAATTGTAAAATTCAAGATTATATCGGGGAGGCTAAGAAATGGGCAGAATTCTTATGACTATGCAAATGTCGTTGGACGGCATCGTCTCAAACGAGGATAAGTGGATGACATTAAGTGAGGAAATTTTCGAAGATTACTACGAATACTACAATACGGTGGAAACGATTATCGTAGGAAGTAACTCCTATTCCTCATTGGCGCAGCATTGGCAAAACGCAGAGGAATTTTCCAAAAACCCCCTCGAACAAGCGATAGCCAAGCGCATAAACGATATCCCTAAAGTGGTCATTTCCCGCTCGGAAGTGAATCTGGTATGGAGGAATTCTCAGCAAATCATAGCCAAGGACGATAAATCTCTCGCTCGCGAAATCATGAATCTAAAGAACACTGCGGGAAAAATCTCTGTGGAGAGCGGAGTAAAGACGTGGCAGTTATTCATTCAAAATGATCTCTTTGATGATCTATGGGTGCTCGTTCATCCTGTGGTCGTTTCCCAAGGCGAGAAACTATTCGCTCTTGCCAATAAACAATTCTCCATGAACTTAAGCAGCAGTAAAACATACGAGAACGGGGTAGTTGGGTTGTACTATCAAAAATAAGTGAACTCGCCCTGCCCTGTTCTTACAACACCTTCATGATCTTCTCGGGAATATTTTTCTCCTTCTACGTCTACCCTCATAGGCCTGTTGTATCGCTTTGATGTTGATTTTTGCTTATTGAGCAGCCTATGATTTCTTTTCGATTGCTCTGTTATTTCAGTTGCCTTTTCTCCACGTAAAAATAAAGCCACTCCTACAATGAAGTGGCTTTCTCATTTCCATTTGAGCAAATTATGGGAACAAATTTCGAAAAAAATGGCGCTCCCTTTGCACTACAACTGGGCTACGATCACTTTAACGCCAAGCGCCTCAATGCGTTCAATAGCTTCCGGATCAGCGTCCTGGTCTGTAATTAACAAGTCTAAATCCTCGATTCGTCCGGCCTTCGCGAATCCATCGTTTCCGAGGGAATGATGCGTGGCTATTCCAATGCGACGGCGGGATACCTGAGCGACCGCTCTCCCGAATGCCCCTACTTCCGGGGTAGCTACAAATACTCCTTCTTCTGAGATCCCGCCCCCCGTGATGAAGCTGATGTCAAACTTAAATTGACGAACAAATTCGTTAGCAAGAACATCCGTAATATTACCGGACGGCTTGACTCGGCCACCGATTAAATAAGTGTCGACCCAATCCCGTTCCTTTAGCACATCGGCTACCCGCATACTGTTAGTAACAATCGTAAGGGGCATTTGATCAGGCAAGTACTTCAGCAATACATACGATAAAGAGCCACTGCCGATAAATACAGTATCGTTCTCACGAATATAGGATGCCGCTATTTTAGCAATTGCGTTGCCTTGCGGCGTTCCGTCACCGTAACGTTGGTCCGGAGGCGGAGGGGACTGCCGAACCTTCGCAGGTGGTATTGCGCCACCGTGAGTCTTCTTAAGCAAGCCCTGCTCCTCCATAATGGACAGATCCCGTCTAATGGAATCAATGGAGACCTGGAACCTCTCTGCCAAGTCCTTGGCAAATACCCGCTTCTCCTGATTCAATAAAGCAAGAATTTTCTCCCTGCGCTCTTCGGCAAACATGCTTGACTCTTCCTGCACCATACCCTTTCGCTCCCTTTTCCTCATCTTTTTACCTAGTATAATTCAATTATATTCTGTTTTATTCCATTTTGGAACAAAAATGAGGAATATTTATCCACATATTTTCCGTTTTGTGCTGTTTTATAATGAGGGACGGAGAAGGGACGGCTCGTTACCTGGTTTTTTCTATATAAAAAAACCTCTAAGACCAAAGGTCTTAGAAGTCACATAATTGGCCCTTCTTGATTTCTTCTCGATTGCTCTGTTATTGCGGTTGCCGGTTCGCCTAGTGCCATCACCTTCAAGCATTACCGGCCCGTTTGTATCGGAATCTCTTTATCGAAAAATACGATCGAAGCAATTTCCTTATCATTGATTACATTTTCAAAAGTTTTGATCATAAGGATTTGCTCACTTATATGTTCCGACAAATATAATCCGGAAAAAATAGCCGTCGTTTCTGAGGTGCCGTCTGCATAGTTTATCGTGATGGGAAAGTTATCTAAATGTTTATTGTCTCCAATTTCCTTTAATTCGCCGGCAGCTTCGTTAATTTCTTCCAAGTAGCTGCTATCCACTTTTAAAGTAATCGAAATGGGTGAGACCGAGATCGATTTTAACACGGCCTCATATCCGTACATGGTAATGTTTTGATTGACCGGATAAAGGGTGGAGTAGTCCTTGAAATCCAATTTAAATTCAGTTTCCCAAGTCCCCGGTATGATCGTTTCGAAAATCCCCGGAAGCGGATCGGCTGCTTGTAAATCTTTGAGCCGTAAGTGAACTTTTTGGCCGGCTATGCTATTTCTCGTCATGACACTCATAACCAAGCTAATTTTGTTGTCACTTCGGTTGCCATCATCGAGGGCTTTAAATCCTACGCTTTGAAAGTTCTGCCTTGTCGTTATGTCGTTATCCAAAAAGCGATACCGCGCAGCGTCTAATACCGTACCCTCTGGCGCAGAAAAATCCATTAAAATATAGGTCAGATTACTGTCGCCGATCACTTGCTTAATGGTAAGCGTCCCATTCTCGTTGGTCACTTGCTTGTCAACTACATAAGCGCCGTTTGACAAATATTGTGCCTGCTCATGATTTACCGGATTAAGAAATTTTAGAAAGGCTTCATCTAATCCCATATACGCCGCTGCAAAAGCGGTTGTCGTTAACCCAGCCATCAGCACCGCAGCCAGCACGGCGGATCTTAAGCGTTTCACGGGAGCAAATCCTCTGTGCCTTATCTTTTCATTCCGGCTTTGCACTAAAATGTTTTGAAGCATCTTTTCTTTTTGCTCCGTTTTTGGCGCAAGAGCTTCGAAGAGCTGATGAATATGACTTCTATTCCTCAAGGAAATTCCCTCCCAGGTTAATTTTAAGGCGCTGCCTGCCTCTGGACAGCTGCGTCTGGACCGTGCTCTCTTTGCGGCCCAACATCTCCGAGATTTCTTTAACGGAGTACTCCTCAAAATAATAAAGATATAATACGGTTTTGTATTTCTCCGGAAGTGAAAGCAGTCTGGCCAGCACCTGCCCCGACGGCACATCGCCATTCCAAGCTGGAACCTCCGGTAAAGCATCTAAAGCGATACGACGGGTCTTCCACCAATTTTTCAGAATGTCTTTACAGTAATTTCGGGTAACTACCGTCAACCACGCTTTTTCATGCTCATGGTCATTGAATACGATTTGTGTTTTGATCAGTTTTAGAAATACAGATTGAACAGCGTCTTCTGCATCAACGGGATTTTTCAAATAGATGTAGCACAGCCTGTAAACTAGATCCGCATGCCGTTGATAGAGTTCGGCCAATTCTTTATCCGTACGCAATAAAGAATTGTTTTCCATCTTTTCGCCTCCTACATACAACACGATGGCCGACTCGAAAATATCCCATTGCCCGGTATTATTTTTCTATATATCATTTTCAGTCCCCGCTCCAGTCAGAATTTCATGGAACAACAAAAGCCTTCAATCCCACCTTTAGAGTGGTTTTGGAGGCCTTCTTGTTCTAATTCTGGGACTTTGACCGGTACTTGGATGTAACCTCATGTGAATTCTATCGATGTAGTGTAATTGAGAAGTACTATGACTCTTCGAGTTAAAATTCAGGTTAAATAAGAATTACCATTCTCTCCATTCCAGCGTAATATCATGGCCTTCCTCAATCTCTAATCCGGCTAGCCTGGCCGCCTTATCAATAAATTCGGCGAATTCTTCCCGTTCACTTGTCTCAATAAAATAATCATGCTCATCATTCACATCATTTAGGGCAAGTATAGTTTCTTCTACGGCCTTCATGATCTTCTCCGGATTCCTATTCTCTTGCAGCGATACTAATTGGTTTAAGTAATCGTCCAGAACTTTATCACAGCTTAATAAGCTCTCTTTCGTATAGAAGTCATCTTCATCCTCATCTTCAATCATTCTTTCACGCCATAATTTTGTCGGTTTTTCATTAAACAGATCATGTAGTGTCATTTGAATCCCCCATTTTCTCTGCTTATTATCAGGTCTATCCTATAACTTCACAGCATTTCTCATAACGCGTTATTCTGAGCTTCCAAACACTCTGAAATAGCCTGGTGTCGAATCCGACTAACTTGTACTGTACCGCCACTATCATATCATGCTTGGAAAATCGAGGATACCAGTGCCGATTCTTTCTAAACATTAAACCTCGTTTGCACGTCCCATCTTGTTCGCCTATAATAGGAACTAATGTTCCTTTTTTGAAGGGGGAAAACACTCCAATGAGCCGCGGGAAAAAAGCAATGAAAATCGAACCGCCGATTATTCCGAATGAACTATCTGAACTGACACCGGATGATATCCAATTGAATGATTTTGTAGAGATGGGAATCATACAAAACTGCGTAATAGAGCATCTGACAGATCACAAAGTGACCTTCGATAAAATCATCTTCAAACAAGTCACCTTTACAGAATGCGCCTTGACAGGCGTGGAACTGACCGATGTCATCTTTGAAAAGTGCGATCTATCCAATGTTGATTTCAGCGAAGCCATCATTCATCGAACCGTATTCCAAGAATGCAAATTGATCGGCATTCATTTAACCGGTTCGACATTGCGGAATGTCCTCTTTGATCAATGTATAGCCGATTACGCCTCCTTCCGATTTTGCAATACCAAGCAAGTGATCATTCAGGATAGTTCTTTGTGTCATACCGATCTTAGCTACTCTAAATTACATAAAATTGAATTCTATCGTTCCAAGATGGACCAGGCTCAATTGTCGGGTACCAAGCTGAACGGAATCGACTTAAGCGATTGTCAGTTCAATGGGTTAGGCGTGGGGGTGGAAGATTTGCAAGGCTGTATCATTACCCGTGAACAAGCCTACCTATTTGCATCATTGTTCGGACTCATTGTTAAGGAGGATTCTTGAACGCCAGCATTGGCGAATCTGGGCTGAGGAGAATGTCAGCCTCGCCGGGTTATCTTCTTCGATTATCTTCTTCGATAGAGATCCATACTCTTATACCCGGCAGCCAGAACCGCCTTCATTTCTGCACGCCGCTTTACTCTTGTTTCCTCCTGCACCGCACTATACACATATCGGGCCCAGTCCTTGCGATACCCCGGAGTGAGTGATTGGTAGAAGGCAAGCACATCCGGACTGTCCTGCAAATCTTGCTCTATATGCGGAATCATGGCAAGATAATCGTCGACGCTTTGACTAGGTTTGGAGGAGGTGCGATTTTTATTTCGTTCATCCGCTTTTAAACCGACAACACTACCTCCCATTCGATTAAAAGTGGAAAGGAAAGGCACGGTCTGCTCATTACAATTAGTCCCATACATCTTGAAGAGGAAGTCCTCGTTCTGTTCGTGCCAGGTCAACAACACGTTGGATAAAGGCAGTTTTTGCTCGTGTATATCCGTCAGAGTCTGAATGATATTGTTCAGCCAAAACACGTTTAAGCTCACCGTACTCCTGGACTAAATCAGGATGAGCCCGGAGGTAGTCGCGAAATAGCAGCTCATTTCTTTCATAAAATCCTTCGATCGGCAGGATATGCAAATGATGCGTACGAGTCCCTGCGAGCTCTCTTACAAATAAATGACGCCCGGTCATGCCTGTTTCAATATAGCGGTAACCCAAATGGTTAAGCAAGTTCGCATAGACCGTTTCTTTAAGCAAAGTGTCCACGGCCGCAAACATATCGATGATTGGTTTTGCGTCTTGATGGGGTATAGAAGTACTGCCGATATGTTCAAGGGTAGCGGTGTGAGGGGCCAATATTTCAAGCAACCGGTCCTTCTCTTTCTCAAATTGCTGAGGCCATTCAGAGCTGTAAGGAACTACTTTGACTACATAATGATTTTGGTCGGACATTGTTTCTCCCCCTTTTTCAGTGATATCAAGTGCAAAAGAATGTTTTGATAAAGTATCATCTGATTATTGTCTTGTCAATCATTCGGGAGCGATCAGATGGCTGTTACCTCCGAATAGCTCTGCGCCGCGGCAAAATCCAACCGGCACCCATCATATTAATAGAAGCCCTGCTGCTGGATCCGCAAGGCTCCTGAGCCATTTTCTTTCGATCCATGTCATTCCCCTTCTTTCGAAAATAACTCGTCGCGCGCTTCGGTCAGTGCGAAGCCCAGCAGGTTACGCCCCCGCCATTTCATTGGATTCTCCGCGTCCGGGTTGGACGGCCCCATCCCTATTCCCCAGATACGGTCTCGCGGACTGGCCTCTACCAAAATGCGGTTTTGCGTCGATCTTAGAAAATTGCCAAGCTGGGGATTCTGCGAAAACTTCGCCAAGCAGCCCTGCTTGACTATCGCGTAGCATTGGCTGTCCCAGACGGCCTTGTCGAAGTTTCTTACCGCACGCCCGAAGGCTTTCATCTCCTTCGGATGCTTGGCCTGCAGGATGGCGGCCAACATCTCGTCATCCCGGAATAGCCGTGCCTTCTCCGCCATCATGTACTGCTCGGCACAGGAGTACTCTGTTCCCTCCACGACGAACGGGCTCATCCACCATTGGCTTAAGCAGCTTTTATCTATGCTTCCGTCTCTCGACGGCGTATGGCCCCAGAACAACAGAAACTTATATTTTTGCCCTGCAAGATAAGCATTTCGTAAATCCTCGATATTGTATATCATTATAATTCCTCCAGTCTTCTTCGGTACAAGCGGGATGGACGGTGGCCCGCATTCTCGGTATAGTGATCCGTTTCCGTTACGAGATCGGCCACTTTGCGCCGGAAGGCGGCTTTCAGCAGCTCCTTATCCAAAATTACCTCATATACCTGCTGCAGCTCCGTTAACGTAAACAGCTTCGGCATCAGGTGAAGCGCAATATCCGTATAATTCACCTTGCCCCGCAACCGCTCGATGGCATAAGCAATAATCTTCGCATGGTCGAAAGCCAACCCATCGTTGGAGACGATGGTGTAAGACGTTGCGGTCGAGGTTTCCGTTGCCGTCACCGTACGTTCCACTACGGCAGTCAGCTCCCCGTAATTGGAGCTAAGCTTGAGCTCGTACTGCAGCGCTTTGACATATCCGCCCTCGATCAGCTCCTTGCGCTCGCGCAGTAGCCGATAGGACACCTTGAACCAGGCCGCGCCGACAGCGTCATCCCCCGCCTTCAACTGCACTTGGCCGCTGTTGATTAGCGACATATAGCTGCAGCTCATGACCCAAGTCCGGGGATCCCGTCCGACATCACTGAACGTATATAACTGCTCCAGATATACGTTATCTACGCCGGTTTCCTCGTACAATTCCCTCGCCGCGGCCTGTTCCGTCGTCTCATTGGACCGGACGAAGCCGCCCGGAAGCGCCCATTTGCCCAAGAAAGGATGCGCTCCCCGCTGAATAAGCAGAACCCTCAGCTCCTTCTCCGGGAGCTTGCGGTAATTGTTCTCCTCGGCCTCCGTAACGGTGAAAATGACCATGTCCACCGCCACCGAGGGACGCTCGTAATCCCCCGCCCGATACCGTTCCAGAAATTCCCGTTCCGTCAATCCGTTGCCGTCGCGATCCAGAATATCCATCAGCCTCATCCTCCGTTTTCAGCTATTAACGTTCTCCGAAATAATTGTCGTATGGCTTGAACCGTGCCAATACTTCATCTACCTTCCGCATCCGTTCCTCCAGGCTCCCCCTCAACGTAATGAAGGGAATTCGGCGCTCCTTCAAATCGGCGATAATCTGTTTATGGAAAGTATGCCGTTTCTGGTCCCCGCTGCGATCCCACGTATCCTCATAAGGAATATCGTCGTCGCATAGGAAAAACAAATCGTATCTCTGCGCATTTTCCAGTGCCATTCGGGTTAACAACTCCGGCGCCCGGCCGTGATAGTCCATTGCAAACATGTAAGTGGTAATCGCGTTCGTGTCGACGAACAGATACCGGTTTGCTTCAAGCAGCGCCTTCTCTTCCCTCTCGATATGCCCGACTGCGATCTCATCGAAAGCCTCCAGCCGAATTCTTCGGTCCACTTGGTGCTCGGTCCAGTAATCCCGTCCGTACTCGCTTGCGAATGTTGTCCGGTACCGCCGTGCCAAAGCTTCCGTTATCGTCGATTTACCAGTCGACATCGCACCCATGAATACGACTTTCGTAATTAAGTCCCGGTACACGACATCGCTGATATATTCCCGGTACTTATAAGGATCGGACCGAATCATCGTCGCCGAGATCGGAACCCGCTTGCGGTCTTCATCTACCCGCCTATCCACTGCGCCCAAAGCAAGGCTCATATGCTTTCCATAAAATTCACTGGAGTAAAAATGCGTCACCCGCTCACCCTTCAGCAAACCGAGAATGTACTGCTCTTGCCGGATTTCATGCTCCCGGTCATTGGAATATCCGTCCGGACCGTCCCAGGCTTCGATAACCCTGACCGCCGGATACAGCTTGCGAATCCAGCTCGCCCGAATATGCAGCGGAATCGTCATCACGTCCGTTTCATAGATGACAACGATCAATTCGTCCACCTCTTGCAGGGCCGTTTCTATCATGAACTGGTGTCCTTTATGCAGCGGCGCAAACTTTCCCAAAGTCAATCCCAGCTTTTTCATAGCAGTACCTCCTTAGCCCCTCTGTTCCAGGTGTAGTAACCGTAGACCGCATTGACCAGGTACGCGCTCCACATGATGATCATCAATACGCCGTCCGGGCTTCCGTCCAGAGTTCTAATCACCCACAACAGCACCGTGAAAATATTCAGGACAATGTAGACCAGCCACTGCTCCTTAAACCTTCTGACCATCAAAACCGTCGCCACCACCGATAACACGGTCGTAAGGGCATCGATATAGGGCGAATTCTGCGACGGAATGAACGACAGTCCGAAACCGAGCGACAGGCTGCCTAATGCGCAAACGGCCGCTACGAGGAACAAACCTCTCCGATCCATCTGCCTCATGACCAGCTTGCCGCCATGGCGATGCTTCTTCCACATGATGAAGCCGACCGCATTCATGGGGACGAAGAAGAGCAGATTCAGCATAACCTCCCCGAACAATCCGTTGACGTAAGCCAAATATGCGTAACCAAATGTATTATACATACCGAAAACATAGGTCATCAGGTTGCCTTTGGCCGCAAGGACCACGCACAATACTCCCGTAAGGAAGACCGTGAATCCGAACAAAGTATCCTTCATAATTACCGTCAGTACGATAGCAATCCCGGAGAACAGGCCCAGCCAAGCTATTTCGTATAAGTTCCAATCGCCCCAAGTTTTCTTCATGAGTATCCCCTCCGGCTCCCCTTGGTATTCATCTGATAATAACAAATTGATAATATCAAAATTAACAGAAGAGCGCTCCGCCAACAAGTGACTTTTTGCCTATTTTATTGGTTAGAGGGGGGTGTAATAAAGGAAATCCCTTGTCTTTGACGCAAAGACAAGGGATTCGAAGGGCTACTATGGGAAATATATGGCCCGCAACCCGCCAATTCCGGGCGACTTTTTGCTTAAGTAACGTTACAACGAATGCCCTTAGTTAAGCATCTCTAATAGTTTTCCTAGAACGGCTTCCGGGTGGGACCAATGAATATAATGCTCGTTAGTAGGTAATGTCTCCCGATGACTCCGAGAAGACCAATGTAATAGCTATTTCTGTACACTTATGGCAAGTTTTATATAAGCGCCTCTACCAAAACCTTCGCAAAATCCGAAAGATGATAAAGAGAATTCCGTTGTAGCATGCAAGTATAAAACCACCAACGACAATCGCTTCCAGCATCCCGTCCGGAGCGGTTTGAAATAACTTTAAATATACCCAGCCAGTCAACTGTGCCATTAAGAGAAGCCCCACATCCCTTAACGAACGATACCATTTCACCTGTTCACGCCAATATGCCCCGACAACCAAAAGAAGTACAAAGTTGAACCCGCCTACCCAATAAGCAGGGGAGTCTTCACTGAACATGCCATCATCCAACGGCCAAGAGGGCATCCATCGAATCGCGATCAGCAAATTGCCGATCAGCATTGCCAGCAGAATTAAATTAAACACCTTCTTGTCACGCATCAATTCCTTGCTCCGCTTTCTCGCCCTCATCTCCGAACTAAGCCATAGCTTTAAGCTATTAAACCGATGGCTGCCGATTCTCGGCGAGCTTGTATCGCTATCATAGGGCACTTTAGGCAATTCATCGTATCCGGTCTGGTAATCATCTACCTGAACTATACTGACATTTGCCCCCGTACTATAGACGGGAATCCCCTTTTGTTTGAACCGTTGAACCCATTCTTCCAGTTTCTCAGGGTCTTCCAAGCCGAACAAGGAATAATCGGTATGGCCTTGTTCGTTAGTCCATTTCATAATAATCTTGGCCCCAACCACGTGATAACCCAGCCTATTCGACCCTCTGGATTGGTAACGAATTGTCCTGCCGATCAACACTTCCTGTATTTGATCAAAAGTAACTAGATGCTCCCATTCTTCCCCTGTTTTTATTTTCTTCAGATAAGTATAATAACCATCCTCTTGCAGCTCGCATTTGAGGACAATTTCCGTATACATCTTATTGGAATTGCGAACCAGCCGAACCGCCCAAGTCATGAACCCGCCAAAGGCTAAGCAAACGGCCGCTACAAACCAATGTTGCCCGAAGAGAAATAGGATTCCTAAGCCATATGCTGCAAATCCGACCAAAAAAAACAACCCCAGGAAGGCAGCATTAACAATCTTCGCCCATGTCGGTATAGCGTTGGAGTATTTCAAATCTTCCTTCTCACGCATCTCAATCAAAGCCGGTTCCTCCCATTCCATCATTCTATATGTACTACACTTGATCCTTAATATTTTTTAATTCTGGAATTCGATATTTCTGTGACATAATACGTTGTTAAAGAAATTTCGATTCAATAAAAAAAGCTTCTAACGAAGCCTTATTAAATACCCCACAAACTTTGGTCTCCGGATAGTTCAAGTCGTCCGCCAAGCAATTAGTAACTCAACTTTCGCACCTGAAATTCTTGCCTGATGCCAAGTATGACAAGGAGTTAACGGTATAT
>NZ_JBHTIU010000041.1:0-59008 GCF_042677205.1 Paenibacillus residui
CCTCATCGTTGCCATACAACTAAGAAACTCCTTTTTTGCTGTCTAATTTTCTTAGTCCATTATAATTGGTACCTTGTCTTACAATTTGTTTTTTGATCAAATTAAGCTCATGTGTTTACTACGTGCTTCTTTAGTCAGTGGGTAGCCATTATATTTCCATCCTTTTATTTCGCAGAATTCATGATTTGTTTTCTATTATAGGCTTTTTAACTTTAAATGTTAAAGATAAATCCCTTAGTACTTTTATGGGAATACAAGAATATACCTTAATCCGAAGCAATAATATAAATATTGCAGTTAAGGATGATAGTAGCTCTTAATTTCAAGCCTGCATACTAGATAGGTCTCATCTTTGCTTTTTTCATGTATTAGGCCTAACCTATCTTCTTTAGGCGGTCAGTATAGTATTTGAGGGGGATGCTCATCGTCATCGAATAGGCTCTCGTTAGTAAGTGTAAGAGTAGACCCGCCTTCCGATGCCTCCCCCAAAACAACCGCATGAGCTCTAGAAAACATTACTTCATCCCCTCACTTTATTTACAAGCCTTATTTTTAACGTGATTCCCCCCCTTGACACCACCAAATAATATGTTACCATTTAACCGACAGGCAGTCGGTCTACAAATTGGGGGTCTACTAATGAGAGTGGTAAAAGAAGCTGATGAGCGAAGGAACGAAATTCTTGATGCGGCGGATGAGCTATTTGGTCAGAAGGGCTTTGACCGCACGAGTACCAACGATATTCTCGAGAAGGTCGGCATTGCGCGGGGAACGCTGTATTATCACTTCAAGTCGAAGGAAGATATTATGGATGCGCTGATTGAGCGGTATAGTGTCCGTCTATTGGGTGCGGCTCGGGAAATTGCCGAAGACCAGAGCATTCCCGTCGTCGAGCGTATTATTCGCGTGGTTAGGGCTATGAACCTAAACGGCGGAAGCAGCCAGGAAATTATGGAGCACATTCACAAGCCGCAGAACGCGCTTATGCATCAGAAAATCCAAAAGGTCATCATTCATGGCGTTCCGCCGATCCTGACGGGCATTATCCACGAGGGAATTGAGCAGGGAATGTTCAGCACGCCGTTTCCGTATGAGTGCATGGAAATGGTTGTGATCTATGCGAATACCGTTTTTGATGATGATCTGGTTACCCCGACGGACGAGGAGCGTTTGTCACGAATGCTGGCATTTATTTGCAATGTAGAAAGGCTGCTCGGTGCCGAAAGCGGAAGCTTGATGGACGCTATGAAGATGTTTGGTACAGGCGATGGAGCAGGGAATGAGTAACTCCGGAAAATCCTTCCGTAAATTTCTTCTATTGTGGTCGGGTCAGTTTGTTTCTGCCATAGGCAACGGGCTTACGGCGTTTGGGCTGGGAATTTACGTTTTCCAGCAGACGGGCAAGGCTTCGGCCATGGCGCTTGTTACCCTGCTTGCGTTTATGCCGTCGCTTCTCTTAAGCTCCTTTGCGGGAGTGCTGGCTGACCGCTATGACCGCAGGCTTTTGATGGTGTTAGGCGACAGTCTTTCCGCCATAGGACTTGTTTTCATCCTAATTTGTATGCTCGGCGGAGAAGCGCAGCTATGGCAAATTTGTGTGGGAGTGACCATTAGCTCCGTGTTCTCATCGCTGCTCGATCCCGCATATAAAGCGACGGTTACGGATTTACTTAGCGAGGAGCAGTATACGAAGGCAAGCGGTCTTGTCCAATTGGCGGGCTCGGCCAAATTTCTGATTTCTCCTATCATCGCGGGATTTTTGCTCGCCGTTTCGGATGTAAAACTGCTGCTTATCATCGATATTTGCACTTTTTTTGTCACCGTTGCAACGACGTTGGCTGTACGCAGCGGCCTGGCTTCCAAGACATACGAACAGGCTAAATCGTTTATCCATGATTTCAGAGAGGGTTGGCATGCCGTTTCTAAAAACAGAGGCGTGCTTGTTCTTGTGATCATCACATCAGCGCTGACCTTTTTCCTCGGATTTATTGAGACACTTTCCATCCCCATGCTGCTGGCTTTTACAGACAGTACCGTCATTGGAACGATTGAAACGATCGTCGCTTCGGGAATGCTTGTGTCGAGTGTGGTCATTGGATTTCTCCCAATAAAAAAGGGTTATGTGAAAATTCTTTCTGCTGCGCTATTTTGTGAAGGGTTGTTTATGGCGGTATTTGGATTTCGCGAAAATCTGATTTTGATCGGTGTTTCCGGATTTCTCTTCTTTGCGATGATGCCTTTGGCCAATGTTAGCCTGGATTTCCTGGTTCGCACCAATATTGATAATTCCGTTCAGGGGAGAGCCTGGTCACTTATCGGAATCATCTCTCAGCTTGGATTCGTTGCCGCTTATGCGCTGTCGGGAGTGCTGGCGGATTATGTGTTCACTCCTTTATTAGTGGAAGGTGGCGTGCTTGCGGACAGTGTCGGAAGGATCATCGGCACGGGCACCGGCAGAGGAACGGGCTTCCTCATTATCATCGCTGGAATGCTGTTATGTGTGACCTCCATAATTCTGTATAACTTAAAGTCGGTCCAAAAGCTTGAATCCAGAGGTGACTTATGTATTACAGAATAATCCGTAATGATCTATCCAAGAGCAAGCTGATCACCTTGACCACTACAATATTTGTTGCTGCTGCAGCTATGCTAGTTTCGCTTGCGGCCATCCTGTTCGTAAATCTTTCAGGAGCGCTAAATGAACTCATGATAACGGCGAAAACGCCGCATTTTCTGCAGATGCACTCGGGGGAAATCGATACTGATCGGCTTCATGCTTTCGCGGAGCAACATCCCGATGTGGATGAATTTCAGGTGCTTGAATTTCTTAATATAGACGGTTCGCAAATTCGATTTGGCGACCGTACGCTTGCGAATAGCGTTCAGGACAACGGATTCAGCATCCAGAGCGAGAAGTTCGATTATCTCCTTGATCTTGACGGTAATGTTATCGACGTATCCGACGGGGAGCTTTATGTTCCTATTAGCTACTTTAAGGACAACATCACCAAGGTCGGCGACAAGGCCGTAATAAGCGGGAAGGAATTTACGGTTGCCGGTTTTCTTCGGGATTCGCAGATGAATTCCGCGCTCGCCTCTTCCAAAAGGTTTCTGATCAGCACCAATGACTTCGAGGAGCTAAAAAATGCCGGAAATATAGAGTATCTGATCGAATTCAGATTAAAGGATTTGTCGAAGCTCAAAGACTTCGAAACGGCTTATGCTGCCGCAGGACTTGACGCGAACGGCCCCACGGTGACCTATCCGCTGTTCAAAATGATCAATGCCATTTCCGACGGGATGATGATAGGGGTCATTCTTTTGGTCAGCGTGCTTGTCGTTGCCATTGCCTTGATGTGCATACGCTTTACGCTCCTGGCGAAAATCGAAGACGATTACCGCGAAATTGGCGTTATGAAGGCTATAGGGATGCGCATCTCCGAAATTAAGAAGATTTATGTGGCGAAGTACGCGGCGATGGCGGCGATAGGCTGCATGCTAGGTTTTGCCCTTTCTTTTGTGTTCCAGGGCACGCTTCTTGAAAATATCCGGCTTTATATGGGGGAGAGCGAAAATTCATCTTTTGCCATGTTTTTCGGAATCATCGGCATTTTGCTTGTATTCCTTGCCATCATTGCCTATGTAAATGGAGTGCTGAGACGCTTTCGGAAAATATCGGCCGCCGAAGCTATCCGGTTTGGCACTTCACAGGAAAAAGCCGCGGGCACAAAGCGTTTTAGCCTGAGTGGAAACCGGCTGCTTCCCCTTAATATTTTTCTCGGGGTCAAGGATGTTCTCGCCCGGAAGAAGCTTTACGCCACCATGCTTGCGGTGCTTGTGATTTCAACATTTCTCATTATAGTTCCGCAGAACTTGCACAACACGATTTCCTCCAAAAGCTTCATCAAATATATGGGGATCGGCAGCAGCGATATACGCATTGACCTTCAGCAGACCGACCAAATTTCGGAAAAAGCGGCTGAAATCATCGAGACTATGAAAAGCGACAGCGCCATTTCGAAGTATGCTGTGCTGACAACCAAAACATTCAAAGTCAAGACGGCGGATGGCTCGGAGGAAAGGTTGAAAATTGAGCTCGGCGACCATTCCATTTTCCCTGTAGAATATTCCGAGGGCAGGGCGCCTGCCAATGAAGATGAAATTGCTCTGTCCACCTTGAACGCTGATGAGCTGAACATAAAGGTCGGCGATGGGATTACACTGCTGATGGAGGGGAAGGAAAAAGATCTCACGGTAAGCGGAATTTATTCCGACATTACCAACGGAGGGAAGACGGCCAAGGCTGTTCTCACCGCTCCTTCGGCGGACATTATGTGGTACGTGATCAGTGCGGAGCTTTCAGATCCGTCTCTAATCGCGAGTAAGGTTTCGGAATATGCGGGTCGATTTGGTTATGCGAAGGTTTCGGACATTGATGAATATATTGCGCAGACCTTCGGCTCTACAATAAGCTCTGTCGCAAAGGCCTCCAATTCAGCCATGGTTGTTGCTTTGGTTATAGCGGTGTTGGTAACCCTGTTGTTTATGAAAATGCTTGTCGCCAAAGACAGATATTCCATTGCCGTCATGAAAGCGTTCGGTTTGACCAGCTCGGATATTCAGGCGCAGTACATTTCGCGATCGGTATTCGTTCTGGTTGTCGGAATTTTCCTCGGGACCCTTCTGGCCAACACTCTCGGAGAGAAGCTTGCGGGCGCGGTGATCTCCTCCTTTGGAGCATCGACGTTTCATTTTACGATCAATCCGCTTGCTTCCTATCTGTTTAGTCCGGTGATGATGATAGGCTCGGTACTGATCGCAACAATCATCGGCACGTTCGGTGCGGGACAAATTAAAATTTCCGAAAATATAAAGGAGTAGGCCTATGAAGAAGATCATTATCGGAGATCGTATCGTCAAAACTTTCGGCGAGGGTGATGAGAAGCGCAATGTTCTCGACGGGGTGTCCGCCTATATAAACGAGGGCGAGTTCGTGGCGGTGATGGGACCCTCGGGTTCGGGAAAATCGACGCTGATGTTTGCGCTGAGCGGGACGGACGGGATTGATGGCGGGAAAGTCGTTGTTGACGGCAGGGATTTATCGGAGATGGGGGAGAATGAGCTTGCGGATTTGCGCCGAACCGAAATGGGATTTGTTTTCCAACAGCCGACGATGCTGAAAACTCTGAATATCCTCGACAACATCATTCTCCCATCCATGCGGGGCAGCAGAAAAAACGCTGCAGCAATTACGAAAAAAGCTAGAGCGCTTATGAGAAGGGTAGGTATTGCGGAGCTGGAAAATCGCGACATTACACAGGTATCCGGAGGCCAGCTTCAGCGTGCGGGCATATGCCGTGCGCTTATGAACAGCCCGAAAATTATATTCGGCGACGAGCCTACGGGTGCGCTCAACTCCAGCTCCGCGCAGGGGATTATGGACCTCTTTACCGAAATCAATGCGGAGGGTACGGCGGTAATGCTTGTAACCCACGACGCCAAGGTTGCGGCCAGGACGGAACGTATTATGTTCATGCGTGACGGAGCCATCGTCAGCGAATTGCAGCTTCCGAAGTTTGATGGGACGGGCATGGATGGCCGGGTCGAGAAAGTCACGATGAAAATGAGGGAAATCGGAATCTAATCTCGCCTCCACCAATACAAACAGAAAAGCGACCGTGCCAGGTCGCTTTTTACGTTCGGATCTGTCTCCAGAGGAGGTGTGTTTACCTTAATTTATCAAGTAAATTATAATAATAGTATGTTTTATAACGTTGTTTTCCATCGGAAAAAATAATTCTGTTCGACTCTAAGATGGATAAATATCTCCTGCATGTTTGCTTCTGAGACTTCCGCTGCAGAGGAGATAGTGTGGACAGTAAAGATAGGCCTTTGGTAAATAGCATCGATGAGTTTGCCAATAAAATTTTGAATCTTTCTGTACTCCCCAGGTGAACGATTACTTCTACGCACTTCATTTGACATAAGGGTTAGATGAATGGATTTAAATAGCCTTGTTGATATTGGAAGTAGGGAAAGTTTAACCCAAAAATGATTATAAATACAGAATTATAGATAACAGCGATCAAAAATAATGAAAAATGCACATTAGATAATGGGTTAGTGGGGTAACTCCCTCTATTCTGGAAGAGTTATGATGAAGAAAGTGGATTAATAAAGGCGGTTAAATGGTAGTGACCGCAATTTTGTGGGAGGGGATTCGTTGGGGAAGAAGAGAAAGAAAAGCGCAAGTACACCGCGAGTCAAAAGAATGAACAGAAACAGCCGGCTGCAGTCAGCTGCAGCAAGTTGGCTCAAGTCTTATAACGGGACTTGCCACATCCGTGCTTATCGCAAATATTTTGGCGTTGACGCAGGAACGGCCATTGCAGAGCTCCGTATACTGGGAGTGCCGCTAACCGATGATGCCGTTCGGAAGGCTAAAGAAAGTGAGAAGGCTTCTACAAGAGCAAAACAAGCCCGCAAGGAAAAGAGGCTGCAACGCCGGCAAGAGCGACAAGGAGGCGAAGATCCGTGGTCTGACGAGACATTTGCATATATTGCCGGGTATACGGGATGGGGGTTTCCGTATGGTATTACATGGGAAGAAATGGAGAGGTTTGCCGATCAGGACAGCCTTGATGCTACTCTCCCTCCCCGAACATGGAAGTCACCGCACCCCCAAACGGATGAGATCTGGTTTATCGCAAGGCCGGAAGAGGAGGTGCCTTTTGACCTTGAAGAGTTTTTGCGGTATCACGCCGAGGCAGACAAATCAGTAACGAAGTTTTGACAAATTAAACGGGAAGGAAAGGAAGAACCTGAAAACCAATGAAAAAACAAATGAAAAATCAAATGAAACCATTGCCGGATCCTGAACTGCGGGCTATTCTGCGAGCGGCCGATGACATCATTGGCGAAGGCGGAAGGACGCTTCTCTCAAAAATTTTGAAAGGTTCAAAGGAACGAAAGCTGCTGGAACTTGGATTAGATCGAAATCCTTCGTATGGTTACTATAAGGACCTTACATTAGAACAGATCATGGATAAAGTGGATCATATGATTCGGACAGGCTTTCTGGCAACGGAGGTCTATGGCAAGTATTCTACAATTGTATTTACTTCGCGTGGATGGGCGATCGAAAGGGAAAGAAGGGCTGAGGAGTTCCTGCAGGAGTGGGATTACTGGCTGGAGAATAGCGTAGCTCCACTCAACATGGAGTACTTGAAAGAACGAAATCGGGGCATGATGTTCTTGTTTTTGTACAAAATTTTATGCTCCAGAAATAAGAAGTATATTCCGTTTTTAACTTTGTGGGAACGCATCGATTTTAAAAAAGTTCAGGCTGAAATTCGTAATGTGATCCAAGCACTGAAACAGAGCGATGATATGGATGATGTGGAATGGAACCAGTTATTGAAGGAACGGGCCCAATCACTAATTATTCGCTCACGCGACCCGATAATATTGGCGTGTCAGTCATGCGGCGGGCCATTTGTATTTGATGAGACGAATCCTGAATATTACACGAGTGAAGGTTTACGGTTTCCAGACGAGTGTCCAAGCTGCGTGGAAGATCGTCTTTAAAACGCCGAAATGATTACATTTTATCTGTCAGTGCTTCTATTTAACAGAAATTCAAGGACCGAATGATTGAATTCATGGGGCTCCTCGATAAATGGGAGGTGTCCGCAGTCCTCCATCATAATTTTAGACGATTGCTTTATGTTCTGGTGTAAGGTTTCAGCCGTCTTTATGTTAAATGGATGGTCTTGATCGGCAATGATGATAAGGGTCGGGATGTTAATCTCATGTAATCGGCTGATGGCGTAAGGTTTAGCAGGAACTGAGAGATTTGGGGAGAATCGACAGAAGTTGTTAGTGTTCCTGACATTGGTGAGGACTCTTCGTAGAGCCTCTTCTTTTTTCTCAGAAGGAAAGAAATATTGCCAGTAATCATTAGTGATGAAGGATTCGATAGCCTTCTCGCGTCCTTTCAGACGAACAAGGATATAATTTTTAATTCCTTGCCACATCATATTCCTGGGATAAGGATGACCGTTTATGGAGGGTGAGACCAGAATAAGGGCTTGAACTAGGTCAGGGTACGTGAGAGTAAAGTCTATAGCAACGCCTCCACCCAAGGAAGAGCCGATTAGAGTAACTTTATGCAGCTTTAAGGAATCAATAAGTGCTTTCAAGTCATCGACATTGGAGAATGAAGATTTTGGCGTGCTGGAAAGACCGTATCCCCGTAAATCATAACGAATGATTTTATAATATGTGGACAAAGCAGCAGCCTGCTCGTTCCAGATTTGAGAATCGTTGAAATTTCCGTGTATCAGAACAACAGAATCGCCCTTTCCCGAAACGGTATAATAAAGCTGCCCATCGTTTAAGTTTAAATAGTCCCTAGCCATAAAATTAATCCTCCCCCACCTAGGCTTTCTTCTATAATGAATAACTATATGATTCCATAGAACGATAGTTACGGTCAATTAATGCTACTTTAATCAAAAAAGGCGGCATTTTACAATGCAAAGGAGCCCGCTAAATCCCCTATTTAAACTGCGAATGTCTGCTTTATGTCCTCAGAAAGATTTGATAAAATGTAAGTATGTTATAAAAGTTATTACTGTTATAAGGTATAACTGTTTGAACGCTGATCATACTATAGAAGCGGAGAATATAAAATGAATGGTGTGGTCAAAATGCCAAACGATAAGCGGAAAATGACTCGTTATACCCGGAAGGTAGGGAGAATGGGAAACAGCTTGGGCGTTAGTTTGCCTAAAAGACTTGCTGAAAGGTTAGAGGTTTCCCAAGGAGATGAAATTGAATTTATCGAGAATGATCATGGTGAAGTTGTGCTAAAAAAAGTAAGGCAAAGTAAATTGCCTGAGAATGTCCGTCCTGAAGTTTTAGAAGCTTTCTTTGATGTATTTGAAGAAGACGAAGGTATTCTTGAAGACCTTAGGGATAGATGATATGACGAAGTTTTTGACGAAAGAAGAGATAATTACAGCACATTATTTCATGATGAAGAGGATGAATGACGCGGAGCAAGCGGGAGTAAAGGACCACGGTCAGCTGGACTCTGCGGTACATAGCCCCCAACAAAGTGTTTTTGGAGAAGATGCTTACCCATCCTTATTTGATAAGGCTGCTGCATTGTTGGAATCCCTGGTCAAAAATCATTGCTTTCATAATGGCAATAAGCGGACAGCCTATCTGGTCACAAAATCATTCCTGCTGTTGAACGGATATCATCTGCGAATGGAACGGAAATATGCAGTAGAGTTTATAGTCGATATTGCCAAAGGAGTGCATACATTAGAGGCTATCACTCACATTCTGGAAGAGCATTCCGTTGACAGGTGATTTTTAAAGGAGTAATGCCCAAGTGACCATCGGTAGAAAGCCTGTGGCATTGGGGCGTTCATTTGGTGCACCTCCGTTTTTAACGAGTTAAGTTTACTAACCGAGCTTATCTTTTGTTCATCACATCAAGCTAAAAAGCCGATTTTACCCTGCGAAAGTTGAGTTATTAAGACAATTTGGCAAAAGGTAATATCACGCATAACTTGAACCTGCTTATATATTTTTGGTGATGCCCTTTAGTCAAAAAAACTGTATCTTTTGGCGGGGGACGTCACGGTACTTTATTTGTACATGAAAAAACCGGCCTTTCGGCCGGCGCGATCTCGTGGAAAAGGTGCCAGGGTGGTTCTCAGACGGACATCTTCTGCAATTGCGCTTCGAGCCGGTCAAGATTTTGCTCGTTGGCTGGAAGTGCGATTTTCTTAATGGCGTTAAATACGGCAGCGTTTTCGAAAAGCTGGCGCCAAGTCAGTCTGGTTTTGCCGCCAATATCCTCGAAGGTTGCCGTGAGCTGATAATAGGGGGCACAAAGATGCCGCAGCACGATTCGTTCGGGCCCAATTTCGACGAATTCGCTTTTGTTGGGATAATTGACTCCGTTCGGTCCGTGCATCACAAACTCCCATATTCCTCCCGGCCGTAAATCAAATACGTGAAAAGTGTTCGTAAATCCGTCCGGACCCCACCACTGTGCCAAATGCTCGGGCTTTGTCCAGGCTTCGTAAACGAGAGCAGGGGATGCATTGATCACCCGCGTTGTTACCAATTCGTATTCTTCCGCTGCACTGCTTTCGTTGTTTGCCGCACGGTTTTCCGTCATGTCCGATCCTCCTTCGCATGTTAAGGTAGGCTAGCCGATCTCCAACTGCACACCAAGCTTATCCAGCATCTCCTTGGTACCGTGCTCGCGCAGATCCGGCGTATCGTGGCCGTCCAGGAAGACGCCTTGCTCGGTGAAAATCAGCTTGGTGCCTCCACCCTCCGGCTTGAACTCGACGGTCGTTGCGGATACGGAAATCCGCGTATCATCCATATCCAAAGTATAGGTGTAAACGATGCGCTCGTCCGGCACAATGTCGTGGTACCGGGCATCGAAGGTAAATACCGGTCCGCCGGGAGGCCCTCCTTGACTGCTTTCTCCACCGCCGACACGGAAGTCAAACTCATCCGCTTTCGAAAACCACTGCCCTTTCAGGCTGGAGTCCGACCAGTAGGCAAAAACCTTAGCCGGCGAGGCTTTATACACCCGTTCGACAACGAAAGTGTTATGAACGGCAGATCGTTCGTTCATGATTTTCAGCTCCCTTGATTCGATTCGTCGGGATCTATGTCGAGGAAGTCGCCCAGCAGGTCCAGGTGATGCTCCCAAGTCATCCGACGTTCGAGGATCATTTTTCCACGGCTCTTCTTCATCATTTCTAATAATGCTGTAAAATCTTCGACGGTCACAGGTTGTTTTAAATGCATCTGATTCGAAACATATTCCAGTTCGGCCAGAAGCTTTTGCTGTATCCGGATAGTTTCTTTCAGACGGGCAATTTGCAGCGACACGATTTCCAGCGGACTGAAGTGTCCGCCGATTACTATGGATTTAATCTCCTCCAGCGATAAGCCGAGCTCCTTTAACGATAAAATTTGCTGCAATCTCGACAGGTCGGCTTCGTTATACAGCCTGTGCCCCGAATCGGAATGTGCCGACGGAGAAAACAGGCCGATCTGATCGTAAAACCTCAATGTTCGTATCGTGAGCCCCGTGAGCTTAGCAAGCTCTCCCACCTTCCAAAGCGGCTTCATAATCACCTCTTTTTGGCTGCGCATCTGTTTACCGGTAACTATACTATAAAACATGACGTTACGTCACGTGTAAGTGTTAAAATACAGTCGCGATTTGCTAGATTTTGTAATAAAATAGGATAGACTGTCATTTTGAGAGAAGGAAACTACCGGATGGTGTGGAAGTATATAGCGAATAAGGAATAAGGGTTGCTACTTAACTAGAAATTTTAACTCTCGATAGAAATACCTTAAGCAGGCTTGTGACGAGGAGGGTTAAGATGAGCTTTTATTCAAGAAAATCAGTGTCGTTTGGTGGAGTTAGATTGACTTTTTCCAAGTCGGGAATAGGGGCTTCGGTGGGCATTAGAGGATTTCGTATTGGGACAGGGCCACGTGGTAACTACATTCGTATCGGTACAAATGGGCTTTCTTACAAAACCATGATCGGAAAAGGGAAAAGTCGGGAGGGGACACGGGATAATCCTGCCTCATACGGCAACGGAACTATCAACCAGCCTTCCGATGTTATCATGCATGAAATTGAAAGCAGGGATGCGCTAGAGATCTTTGACTCCAGTTCTCAGGAAATACTAAGTGAGATTAATCGGAAATATAAAAAGTTTCCTCTGTGGACATTAGGAGTAGCTATAGCGGCCCTGCTTAGCTCGTCATCATATATGTATTTAGGTCTGTTGTCGATTGTTGCCTCTATCTTGCTAGATAGATACAGGAAAACCACCACAATAATATATGATATTGATGAAGCAACAGAATCAAAAATACAAGCATTTTATGATTCGTTCAATGACATTATGAGTGCAGATAGAAAGTGGCATATATCGGCATCTGGGGATGTTACGGATAGGAAATATCATGCAGGAGCTTCTACACTCATTGCGAGAAGTAGTATTTCCATTAATTACTCCATACCCAAGTACATAAGAACGAACGTTAAAGTGCCTTGTATCCCGGTTGGGAAGCAGAAACTCTATTTTTTTCCCGACAAAATCTTAATTGTACAGAGAAGACAAGTTGGTGCTGTTAGTTACGGTCGTATTAGAGTGGAATGCACGGAAACCCGATTTATTGAAGAAGGCGCGGTACCCGGAGATACAACGGTTGTGGATCATACCTGGAGGTATGTAAATAAAAATGGAGGGCCGGATAGAAGGTTTAAAAACAACAGGCAGCTCCCTATAGTCCTTTATTCACAACTTCATTTTAGCAGCAATACTGGATTAAATGAGTTAGTTCACGTTTCGCGGCCTGGTGTAGGTAACGGATTAAAGCAGTATTTGAATGAGTATGACTTTTCTTATACAAAAGATAGATTAAGTTCAGCACACTCTTCGGTCGCGACCCATTAATCAAATCATCATTTATACTATCTATCCGCATCTATCTTCGGCTAGGCATTATGCTATACTGAGAGTATATACAAATCAAGTCTCCGGAGGTGGCCAAGATGCGATGGGAAGAGGTTCGTGAGCAATTTCCTGACGAGTGGGTGGTGTGCGAGGCGATAAAGTCCCGTTCGGAGGACGGATACTGGCTTATCGATGAGGTGGCTGTCATTGACCGATTTGAAGATTCAAGTGTCGCCATGAAACGCTACTATGAGTTGCATCGGGCACAGCCTTACCGGGAGTACGGTTTTTTTCACACATCTCGCAAAAAGCTAAAGCTTCGGGAGAAATGGGCGGGGGTTCGCGGGCCTAGATGAACATTCATGTGAGGTACGGACTACCTTTTATCGAAGTTACCATTTGTTACCGTGGTGAAGATCTTCGTTTAAGGAATGTATTGTTGGATACAGGGTCGGCAGGAACGATTTTCAACGCAGATGTAGTAGGTAACATTGGGGTTAAGATTGAGCCGGGTGACTTTTTAAACAGAATCAGGGGCGTAGGTGGAGTAGAAGTCGTTTATTCCAAATTATTTGATTTTGTAAGGATTGGGGAAGTTACTCTGGAAGGCTTTGAAGTAGAGATCGGAGAAATGAACTACGGCATGGAGATTGACGGCATCCTTGGCTTTGATTTTATCCATTCTGCCGGTTTAGTGATTGATTGCAGAGAATTGACAGTGGCTGAAAGAGATTGAGTTGAGCCACTCTCCAAAACAAAATAAACTACATGCGGAGGCGAATTGTGGATTTGTAATTCACAGATCGCCTCTATTCATAGCAAGAGATCTGTTGCAATTGCACGAAATCAATTCCATTTAGCTTCAAGAAAAAATGATAAGAGCAGTAAAGGTGGTTCTCTTATTTGCTGGAAGGGGTGCTTCTGTCCCAAGGACTCACTCAGGTCAACCACTCCCTACTCCCAAAAATCTAGTCGCAATTTGCTAGATTTTGTAATAAAATAGGATGGACTGTCATTTAGAGAGAGAATACCGGAGCCGATCTGGGAAATAAAAAAGGGTGGAAGTTGTGAGAGGAAAACTGTTTGTTGTTCTGTCGGTTGCTGCTTTGATGTTTACAGGCTGCTCGGAGCCGAAACAGAAGAGCGGGGAGAATGCTCCTGTTGTCGAGGATGGCGCCAATAAGGGGGAAACGGGGAAAGAGAAGGTGGAGAACAAATCCACTACTGTAGAGATTACATTGCCCGCATCCATGTTCCAAGGTGAACAAAATATCGAAAACACCATTGCCAAAGCTAAAGAACAAGGTGTTGACGAGGTAAAAAAGAATGATGACGGATCACTCACTTATACCATGTCGAAGGACACTCATTCCAAGATCTTGGGTGAAATGAGAGATAGTCTTACCCAAAGCATTGAGGAGTTGAAAAGCGGACAAGATTTTAAATCGATCAAAGATGTGATCCCTAATGACTCCTTTTCGGAGGTCACCTTTGTCGTAGACAGGGCTGCTTATGAAAAGAGCTTCGACGGATTCGCATCCATAGGCATTGCTATAGCGGCTATGTACTATCAAATATTCGAAGGCGCGTCAGACGAGAGTAAAGTAGCTATTAAGCTTCAAGACGAGAGTACTAAAGAAGTTTTTAAAACGATAGAGTATCCGGATGCCCTCAAAAATCCGGGTAAATAAATACATTAACCATGTTGAGACGCTCTCTTGGGCGTCTTTTTCCATGTGCTTGCATGAATTTCGGAAGCTGTGCGGAGTTCAATGTTATCATAAATGTTTCATTGACCACAGAAAAACAAATGTTTAACCAGATATCATTCTGCTAAACTATAAGTATATGTTTGAAATCGAAAGAGGGTTTGACTGATATGAAGTTAATGGATGAGCTTGTTGATGCCTACCTGGATAACAACTTCGAGCATCCTTATTACCTGGATCTGTATACCGGACAAGTTATTTTGGATATAGACGAAGCTTATACAGGGGAGCCTGGCATCGACTGGGATGACGAGGAGAATGAAGAACGTTATATCGACATTCCAAAGATCGATTCGAATGAGGCATTTTATGTGATGACGAAATTTGCCCAGCGTACCGAATCCGATCCCGAGGACAGGCTGTTCGACGCTCTTAATGGCCATCGACCTTTTCGCAGGTTTAAGGATGTGCTTTACGAATTGGATCTATGGGACGAATGGAACAAATTCGAATACAAGCATGCGGAAGAAATGATTAAATCCTGGATGGAGAGGCTCGATATCGACTATAATGAACTGAACGAAAAGCACAAGGCCAATCACTAGGATAGCGGATATTCGGAAAATTACCAATCGAGTGATCGACCTAATCATCATACGAAGGGCGGGAAATCTATATGGCAAATACCCATGCGGCCATTAATCCTTTGCTGATCGCTACCTTGACAGGAGAACCCCTTTCAGGTATTCCGCATATTCCGACGGTCAAATGGTTGCCCGGCAAACTTGCGAAGCTTATTGCCAAGCATAAAAAGAAAATAAGCCCCCCGTTTGAGGCTAACAAAATGATGTTAATTTGTGGTCATTGTGGGAGAAAAGGACAATACGATCTCGGATTAATTGCTTTCAATGTGGGACATGGGCAGTCAAATAGTCAAGATCAACATGAAAGCATGTTCGATCATATACAAACTACGGGATATTTTCGATGCAAACAATGTAACGGAGCAGGCCTTTGGGAGACCAAGGATCCGTTTCTTCTATTAAGTTGGTTGTTAAAGGCGACTGCAGGCGAGGAGGAAGATTCCTCTAGCTTCATGATAGGCCAAATTCAACTATATGACGGTACTACTCCTAGATGGGCAACCGACGCGGAAGATAACTTTCTGAAAAAACTTGGTGAAAACAGTCAGGACGGATATTTGTGGAATCGGTTGGGCAACTTGTACTCGAAAGGGGGGAGACCGGAGCTGGCTACTGCAGCTTACGAGAAATCTATTGAAGTAGACCCGACTCAAGTAGAATCTCATTACTCACTCGGCCAATTATTAATTGAGGTGGACGAGCCCGAAGCAGCGGCTTATCATTACAGGATGATGCTGATATACGCTCGGAACTATACCAAGCTCCCCATTCTTGATCTAAGGAAAATGTTAGCGATCGGACTGTGGCACTCATTTGATATTCATATGAAATCAGGCCACAACATTCCATTTATACCGATCAAGGAAGAAATTGAGGCACTGGATTCTTTTAAAGAGGCGGCAGCAGGGGCTGAGCACCAGATATTGGAATTACAGGACCTGGAGGTATTCCCGGACGATCCGGAATCCTTCTACCCAATAGCGGAAATGTATTTGGGGCCCAGAAAGGAAGAAATTCCACCCAGTGAGAGAACTCTGGATACCTATCTTCGGCGAGCGAAGCAGGGGGGGATGAAGCCGGCTTCGGACCGTTTGGCAACTCCGTTAGGTAAGGGCGACAACTCCATCGTCGCCTATGTAAGGTCCGAAGAGAGGGCTGGGAAAATTCTGCGGCTCTGTGACCGATACGGGCTTCCATGCATCGTCGAAATTAATTACATGGAAGACTTATCCGACCTTAGAAAAGCACTAATGCAAAAACTCACCCCATCCAATGTCTATGCTTCATGTCCATGCGGCAGCGGTCAGAAGTTCAAGTTTTGTTGCGCAGCCAAGCTGAAACATTTTGATTTAGAGCAGTGGATAGGGGAATGAAGCGTAATAATAGGATTACAAATATGGAACGGAGAAATTAGCTCGTCGGCAAAAATTGCGATTCAAGCCCCCCTGACCATCTATGGCCGGGGGGCTGTTGCAGGTTAGAACAACCCGGGGTGACCGTGCAGCTTGCCGAGTGCCTCTACAAAATAGTAATCCCCATAAATAATCGGCACGTTAACATGTTTGTTGACGGGATACGATACGGTTCCTTTGGTCAGAATGGCATCCTGCCGGCCGCTGAAGTCGGCGTAGTTGTCATACAGCCCTTTGAGTATAGCCAGTGCCCTTTCGTAGTAGAAGGACTTCTCGGACTCCTCTTCCATCAGGGCACTCAGTTCGAGCAGGCCGCTTGCCGTACAGGCGGACGCTGTGGAATCCCGGGCGAACTTATCCTTGTCTTCCGATCTGAAATCCCAATAAGGGACTTGATCTTCAGGAAGATGGGACAAGAAGTAATTTGCGATATTTTGGGCTGCTAACCGGTATTCCGGTTTGCCTGTTTCGCGCGCCGCAATGGCGAAGCCGTAGATGGCCCAGGCTTGGCCTCTCGACCACGCGGAATCCGGGCCGAGTCCCTGTCCTCCCAGGTTCTCGATTTTCTCACCCGTCTCCGGGTCAAAGCTTACTATGTGAGGGACAGTCCAGTCCTCCCTTACAAAATGCTTGAGCACCGTATCCGCATGCGCCACGGCAATATGCCTGAAGCGGGGATCGCTCGTCTCCTTCGATGCCCAGAACAGCAGCGGCAGATTCATAAGGCAGTCGATAATGGCCCAGCCCGTGCTGTTCGGGTCCACACGATCCGTCCATGCCCGGATAAACTGCCCCTTAAGGTTGAAGCGGCCTGCCAAATGGCTGGCTGCGATCAGGCCCGTTCTCCGGGATTCTTCATTTCCCGTCCACTGATAGTTAACGACAGCCGTCGGCAGGTACATAAATCCGACATCATGATGAATATCATAAAAATCATGCAGCGGAACGTTCAGCTTCTGTTCGATCGTTTCCGCAAGCTCTCTCAAAGACTCCTCTTTCGTTTCGCGATAGGCCAGCCACAGCAAGCCTCCCCAAAATCCGGAAGTCCAGAAGGAGGCTTCCTCACAATTGTAGCTTCCATTCAAGCATACATGCGGGAAGCTCGCTCCGATTTTCCGGCTTACGGTCCGGATCTTGTTCAAGGATTCCGTATATGCATGGTTCAGCCAATCCGGTCTATGGTCCATTGGATGATTACTCCTTTCTTACTGGAAATGATGCCGAGATTGCGCTTTCATTGTAATCCTTAAGGAGGTCGAGGTACATCCTTACTATTGGCTGTAGTCGCCAAAAACGGCACTGCAGCGCGGGTTTTGGGCGAAGAACAGAAATTGAATACGGACTGCAAAAAATCGTGATCCGAATCAGCTTGACAGTTGATTCAGATTTTTCACGTATTCTCCCGGAGAGACACCGATATATTGCTTGAAGATTCGAATGAAGGTGTTGGTATTATTGCATCCGACAATCGCCGCAACTTCATGAACCTTATAATTGCCCTGGTGAAGCAGCTCCTTCGCTCTCTTCACCTTCAACGTATTGACATATTGCTTGAAGTTAATGTCCAGTGAGTTTTTCAGCAGCTTGCTGACGTAGCTTTCGGACAAATTAAAGTGGTTCGCAATATCCGTCAACGACAAATCTTTATCGAAGTGCTTATGGATGTACATGAAGATTTGCGAAGCGGTGGAGCTCTCCAGGCTGAACTTGTCCTTGTTGCAATAATTAAAAATCAATTCGAACAAGGCGAACGTCTTTTCCGAAAACTTCGAAACCGGCACCTCCATAAACTCGTTCAACAGGTCGGGATATTCCCTTGTAAATTGATTCAACGTTTTACCGTTCGAATTCAAGCATCGCTTGAAGGTGGTCAGGAACGAATGCTTCAGATTGGACAGGCTTGCAGGCCCCATCGCGGAATGATTCACATTTTTGTTCAGCAGATGGCTCAGCAAATCGTAGGCTTTGCCCAATTCGTTCGATTGGACGTAATTAATCAGGGACGCTTCCATCTCGATCGGATAATAGCCGACGCTGGCTTCGAGATCTTTCACGCCCTGTGATGTTAACACTTTATTGGCGTTCGCATGCTGGTAATTACTCAACCGAAGCAGCTCCTGCAGAGCGGAAGTCAGCTCATGGAGCCGGTAGGAATCGGACAGGCATGCAGTTATATCGAGCGACAGATCCTGTTCGATGCGGGTAATCACCGTTTCGGCCAATCGCTGCAGGGACTCGGATGAAATGCTGTGGAAGATTACACCATATTTATTTTTGTCCAGCGGCAGAACAAAGAAATCCTCGTACCCGTCCAGAGTCTCCTTGATCAACGTATTGAAAATCAAGAGAAGATTGGAAGCGGGCATCGTCTGATGCAAGGCTTCGATGCCTTCGCATTCCAGCAGCATGAGCTTCAAGTCGTCCTGAAACTGCTCTAATTGCAGGGCGGACAAGTTCTCTCGAATAAAGTCCTCGCTTGCGATTCCGTAGATCACCCTGCGAAAGAAATCCTCCCGCAAATGGATTAAAGAATGATCCAGCTTATGCTGCAATGCATGATTGATGGAATAGACCTGCTCAATGCTGGATTGAATGTAAGCAAGCTCGTGAATTTGTTGATCATGTTCATTCACCGACGCGGTTCCGTTCGATTCCTTCCGCTCATCCAGAAACTGTAGCAGCTGCCGAATCGGCCTATAGCTTGACCTTGTTGCCACATAAGCGAGGATAATGCCCAGCAGCAGCAGAACAACGCCAGGGAACAGCGCTGTCTTCCATATGGCGAAGAAAATCGAGCTGAATGAAGTCGATTCGCTGGTGTAAATATAGTTTAGATTTGGGATCACCTTCGAATGATAAATATAGTTAACGGTCGATCCTGCCTTTATAGGGTTCATATCTTCCTTATCGTTGCCCCACCCGCTTTCGGCCGGAATCTCCGGGTTCAGTTCCTTGTTATGAATATAGGAGCTGACGATCTGATCGGTATACAGATAGAAATTGCCGTTCGTAGATTCCGATGTCCCGGGCAGTAAAGAAGCGCTGTCTACCACGATAAAGAAGTAGAGGGGATCAAGCTTCGAATTAATCGTCTGATGAATCATCACGATTTTGCCGGGCCTCTCGGAAAGCGCTTGCGGAACAACGTAAGTATTGGCCACGAGCGATTCGCCCTGCATTTGTTCGAAACGGTTCAAGACCTCTGAGCGGACCCCGAGTTCGTTTAAATAATCTTTAATGCTATAAGTTCCGGCAGATGTGATCACCAGGTTATCGGTCCACTTCGTAATCCCCAGGGTGAACCCCAACTGGCCAAAGCCTTGAAGCTGATCTATCAGATCATTGTACAGGTTCGCAATGTACAAATAACTCGTTTCATCGCTATAGCGATAATCGATTAAACTTTGCAGCGTGGAAACCTTATATACGAAATCCATGGCAATGCGCAGCTTGAAGTCCGCGTAATTGCTGGCTTGATCCATATATAATTGGTGGTTGTGCTTGTTCTGCGCGTCCGACATTTGGTAGCTTTTGTAAAATATAATGGACGAGGTAATGATCGAATAGATTAGAACAATTACGACAAACAAGCTCAACATCTTGTACAAAAATTTCCTCTTGACCATCAATCTGCTGACTCCCCTTTTAATCATCTCATTCGTCGATCACCCGGCTCTCTATCTGTATGCCCGGATGACTTCATGAATCTGATTAAGCTGTACGTTAATTTCTATGAAAATGCTTTCAGTAGAACATAATCCTAACACATAAACCGGTGTAACAAAAGCTTGTCAGCTTAAGTCTACATCACTTTCCGCTTCGAGTTTAGTTCAAAATTTTGCAGACCGGTCCAATCCTCATTTTTTGACCTCCTCTAAACCATTGCTGGAATGCGCTTTCTCCGGCCTCCGTATCTAGGCATATCGATTTTTTGTGCTCCCCTCGATAAGGACGGGGAATCACGGTTTTTGGTCATCAAGCCAAGAAGTAACGATTACGACAAATATTCAAGATATCTCTTTCGCGGCATCTCCTATAGGATTCAAGTTAAGGCAAGCTCGACAAGCATGAAAGCAAGGGGGGGGTGAAAGATAACTATGAGCAATACCGTAGCTCCAATGAAACCGTCGGCAAAATTCAAAAGAGCGAAGCCAAAGAGAAGCTGGGCAACGTATTTCAGAGAATTGAAAAAAGATATCATTCGAGATCGAATCCTGTACTATTTGCTAATCCCTTTCCTGCTCTGGTTTCTAGTCTTCAAATATTTTCCTATGTGGGGCATCCAAATTGCTTTTAAAGATTTCAGCTTGTTTAAAGGAATCGGCGGCAGCGACTGGATAGGCTTCGAGTACTTTACTGAATTTATTGGAAGCGAATACTTTTCGAGAGTGTTCATGAATACGGTCATCATCAGCTTATATGGACTGATCATTTGCTTCCCGGCCCAAATTATATTGGCCATTATGATTAGCGAGGTGACTCGGCAGGGCTTTAAGAAAGTGGTGCAAACGCTGACTTATTTGCCTCATTTCGTATCCGTAGTCGTCATCGCCGGAATCGTAACGACTTTCCTGGCGCCGAACAGCGGGCTGATTAACCTCATTCTGGAGAAGCTCGGGATGGAGAAGATCTATTTTTTGACCAATCCCGATTATTTCAGAGGAATATATACGGCCATGAATCTCTGGAAGGAGACGGGGTTTGCTTCCATCGTTTTTATCGCGGCGATTGCCGGTATAGATACACAGCTCTACGAAGCTGCTAAAATGGATGGGGCCAACAAGTTCAAACAAATTATCCATGTAACGCTGCCGGGCATACTGCCTACCATTGTCGTGATGTTCATTATGAAGGTCGGCAACCTGCTGAGCGTCGGATATGAGACGATCATTCTGCTCTATCAGCCGGCAACATATGAGAAAGCGGATGTCATCAGCACCTATGTTTATCGCTCGGGGCTTATAGACGGAAGATATGATTTCGCGACTGCCGTAGGATTGTTCAACTCTATCGTAGCCCTTATCCTGGTCATTATGGCGAATAAGCTTAGCAAAAAAGTAACCGATGCAAGCCTATGGTAGGTGATAGTGTGATTGAGTCAAGAGGAGAAAAAATATTTAAGATCATCAATAATATTCTGTTAGCTATTATGGCGCTTGCGGCTCTTTACCCTTTTATATACGTATTATCCGCGTCCATAAGCATGCCGTATAACGTCGTTACGGGCAAAGTGCTCCTGTTTCCCGAAGGGTTTACGCTCGATGCGTATAAACAGGTTTTGGGCAATTCGGAAATATGGGTGGCCTATGCGAACACCATTTTCTATACCGTTGTCGGGACGGCGGTATCCATGCTCTTTACGATATGCGGAGCCTACGCTCTGTCGAAGACACGTCTGAGGGGGAGAAAATGGTTTACGATCTTCGTCACGTTAACTCTCTGGTTTGATGCCGGCATGATTCCGTTCTATCTGACTTTGAGAGATCTGGGGCTTTTGAATACGCGGACAGGCATTATAATCGCTTTTGCTTGTAACGCCTTTAAGGTGATCCTGCTCCGCACCAGCTTTGAAGCCATACCGAAAGAAATGGAAGAATCGGTGAAAGTGGACGGCGGCAACGATCTGCAGGTACTGCTCAAAGTATACTTGCCGCTGGTGAAGCCCGCATTAGCGACAGTCGGCTTGTTCTATGCGATCGAGAAGTGGAACGGATACTTCTGGTCGATGATTATGCTGACCGATATGGACAAGATCCCGCTTCAAGTGCTGTTGAAGAAGATGATTGTCGAGAACGATCTGCAATCGGAGTTTGCCGCCGCGTTGGACTTTACCTCTACGGTATCGGCGGAAACCGTAACTTATGCGACCATCGTCGTCTCTATTCTTCCAATTGTGCTTGTGTATCCCTATATTCAGAAATATTTTATCAAAGGTATGCTGGTAGGCGCGGTCAAGGGATAATGCTACTATTTTAAAAATGGGGTGGAAGGTTTGAAAAAAATCGTCTATTTGTTAACGGCAACCACTATCATTGCGGGTGCTCTGGCAGGGTGTTCGAAGGCTCCGAAAGAAGCTGCACCGTCCGAAGGGGAAACGGCGGCACAGAATAGCCAAAATCCGTACCTGGCTTCGGAGAAGCCGCTTAAATTGAAGGTTCACATGGGAACGAAAGATTCGGGAGTATTTAAAAACGATTGGCCCATCTTCGTGAAGGCTGCGGAGATGACCAATGTCACGCTGGAGGGAACGCTGCCGAGTACGGTCGCGGATTTCAGCGAAACGTTCAGTATTGTCATGGCGTCGGGTTCGCTGCCGGATATTATGCAAGCGCTATCCAAAGATTTCCTGCAATACGGCCAGGAAGGAGCTTTCCTGCCGCTCAATGATTTGATCGACAAGCATGCTCCCCATCTGAAGCAATTCCTTCAGGATAATCCCGATGTAAGGAGTGCGGCCTCCGATAATGACGGGAACATATGGTTTATCCCGTTTGTTGCGGATGGAGAAGCGGAGAAAGGCTGGTTTATCCGCAAAGACTGGCTGGAGAAGCTGGGATTGGAAGAACCGAAAACCGTGGATGAGCTGCATAATGTGTTAACGGCGTTCGTGAATAATGATCCGAACGGCAACAACAAGAAGGATGAAGTCGGCTTTTTCCACAGAAATACGTCTATCGGAATTGAAGGACTCATGGCGCTCTGGAATGCATACCCGGATTATCGGGCATTTGACGGTAAAGTGGTATTCGGGCCGTTGGAGGACGACTACGGCGTTGCCATGGAAAATATCGCCCAGTGGTATAAAGAAGGATTGATTGATAAAGAAATCTTCACTCGGGGAAGCAAGGCGAGAGATATTCTGCTCGCGGATAACGTAGGCGGATTGACGCATGATTTCTTCGCTTCGACGGGGAACTATAACGAGCAGTTGGCGAGCAAGATTCCGGGCTTCCGGTTCGAGCCGATGCTTCCTCCGGCGGACGTCAACGGCGTGGTGAAGGAACCTTCCAAGCGCGATCGTGCCAAAAACTATGGCTGGGGGATCTCGCACAGCAATCCGGACCCGGTGGCCACGATTAAATACTTCGACTTCTGGTTTACGGAAGAGGGCCGCCGAATGGCTAACTTCGGAATGGAAGGCGACACGTATACGATGGTCGACGGCAAGCCGATTTTCACGGATAAAGTATTGAAGTCCGACAAAGCGCCGGTAGATGTCATCCGCGAGACAGGGGCCCAGTCCAACTTCGGTTTCCAGCAGGATTATTTCTATGAAGAGCAATGGACGCTTCCTCTGGCGACAGAAGGCATTGACTTATATAAAGAAAACAATGTATTTATGGACAAATATCCTATTCTGAAATTTACCAATGAGGAGCAGAAGGAAATCCAGAAGATCTTCCCGAAGGTCGAAACTTATATTGTCGAAACGAGGCAGCAATGGATTCTGGGCGCCAAACCGGTAGATCATGCGGCATTTGTGAAAGAGCTCGAGAAGCTGGGTGCCAGCCGTTTGGTGGAAATTAACCAGGCCGCTTACGATCGGTATATGGCCGAGATGAAGCAGTAGGGAGCCGGGTCAGGCTGCAGCCCGCTAAACCTGCAGCCTACCCCTTGAGGAGGTGTAAAGATGAATATCCGGGCTTTGTTGAAAGAGCCGATCTCTTCAAGCGAGCTGTTGGCTAACTTGCGCTCCAGATTGGAGCCTATGGCGGCCAAGAGCCGATACATTGCCGAGAACATGCCGGAGCTCGTGCAGGAAACAATCGCCAACGCAGAGGAAGCTTATAAGGGAATGATCAAGCTTCCGGGTACGGGCGGCGTGCGTGAATTTGTAGGGAACCCGCCGTGCTGGCTGGAACGCAGGCATAACGATAATGAATTCCTGTGGCAGCTCAATCGAATGACGCACTGGCAGGATTTGCTGGAGGCTTATTCTTTAACGCAAGAGGAAAAGTATGGGCGCAAGGTCATCGACGAGCTGCTGAACTGGATTGAAACCGTCGAGATTCATGAAGAGATGATCGATTATCCGATCGACTATTTCTCGAAATGCCATCCGCTGCGGGCGCTTGAGCTTGGTATCCGCAGCTATAAAACGTGGCCGCTCGTATTAGAGCATCTGGGGCATACGGAGCTGTTTACAGAGGAGGTGTTGGAACAATATCTATGGGCGGTTTACAAGCAAATCAAAATTTTGCGAAAGGTATCGCCGATCCTTTGGCCGCAGGCCGATCATAACCATTTTCTGATGGAATGCCTGGGAATTCTGACAACGGCGCTTTATTTCCCGGAGCTGAAGGAAGCGGAGGAGTGGAAAGCCTTCGCCATCGATGGGATTGAAAGATGTGCAGCGGCGCAATTGACCGAAGACGGCGGCCAGATCGAAGGCTGTCCTTCCTATCATAATGGTTGCATGTTCTGGTTTGGTCTTGCTGTCGTTCTGGCCAAGCGCTTTCATTTCAGGTTCTCGGAGAGGTATATGGAGCTGCTCCGCAAGAACCTGGACTATTCCATCTATTCTCTGCGGCCCACCGGGAAATGCGTCCCCGTAGGGGATTCCCATGCGAACCATCTGGCGATTATGGGCGGAGTATACGGATATATGGCGTTGGATGATCTGACCTGGTTAGGGCTCGCGACCAACTTGATCGATACCCGGGAGATCATGCGGGAGGCCGGCAAGCATGTGTGGCGGGCATTGGATGTGCCCCGGTTCTATCACGATTTGAATGCGCTTCAAGGCAAGCGTTACGAGTGCGATAAATTGACGACATTCTGGAACCGGACGCTTCATCAGGCGATTATCCGCAGCGGATGGGATTCGGAGGCGCTCAGCTTCCTGTTTACATGCAGAAGTCCGATACAAAACTTCCATGCCCATATCGATCTCATGAGCTTCGACTTTACGGCGCTCGGCAAAAACATGATCTGCGATCCCGGCGTCTTCTGCTATCGGGAGGATGAGGACCGCAAGCAATTCAAGAGCGCCAACTACCATTCCACGCTTCTGATCGACGAGAGGGACCATTTCGAATATTTGGGCTCATTTGCCTACGGACCCCAGAAGATCGGAGAAATTTACAATGTGGAAGACCGGGGCTTCTACCAAATCGCAAGCGCTTACCATTTGAATTATGAGCCGATTGTCCATCACCGCCATATGGCGCTGGTCGATCAACGGCTGGTCGTGATTGCGGACCGCGTGGAAGGGCTGGAGCAGAACCAAGTGCAGCGGTACTTTCATTTGGATTTTACCGAAGTGGAGATCGTACCGGAGGCGGTCGTCGCCGCAAGCGATATAGCCAATCTTGCGATTTATACGTACCCGCGGGGAGATACGGAGCTTCTGCCGGGGAGGCTGTCCGATGTCAACGATATAGCAAGAGCCTCCACCAGAGTCCGGTTCCAGGGGACTTACAGCGGAACGGCGACCTTCTTGACGGTGCTTGCGCCCTTCCGGGGGGAACATCTCCCGGCCGTATCGATTCGATCATTCGCCGACGGCCATTATGAATTCGACTGCGGCGAACGTTATCAGGTCGTTGTCAAGGAGAGGGAAATGACCATTCATAAACCGGTTTGAGAGGAGCGAACGAGGATGAGTGCAAGGAGAAAATGGTTGCGAAGCATTAGCCTGTTGTTAAGCATTGTCATTGGCTGCAGCGGAATTGTCGGCGTTCTGCCGGCGGCCGCAGCGTCCCCAATCGGCGTCTATTTGTATCAGGATTTCGAGAATTATACCGGGACCGGTACGCCGCCTAGCGGATTTGAAATGACCGGCATATCGGATGTCAAGAAATCGAGCGGTGCTCTTCGGAACGAACATACGGCTCCGAACGGGACCAGCGTGGCCCTGCGGATTGAAGAAGCCGTGGCGGATCAGCCGGATGTCGGCTTGGCGAAACGATTCGGTGCCGACGACTTGACGGGCGAGATCATTTTTGATTTCGATATCAAATCGCTGGACTCCAACGGAAGCAAATTTTTCGAAATCAAAGACAGCGGCAATAAAGGAATTACGCTGGGGAATCTGGGTGCCGACGGCATCTTGAGAGTGGAAGGCAACAAAGTGCCGTTGAATCCAAACCAATGGTACAGGCTGTCCGTTGCGATCGATTTCAGACCGGATGTCCAGACGGTATCCGTCTATGTGGACGGCGTCAAGAAGCTCGATTCGGTTGTTTTGAAAAACGGCAATCAGGCGGTGGGGATCAATTACGTGCGGGTTCGGGCGAAAAGAAGTCCGCAAGCCGATCTGACACCGGACGTTACCGGCAGCAACAACTTCACCACGCTGCTGGATAATATGAGAATGTATTCGGGTACGGAATTGAAGACCATGGAAGAATTGCAGGCGATCCAGGTGCCCGACTCGTTAATGGATTTCGACAACGATCTTGGCATCTCCGTTCAGGATCGGCTGGCCGGCGCCTTGGCGATGGTTGTCGACAGCCCGAACGTGCTGATGGACAATGTGAAAACGGCCCATGCGATCGACGAGCCGAATATACCGAGGAGAATCGAGGGAACGGTTGTCGTGCCGCTTCGTTTTGTAGGCCGGTCCTTCGGCGTGGATGTGGAAGTCCATGGGAAGAGCGCGCGTGTCAAAATGAATGGCCGGAACGTTACGGTGACGAAGAATCATGCCGTAATTGCAGGCGAAGTTTATCCTGATGCCCATATTCAATTTACATCCGATGATGTCATGGTTCCTCTGGACATGGCGGGCAAGATTCTGCAGAAGCAAGTGTATACGGACTATAAAGGCAGGGGGCTCATTGTCATTGGCGATACGGCCCGGCCGTTCGACGATGCGCTCGATAGAGTGGATGAGAGCGTCAAGCCGAAGGACAACGAGAAGTTCTTTATCGAGGAGGCGATCAAAGAGATCGTTTACGACCGTCCGAGCGGAGAAGAAGCGATGGCCCGGTTGAGGAGCAATGATGCGGCTCATCCAAGGATTTTGGCGACATCGTCCGACTTTGCCCGGGTCAAATCGATGGTTCAGTCCGGAGAAGCAACGATCGTCAAGTGGTACGAGGATATTCAGAAGCAGGGGGAGAAGCATCTGAATATGGCACTGCCAACAGACGACCTGCCGGACGGCAGAAGGATGATCGGCTCCAGACAGGTGGGACCGCTCGTTATCAATCTGGGGATGCTGTATCATCTGAGCGACGATGCTGCCAAGAAGGAACAGTATAAGCAGAGGATCTGGGACGAAGTCTACACGGTATCGCAATTCCCGAGCTGGAACGAAGAGAACGAGTTTCTGAACACGGCCGAATTTATGGAGGGCCTTGCCATAGCGTACGATTGGCTCTATGACGCCTGGACGCCGGAGCAGAGGCAAATCCTCGAGGATGCCATTATTAACAAGGGACTTGTCAAAACGTTAGAGGCGTATAACAAAAATGTTTGGTGGATACGTACGTATCCGCGAACGAACAACTGGAATGCGGTATGTAACGGTGCGTCCGTGCTCGCCTTGATGGCGATCGGGGATGTGGAGAAGGAGATCGTGCTGCCGTCCAACGAGAAAGTGACGATGGAGCAATTTGGCGGCAAAATACTGGATATTGCATTCAATGCGCTGGAAGACTTTATTTTGCTGGAGTTCACTCCGGACGGAGCATGGGCGGAAGGGCCGAGCTACTGGAAATATACGCTGGAGTACATTGTACGGTTCATTTCTTCCTTGGAAACGGCGTTAGGGACAAGCTACGGATATGACCAAACGCCCGGACTCAACAAGACGGGGTATTTCCCGACGTATTTGAGCGGGGCGGTGGGCTCGCTGAATTATGGCGATGCCTCGAATAACAAAGTGATGGCCGCAGAAGAATTGTGGATTGCGAAGAAATACGGAGATCGATTGCTGGCCTCCGTGCATCTGGACAATAAAATCAAGTACAGAAATGCCGGTACGGAATTCGAAATGCTGTGGTACGAGCCAGATTTCTATCTGCCGGGACAAACACTGGAGCTGGACCAATATTTCAGCGGGACGGAAGTCGCCACCTTCAGAAGCAAATGGGACGATCCCAATACGAGCTTCCTGGGGTTGAAGGCGGGCAATAACGTGGTCAGCCACGGGCATTACGATCTGGGCAGCTTCGTATTCGAAGCGTTGGGCCAGCAATGGGCCATTGATCTGGGCAAGGACGATTACAATCTTCCGGGCTATTCCAATTACGATAAGGAACGGTTAACCTATTATCGTTTGAACCCGGAGGGACATAACACGTTAGTCATCAATCCCGATGGCGGCGCGCAGCAGAACATTAAGGCATTTGCCAAAATTGAAAAGACGGAAAGCAAGCCGCTGGGCGGTTTTGCGATCGCCAATCTGACGGAGGCTTATAACAAGCATGTCTCTTCGGCGAAGCGGGGCGTGATGCTTGCCTCGAACCGTACGCGAGCGACGATTCAGGATGAGGTTTCCTTCTTGAACCCGTCCACCGCGTACTGGTTCATGCATACAGAAGCCGACATTCAAGTGAGCGACGACGGCCAATCGGCCATTCTGACCAAAGGCGGGGAGAAGCTGTGGGTCGGATTGAACAGCGACGCCCACGACGCTTCGGGCCGTCCGATCGAAGCGAAGCTCGGCGTGATGGATGCCAAGCCGCTGCCGGAATCGCCCAATCCGCCCAAGCAGCATCAGAATGAAGGTATCCGCAAGCTGTTTGTCAAGCTGGATGAAGTGAAGGATATGAGAATAACGGTTACGTTGATCCCGATTGTAGGGGCTCTGGAGGATACGGATACTTCGTTCACCAGCGTTCCGCTCGATCAGTGGACAATTGCGGACGGCGAACTGACGATTCCCGTCGTTCAAAGCGTAAGCATCGACGGCGAGCCTCTGCCAAGCTTTAACGGGCAGACATTCAGCTATGATATCCGGCTGCCGTTAGATCGGACGAATGTGCCTGTCGTGGAAGCGGTCTACGATCATACGCTGTACAATGTGCAGGTCGTTCCGGCGGATGACGTTCCCGGCATCGCTAGGCTTATCGTATCATCGGTGCAAAGTCCCGAGATCAAGAGCATTTACTATTTCAACTTCAAATTAACGCCGCTTGACGGAGAAGAGGAGCGTCTGACCGAGCTGCCGGTTGCGGCCGTTTCCGCCAGTGCCTCGCAAGCCGACAAGGGGAACACGGAGGATAAAGCGATCGACGGTAATTTCGATACTTATTGGGGAGCGGAAGGCGACCAATGGATCATGCTCGATCTGGGGGAAGCGAAAACCGTAAACAGCGTCGGCATCGCCTTTATTCGCGGAAATGAGCGGAGCTTCAAATACGAGATCGAAACCTCGCTGGACGGCGAAACCTGGTACAAGGCGTTCACAGGGACAAGCAGCGGCGAAAGTCTGGATATCGAAAAGACGTATTTGAGGCAGCATGACGCGAGATATGTCCGCATTACCGGACACGGCAACAGCGTAAACCAATGGAACTCCTATGCCGAAGTTCGCGTCTATCAACTGCAGTATATAGAAGAAGGAAGCTTCTGATTGAAACGGACATTATACAGAAATGGCAGCCGTAATGGAATGAGCATTCGGAGGCAGGGGACGATCCCTTGCCTCTTTTTGTATTACAAGACATCTCAAAAAAGGGTCTGCCTCGAGACTTGCCTCCCTGTTGAAATCGGCGGAAAACTGCTCCTACGGTAAGGGTCTGGTTGTCCAATGAAGATAACCTTTCAGCACATGCGCTGCTTGTTAGTTTCATAGAATAGCGGAATTCATAATCCGGCATTATTCGAGCTACTCAGACGCAAGTAATAGAAAGTATAAATGATAATTTATGAGTTTGATTAAGGCTTCTCACTTTAGTGGGATGCTTTTTTTCTTTAAAAGTTCAACCAACCCTCACGAATGCAGCTACCTAAGCACAGTAGAAAATAATGATGCCTTTCGTCGTTGGATGTTCGATTTAAAAGGGGCAGAGCGGGTTTGTAATGAGGGCGGTACCCTGGAGACTACGATGCCGAGAGGATGAAAATTCTACAATTTATATAGCTAGAACTTACATGTATATTTTCTGTAGAGTTTTATTTGCTATCATTCATAATGTTAGGTATTAATGCGAGAATGCTTATTTATCGAACAGTCTGATTCTTCTGTGCAGCGAAGAGCAGCGCTGTTTTTGCGGTATTCAAAATTCCCTTCCAAGCACTGATAAATGGCGGATCGTGGGAATAGAAAGCAGAATGACATGGATTTAACACCATGATAATCAAGGAGAGCACGATGAAGGCGGTCTTAATCGATGATGAAAAGCTGGCTATAGATGATTTGGAGCAACAGCTTCTGAAGATGGCGGACTATCATATCGTAGGCAAATTCACGGATCCGGTGATTGGAAAACGAGTGATTGAAAACAACGATGTTGATATCGTTTTTTTGGACATTCTGCTTCCTGGGTTTAACGGGTTGAAATTGGCTGAACAGCTTCTGGAGAGGAAGCCTGAATTGATTATTGTCTTTGTGACGGCTTATAATCATTTTGCAGTCAAGGCTTTTGAGCTTAATGCATTTGATTATATATTGAAGCCGGTTCGGCAAGAGCGTTTGGTTAAAACCACTCAACGGGCTAAACAAAGAAAGATGGGACTATGCCCGGATTCGTTGCGAAGAACGGAAATATTGCAATTAAACCTGTTTTCGCATGTCACGATTTCAGATGAATCGGGCGGGATATTGCCTTTGCATTGGAGGACGGCAGACATCCAGCAGTTGTTTCTATATCTGCTCCAGCATAGAGGACAGGTTGTCGGCAAATCTGAACTAATCGATTTGCTGTGGCCGGAATTCGAGCTCAAGAGAGCGTATGCCCGTTTGTACACCGGGGTGTATCATATTCGTCAATTGCTTGAGCCGTTCGGCGATCATTTTGCAATCATTAGCTCATCCGAGGGGTATCTGTTGGCATTGAAGGATATCCGGTTGGATGTGGACCAATTTGAACGGTTTGTCCAATCAGAGACACCATTATCCCGCGATACGATCGAACAATATGAACAGGCCATGAGCTTGTTTACGGGAGAATACCTGCAGGAATATAACTATGCATGGGCGGAAAATGAGAGACGGAGGCTGCAGGCAATGTGGATTCGGACGGTTTCCAAAATAGCGGACTGGTATTATTCCAACCATCATCTGGATAAGGCAGTGTCTCATTGTTTGAGCATCTGCCATAAATATCCGCTTGAAGAGAAGGCGTGGTTTACTCTCATGAAATTGTTGGCCGAAGCAGGGGATCGGGCGTCTGTGCTTCATTACTTCAATCAATTGCGGGCCATGTTGAAGGAAAAATTTAATACGCAGCCCAGCCCTGCGATTACGGAGTGGTATCAAGCCTGGAAGAATCAGAGTAAGCCGTTAATTTCAAGCGGAAACAGGTAATTAGCTGCTATATCTGGCCTTCGCGATCATGTGTTTAACTTTAATGGGGCTGTCCCAATAGCGTTTGCATCAAACGAGAACATCTCAAAAACGAAGTAAAAAGGACCTCTAAACCCACTGTGTGTGTGGGAACGGGGTCCTTTTCTAGTAGCCAAATTTAACTCTAGGCGGGGCTTGAAAAATCATAGATCGATTTATGATACAACCCCATTCCTTCCAGCGGTAATAGATGGACCTTTGTTAAAAAAGTAATTTATAAACGGCATACCCTATAACCAATAATAAAATTTAAATCAACGTCTCCTTATACGGCGCGTTATGCGTTTTTTGAATTCAATGCTTCCGTAAGAAGAAACCTAATAAATGACTGCTATATATTTTGCAAAAAGGATTGATTTTAAAAATAATATTTTATATACTTAACTCAAACATGAAATAAAATTTCACAAACATTTCCATTGTAACCAATCGTTATGACCGTAGGTTTTGTCTTGGCGAAAGGGCTTTCGAAGTGGTTTGAATATTCCTTCCGCTGCTGCGGTTATTGGATTTTTCATCATTGTTGGAATCGCTTTCGCTGCGGTTTTCTCCTCATACTTTCAGAGGATTAAATAAATGATAAAGAAAGTTAAATTTAAAAAGGGAGGCAACATAATATGAAACGTTGGACCACCATTGCGTTGACGGCTGCTCTAATATCGGCAACGGCACTGACCGGATGCGGCAAGCAGGATGCAGGGCCAAGCAGTACACCTGACAATAGCGTGCAGCCGGCGCCGGGAGGAGAGAAGGTTAAGCTGACGATCGGAAGTTGGCGTACAGAGGATACAGAGGCTTACAAGAAGATCATCAAGGAGTTCAACAAGACCAATCCGGACATTGAAATCGAATTTAAACCGACGAAGAACACGGAGTATAACACCGTATTGAATACGGCTTTGCAGACGGGCAGCGGTCCCGATATTATCCATCTGCGTCCGTATGCGGCGGGCAGACAGCTGGCCGACGGCGGATATTTGGAGCCGATTGACAACTTGAAAGGAATCGACGTCTTTAGCAAGGATACCTTGCTGGCTGCGACCGGAAGTGATGGCAAGCTGTACGGAGTGCCGACGGTGTTCAGCTCGACACAGATTTTCTATAATAAGAAGATTTTCGAGCAGTATAGCCTGCAGGAGCCCAAAACATGGGACGAACTGATCCAGGTGGCCGAGAAGCTGAAGGAGAATAAGGTAACTCCGTTTGCCTTCGGTTCCAAGGAAGGCTGGATTCTGTCCCTGACTCACGGTGCGTTGGGGCCAAGTGTCTACGGAGGGTCCGATTTCGTGGACAAAGTCACATCGGGCGAAGCGAAGCTGACGGACCCCGCATTCGTGGATTCCGTCAAGATGATGCAGGAGCTGGCCCCGTATTTCCCGGACAACTATATCGGTCTCGGCATGGATGATATGCGCAACCTGTTCGTTACCGAGCAAGCGGGAATGTTCGTGATGGGGGACTGGGAGGTGGCCGTCATGAAGAAGATGAATCCGGAGCTTGAGCTCGATATGTTCCCGGTTCCTCCGAAATCCGCCGACGGCAAAGCGACGGTGACGACATGGGTGGACGGTTCCTTCGCCGTCAACAAGCAATCCCCGCATAAGGAAGCGGCATTGAAGTTCCTGGAGTTCATGACGACCAAAGAATTCGGTACGCTGGTCATTAACGAGCTGCAGAAGCCGAGCACTATTCCGGGAGTTACCGCGGACGATCCGCTCGTTTCGAAGATTGCCGAGAACGCGGATACGATCGCGACGCCATATCTGTTCGTTGTTCATTTCGGAGCGGGCAACCCGACCTCCAAATCTACGCTGGAAACTTCGCTGCAGGGCATGTATCTGGAGAAAATGACGCCGGAGCAAGTGGCGGATGAAGTGCAGAAGAGCGTTGATTCTTGGTTCCAACCGCAAAAATAATTCCGTGAGGTGGCGAGGACATGGGAAATCGGACGAGAAACGTTAAGCAAACGAGGTGGGTGGTGCATCTTTTCCCCCTCCCTGCCCTCGCTGTTTATACCTTGTTTATCGTTTACCCGATTCTGGCTGCATTCAGCTACAGCTTGTATGATTGGCAGGGGTTTCAAAAAGGGGCCTTTATCTGGTTCGACAATTTCGTCAGTCTGTTCACTAAAGAGCCGTTCAATCATTTGTTCTGGAATGCGTTCGGCCATAATGTTTATTACTTTATTCTCGAGATGGTTGTACAGAACGGGATTGCGTTCGTGCTGGCCTATATTATTTATTCGAAAATCAAGGGCGCGGGTTTTTTCAAGATGGCGTACTTTATCCCGCGTCTGCTCTCCGTCATTGTCGTCGGTTTCTTGTGGAAGCTCATCCTGAATCCGAACAACGGTGTTCTGAATACGGTGCTGAAGCAGGTCGGGCTCGATTCATGGGCCAGACCGTGGCTTGGCGATCCGGACACGGCGCTTACGGCCATCATTCTCGTGAATAGCTGGTTCGGCATCGGATTTTCCGTGCTGATCTTCCTGGCGGGACTGCAGGGAATCTCCCAGGAGGTGATCGAGGCGGCCCGACTGGATGGGGTGAAAGGCTTCAAGATGATCCGTACGATGATCATTCCGATGATGATGCCGTCGATCATTATTATAACGGTATATACGTTCATTCATGCTTTCGAAGCCTTCGAGCTGATTTATGCGATGGAAGGCTCGCAGGGGGAACCGTTCAATTCGACGGATACGCTGGCCATCTTCTTCTACCGTATTGCGTTCGGCGGAGCCGGCGGCGGGGATTCTGTGGCTATCGGATTAGGTTCCGCGCTTGCGGTGGTTCTGTTCTTCATCATTGCCAGCCTGTCGGCCTTATTCTTGTACTTCACACGTAAAAATGAGATTCAGCACTAAGGGGGGAGCCATATGAAAACAAGCAGAAGCCTTCGGATTACACAGTATTTCATCGCGTATTTGCTGGCTTTCATTAGCCTCTACCCGGTTTTCTTGATGCTGATCTCTTCGCTCAAAACGAATATTGATATTTTCAAGCATCCTATGGGCTTGACGACGAAGCTGAGCTTCCAGGCGTATGTCAAGCTGATCGATCAGCTTCCATACTTGGACTACTTGACGAACAGTATTTTCGTGAGCGTTGTTTCGGTCGCTCTCATCATAGTCAGCGGATCATTGGCTTCGTTCTATATCGCCAGGTATTCGTTCCGCTGGAACGGGGCGCTGTTTTTCTTCTTCCTGCTGGGCATGATGATTCCGATCAAGCTGGGGATCGTGCCGTTATTCCTTCTGATGAAGCAGTTGGCCATTATCAACACCCAATGGTCGCTCATCTTCGTCTATACGGCGATCGGCATTCCGTTATCGGTACTGATCTTGACCGGCTTTTTCCGCACACTGCCCAAGGAACTGGAGGAAGCCGCCAGAATTGACGGCTGCTCGGACTTGGGAATTTTCCGGAACGTACTGCTGCCGTTGATGAGACCGGCTCTCGGTACGGTGATGATCATGAACTTTATTACCGTATGGAATGACTTCTTCTTTCCGCTCATTTTCATTCAGGACGAAACCCGCAAGACGATTCCTGTCGGAATGCTGACGCTGTTCGGCGAATATTCTACCGATTGGAGCGTGCTCTTCGCCGGTCTGACCCTGTCTTCCCTACCGATGCTGGTTCTGTTCTTCCTGGCCTCCAAGCAATTCATGGACGGATTGACGGCAGGTGCGGTTAAGTAACACAAAGTATTGCCGGAAGCTGAAGAAGCGCAAAGCAATAGCCAAGCGGATGATAGATTCACCGGAGAGTACTTCACAAGAAATGGAGGAACTAAACCATGGAGCAGGCCAACATCAGTGAACTGCTCACCGAGCAGAGAAATGAACGCACCCGGCATTTGGACCGCTTAAGCATAGAAGAGATCGCCGAGCTGATGAATCGGGAGGACGAGACCGTCGCCCTCTCGGTGCGCAAGGCGCTGCCGCAGATTACGGCGGCCATCGAGCGCATTGTGGAGGCGCTTAGGAGCGGCGGCCGATTGATATATATCGGCGCCGGAACGAGCGGCCGGCTCGGCGTTCTGGATGCGTCGGAATGCCCGCCGACATTCGGCGTCAGCCCCGAGCTGGTGCAGGGGATCATCGCCGGAGGGGACCGCGCCATCCGCCACGCGATCGAGAACGCCGAGGACGATGCGGAAGCCGGGCGGCGCGATGCGGCCGCGGTCGTGACCGCACATGACGCCGTCGTCGGCATTACGGCAAGCGGCCGGACGCCGTATGTGATCGCGGCCATCCAGGAGGCGAGGCGAATCGGCGCGGTGACCGCCAGCATCTCGTGCAACAGCGGCACCCCGCTGAGCGCCGCGGCGGAGTGGCCGATTGAGGTGCCTGTCGGCCCGGAGATCGTTACGGGCTCTACCCGGCTCAAGGCCGGAACCGCGCAGAAGCTCGTCCTGAACATGCTCAGCACGGTCACTATGATTCAGCTTGGCAAAGTACACGACAACCTGATGGTCAATGTGCAGGCGACGAACCATAAGCTGAAGCAGCGGGTCGTCCATATCGTCATGGATGCGACGGGTGTCGATCGGCCGACGGCCGCCGATTACTGCGAACGGGCCGGCGGGGACGCGAGAGTGGCGATTCTTATGCAGCGTTACGCGATAGGCAGGGAAGAGGCGCTAGATGCCCTTAAGCGGGCTAGAGACCATTTCGGAGAGGCGGACAAGCTGTTGGCGGGACGTTAGTATAAGAAAATGTTTAGAGGTTTGAGATTCTCGAATGGATAAGCCAGAGGGCCGTAATCGTAACAAAATGGCTCTCTGGCTTATTGTCTTCACGATATTTACTCTTCAATGATAATTCCGTTTAACTTAAGGTTGACGGGGTTCGCGATCGTATCTCCTACCGGACAAGTTTGTTCCAAAAATTGAATAAACTGCTCGACCCGTTCCCGGGGCGCGGAGGTTTTAATATGGAAGGTGTAACGGATGTCGGAATACCCGCGGCGAACATCCGATTTATTCATGAAGCCGTCCGTATCCAGATCCCCCTCCACCTCTACCCGGAAATCATCGAGCTGAACATCAAACTTCCTGGCATACACCCGGGCTACGATGGATTGGCACGCGCCCAGCGAGCAGAGCAGAGCTTCCACCGGATTCATGGCCGTATCCGTTCCTCCCAAGCTTTTCGGTTCGTCTATTAACAGTTCGAAATTTCTGGAACGGGTCTTGACGACCAGTCCGTCCTGCAAATGGGCGGTTGCTTTAAAAGTTTCTACCGGCATTATTAGCACTCCCTTGTATAGTAAATTTAAGTCTTCCGATTAACTATTATCGGTTTATAATACTATAACATATTTTACCCACCTGTTTAGTATGAATTTAATTTTAAATTATATATTTTCTATTTCGTTAATTTTTAATCCGGTGGAACGTTTCTCGGTATATACTTGAAGGAAAACTGACTTTTCCTGTATTTGGATGGGAAGTCGTCAATCAGCGGATTTTAGGGGAATGGATAAGCCTGGGGTTGAAGGCGGTCCTATTTGGGGGACTCGAATAAGATAGGGAGGGACGGTTAATAATGAGCGGCAGACAGATCATTCCAGGTGCCAGACAGCTAGCTTTTCAGGATTGGGAGTATGGGCTGTTTATACATTTTGGCTTGCGTACTTTTTATGAAGGATACGTGGATTTCGATGAGAGGCCCATGTCTCCGTCGGCATTTAACCCCGTCGAGCTGGATTGCGGGCAGTGGATTAGAACGGCCAAGCAGGCGGGAATGAACTATGCGGTGTTTACGGCGAAGCATCACGACGGATTTTCCAACTGGCCATCGGCCTATACGGAAATGTCCGTAGCCCATACCCCATGGAAAGACGGAAAGGGTGATGTCGTCGGCAAATTTGTGGCGGCTTGCCGCAAGTATGGGGTTAAGCCCGGTCTGTACTACTCGCCCTATGATGCTTCAGCCGAGAGCTTCCTGCATGACGGCAAGGCCTATGACGATTATTTCGTCAATCAAATAACGGAGCTGCCGACGAAGTATGGAGAAATAGATATTCTGTGGTTCGACGGCTGCGGCTCGGAAGACCACGAATATGACTGGCCGCGGATTATTGGGGAGATTCGCAGGCTTCAGCCGAATATTTTGATTTTTAATATGGGGGATCCTGATTTTCGCTGGGTGGGCAACGAGGACGGGGTCGCCCCCTACCCCTGCTGGAATACGGTGGATGCCGTCGATTTCTCCATTCAGACGGAGAGGAAAGAACAGTTGGGAGAGAGCTTGTGGCTTCCCGCGGAATGTGACGTCCAATTGCGGGCGAACTGGTTCTACAGCGATCATGACGAACATACGGTCAAAAGCATCGACGAACTGATCGGGCTATATTATTACTCGGTCGGCCGCGGAGCCAATCTGCTGTTGAATATCGGGCCCGACCGGAGAGGGCTTCTGCCGGATAAGGATGCGGAGCGGATTTTGGAGTTCGGCGAAGTGATCCGGCAGCGTTTCGCCAGCCCGATTGCTACGCTCGCGGATTGCGAGAGGGAGGGCAGGTGCTGGACGTTCAGGCCGGAACGGCCCATCCTTCTGGATCATGCAGTGATTCAAGAGGAGCTTGCTCACGGGGAGAGCATTCGAAGCTTCAGAATTTCGGTAATGACTCAGAAATCACAGAGATTAATCCCGGTTTACGAAGGAAAGAGTGTCGGGCATAAGGCAATATGCCGGTTCGCGCCTATCCGCGCACGAGAGGTTGTCATGGAAGTGCTGGAGTCGAACGGCGAACCTATTGTGAGAGAACTATCGTTTCATTATGTCGGGGAGAAGCTATAGGGTAGCGATGACCCTCAGGATTAACGGCAAGCCGTTAGGACGGTACAGGCATCCTTCCATTCAGTGAAATGGCAAAGTCAGGTCCGCAGAGCCCTTCCCGAACTTGTCTTTAGCATAAAGCAAGAGCAGCCCCGTTCTACAGGATCGGGGCTGCTTCTTATTCTATAGGCCCCTTCAGCTGCGTTATGCAATGAAAACAAGTTCTCTGGGGCAGGCCTCCAGGATAGGCTTTCCGGCAGACATCATTCCGGTCATTTTGATATACCATAGCGATGCCGCTTCCCAATAAAGTCCAGAAAGAGTTCAAATCTCCCTTCTTGTCATTAAGTCCGGGATAATGTAACAATAAGATTAACTAGATATGCAGACAGCACGAAGGCGACTCACAAGCAGCTGACGATGTTCGATATAACCAGACAGGTATAGTCCGATTCCCCAAGGAGGAAAAGCTGTGAAAACGGTTATTGTAGATGACGAGCACTTGGCTCTCAGAAGGATGGAGAAATTATTGCAAGAAGAAGGGGGGAGCCGGCCGGCGCTTGAACTGGTAGGCTTCTTTCAGGACCCTCATCTGGCGCTGGAGCTGGTAAAACGCGAAAAGATAGATCTGGTCTTCCTGGATATCGAAATGCCGGAAATCGGCGGCATGGAATTGGCGGAGCGTTTATTAGAGATACAACCGCATCTCCACATCGTTTTTGTTACGGCGTACAATGATTTTGCCGTAGAAGCGTTTGAACTGAACGCACTCGATTATCTGCTTAAACCCGTTCAACGCGATAGGATCATAAAGACACTCCAGCGGTTAAATCACTCGGAAGCGAAAGGCATGTCCGACATGACGGATAAGAAGCCCATGCTTTGTTGTCTGTCCGGTCTTCATTATCTGGATGATCATCAAGCGGCTCAGTCTTTCCAATGGAGGACATTGAAGGCGCAGGAGCTGTTCGCGTATTTGATCCATCACCGCGGTCAAACCGTGCGCAAGGAAGTCATTATGGATTTGTTATGGCCGGACTATGATATGGACAAGGCATCGGCGCTCCTGCATACGACCATCTATCAAATTCGAAGGGTGATCAAGCAGAAGGGGCTCGGCATTAAAGTCACCTATAAGGACGAAGGGTATCGGATAGAATTGGACGGCATGAAGCTGGATGTGGAGGAATGGGAGAAGGGCGTACAGACGACTTCCGCAGTGACTCCCGAAACGATCAGGCAGCATCGGGAACTGTTGATTTTATATCGCGGCGACTACCTGGAGGAGCACCAATACTGGTGGTCGGAAGGGGAACAGGAGCGCATCCGCTTAATATGGTTGGACCACGCCAAGCAAGTAGCCGAATACTTAATGCAGGAAGAGCAATATTCAGAGGCAGTGCCGCTGTATCAAAAAATCCAGGAGAAATTCCCATACACCGAGGATGGGTATTTCGGGCTTATGAAAATTTATGCAAACATAGGTGATTATAGCGGGGTGAAAAATCAATATCAGCTTCTTGTGGAAAATATGAAGGAAGAATTGGGTGTTGAGCCGAGTGAGGAGGTCAATGATTGGTATCAGCAATGGAGACACTGTATTTAAGCATAGGGCTTATTACCAATAAAATGAATTGACGCCCCCGGTACAACTGTAGAATAATAGATTAGAAGACATCATGTAGGAGGTCATAATATGTCTATCATTCCAAGCTTACTCGAGTTTAATAAAAAATTTGTCGAAGAGAAGCAGTATGAGTCTTATCTGACAAATAAATTCCCTGATAAAAAAGTAGCCATTCTTACATGTATGGATACGCGGCTTGTGGAATTGCTTCCGAAGGCGCTGGGACTGAAAAACGGGGATGCGAAATTCATCAAAAATGCGGGCGCCATCCTAACACAGCCGTTCGGCAGCGCCATGAGAAGCATACTGGTGGCTGTTTATGAATTGGGTGCGCGTGAGGTTCTGGTCATCGGCCATCACGGCTGCGGCATGACGAATCTGGACACGCAGGGGATGGTCAATAAGTTTATCGAGAACGGTATTGATCCTGCGGTGATCAGCACATTAGAGAACTCCGGGATTCGTATGGAGAAGTTTCTGCGCGGATTCTCCAATGCGCAGGAAGGGGTTATGCAAAGCGTGAAGATGATCCGCAATCATCCTTTATTTCCCAAGGCGGTTCCCGTTCATGGATTCGTTATTGACCCGGTCACCGGGAAACTGGAAGTCCTCGTGGAGGATTACAGGGAATAGCGTAGTATCAAGAAAAATAGTGCAGCACAGAGATGGGACGCCGGCGGGCGTTCTTTTCCTTGGTTTATTCCTTCCTAATGCTCCATCGTCTCCTTGGATTCGGTCAGAAATTCCTCCGGAGTTTTCCCGATAATCGATCTAAAGTCTCTAATAAAATGCGATTGATCATAGTAACCGAGCTTCAAAGACAAATCAAGCCAATCCGGGGCCCGGCCTTGGTCCAGCGTTTCGGCCGCATTCTGCAGGCGATAAAGCTTAATGACCCATTTCGGGCTCACGCCGACGTATTGGCCGAACATGCGCTGAAGCTTCCGGATATTGATCTGAAAGCCATCGCAGACCTGGTCTACCTTCGTAATACCGCGATCAGCCTGAATCCGGTCGATGATTTGATTAATTCGGACGACCTTCTCATCCCTGTCCGGAAGGTTCCGGCGGATCAAGGCTTCGGCCAGCTCCACCATCTTCTCGGGGCTATCCTGGCTTAAGATTTGCTCCTCGAATGATTCGGTCTCCACATTAAAAATGCTTTCCAGGCGAATGAAACGGCCGGTTAGTCTGGAGATGGGCCGCTTGGCAAAAGGATAGAACCCGCCCGGTTTAAATTTCACACCAAACACCATATCTTTCCCTTCGAGCAGCCGCGAAAATTTATGTTTGGCAGCCCCATAAATCAAAGTCCGGTTCTTTTCAACCACCATATTCACACACGGATTGGGGACGACCTGCTGCAGGTAAGGGGGTTGTCCGCTTAAATCCCAGCGAACCATCCAGAAGTGCTTGACGAAATAGCCGATATCCTCCGAGGGGGGATAACGGGTGAGTTCGAAGAACCGCTTGGTGCCCTCTCTGAAATTCAACACCCCGAGGCTGGGTCTTACTGTGTCCGGGATGGAACTTTGGTTAGAATTCATATGAATCACTCCAGCCTGGCCGATGGTTCGGCAGAATAGGGAATAGGCAAGGCAGACACTCTGTCATAAGGGGCTGTCGCGTTTTTACAATACAACCCTATTCGGACAAGTTACTATTATAGTAGCACAGCCGCAAAGCCGTTCAAATGGTCAACTATTCAATAAGGAGTGAAAGATAATGGATTTGAAATACGAATTTTATATCGGAGCAGCCCCGGAGCAGGTGTGGGATGCGTTCGTTTCCCCGGAGGGGACCCGCCAAACCTTCTTTGGATGTGTCATCCGGTCCACTTTCCGGCCTGGAGATCCTTATGAGTATGTAGGTCCGGGCAATGACGGGGAGGAAACGGTCCATGTATATGGCAGCATACTGGCCTATGAGCCGTATAAAGTGCTCAGCTATACCGAGCATCCCGGCCCATCCTACCATTCCAACCACGCAGAGCTGGAAACGAGGGTAACCTTCACCCTGGAACCGGTGGGCGGCTGCACGAAGCTGACGCTGGTCAACGACCAATGGAAGCCCGGCCATCCGTCTTATGAGAATGCCAAAGGACATTGGTGGATGATCTTGAGCAATATAAAGACGTTGGCGGAAACCGGCAAAACGTTGGACTTTGGTTGGTAAACAACCGGGCTTTGCCGCGATTAAGTAAAACCGATCCTTGTTGGAGGATTGGTTTTTTTGACGTCTTGTCCTTCCGTATGTAAATATAGAGACTAGGCAATGATGTATGCGGAAGAGAGGGACTAGAAGATGGCGAAGCAAAAGTACTATGTCGTATGGGTAGGCCACAAGCCGGGGATCTATACGAGTTGGCCGGAATGCAAAGAGCAGGTGGACGGACGCAAAGATGCGAAATATAAATCCTTCTCCTCCAAGGCGGAAGCGGAGAAGGCTTATCGGGAAGGCTGGACGAAGCATTGGGGTCAAGGGGCCGCTGCGAAGCAGACCGCTGCTGCCCCTTCTCAGGCCGAGATTGATTATGACAGTATCTCGGTAGATGTAGGGACGAGAGGCAACCCGGGACCGATTGAATACAGGGGAGTCTATACGAAAACGGGAGAGGTTCTGTTCTCTCACGGCCCCATCCCTAATGGGACGAATAATTTGGGCGAGTTTCTGGCGATTGTCCATTCCTTGGCGTATCTGAAGAACAAGGGCAGCTCGCAGACGGTCTATAGCGATTCGAGAACCGCTCTGAAATGGGTGAGGGAGAAGAAAGTCGCTACGACTCTGGAGCGCAATGAAGCGACGAAGGAAGTATGGGATTTGGTGGACAGAGCGCTGGCGTGGCTGCAGAACAACAGCTATGACAACAAGGTGTTGAAATGGGAGACCGAGAAGTGGGGAGAGATCAAAGCCGACTACGGCCGAAAGTAATAAGAGTAGACGGCCGACATATACGGATTGTCGGCCGCAGTTTTAACCGAAAATCTTAGCGCTTTTCAGAAAAAGGCATGCCGTAACGCCGTAACGGATGTCTTTTTTCTTTTCACTAAAATAAAAGAAGGTATAAGGAAGGATTTCCCAAATATATATAACATGATATAACATTTACATACGAAGGAATAGAGGATGTGATACAGGGTGCTATCCGATCAAGACTCCAAGCCGATGTATGAGAAAATCTTCGAAATCCTGGTTCAAGATATTAGAAACGGCAAGTACCGGAGAGGACAGCGGATCCCTTCGGAGATGGAGCTGGCCGAGAAATATAACGTGAGCCGGATCACGAGCCGGAAGTCGCTGGAGATGATTGCAAGCCAGGGACTAATTGCCCGCAAGCCCGGTAAGGGGTCTTTCGTCGTCGATGCCATGGAGCAGACACCTGATGATCAAGCCTCCTCATACATGCCGGTTAGGCGTACCGATGTGCCCGTGCTGGGGTTGATCATGACGGATTTCGGCGAGAGCTATGGGATCGATCTTCTTCGCGGGATAGAGAGCGCCGCCGAACAGCACGGCGTCTTCCTGCTGCTGCGGCGTTCTTTCGGCAAGCCGGAGCGGGAAGAAAGGGCGATTCGGGAATTTACGGAACTAGGAGCGAACGGATTTATTATTTTTCCTGGCCACGGCCGATATATCAACACGGAAATTCTGAAGCTGGTGATTAACAAAATCCCGCTAGTATTGATCGACCGTTATCTGAAAGGGGTGGAGGCTGCATCGGTCAGCACGGATCATGCGGCCGCCGCCAGAGAGGGGGCGAAGCACCTGCTGGAATGGGGGCATCGAAGGATCGGCCTGCTTTCCCCGCCGCCCGTCGACACTTCGGCAACGGAGGAACGGATGGAAGGGTTCGTTCAGGCCCATGCGGAGCAAGGAGTCGCCATCGAGAAGAACTATTGGCTGAATGATATTACATCTACGCTTCCGGGTTCTTTTACCAAGGAAAATATAGAGCGGGATATCGACAAAATAAAAAACCATCTTCAGCAGCATCCGGACATGACGGCCATATTTGCAACGGAGTACAATATTGCTTTATTGGCCAAAGCGGCCATCGGGCAACTGGGCTTGACCGTACCCGGGGATATTTCCGTCGTATGCTTCGACTGCCCTCCTTCCAACCCGGGCAGCGGCTATTGGTTCACCCACTTGCTTCAGCAGCAGGAAGAGATGGGAAGGCGGGCGGTAGAAACGGTTTTAAAGCTCCGGAAGGGAGAGCCGGTCGATATGACCGTTCGGCTGGCGGCCAGGCTGGTGCAGGGAGAATCAACGGCCGCAGCGAATAAAAAATAGTTCATTCCCGGTTATTTATGCAATTGATATAACATATATTGTATTGATATTGATATGCCGGAAAGCCGTCATTCCCGTAGTTCGGCTTCTGCCGGCCGGAGCGCCCGCGGTTCATCCCATCGGTCATCCCTTGCTGCTTTTCATCGTTTATTTTCACCGCTTTCTTTTCACAATCCTGGTTATGACGAATGGCGCGCACTTCGCCGCTCCGAACCAAGGTAAGTAAAAAGAAAAACAGTATGCGCTTTCATCATTAAGGGCGTTCGATTTTGTCATCGGAGCCGCTTCTGCAGCTTGCTGGCGGCCGCTTATTCCTCGGCGATGATTTAACAATGAAGTGGGAGGATGTGAACATGAAGACGATGAGAAGGCTTGGGATGGTAATTATGTTGCTGATGGCCGTGGTATTATTAGGGGCCTGTACCGGAACGGAACCGGTTAACGAGGGGCAGCCTGACCGGAAGCAGGAACCGACGCAGACGGACGGGGCAAGGGCGGCGGAACAGGAACAGCAGGAGCCGGTCACCTTGAAAGTAGCTACCTTATGGCCGGAGGACATGTTTAACGAGAGGATCAAAAAGATCGTCGAGGAGAAATACCCTTATATGACTATGGAATTGCTGCACGTGAACAACTTTGACCGTAGCAAGCTGGAGGAGTTGTTCAGCCTGGGAGAAACACCGGATATTTTCTTTACCCTGTCACAAGATGTTATGGAGTATCTGGAGCTGGACTTTGACCTGACGGAACCGCTGGCCGAGAATGGATATGATTTGAGCCATATTCAACCGACGCTGCTGGATACGATCCGGGCACGCGATAAACAAGGCAGGCTGTTGGGGCTGCCCTATGAAACCTCTTACTATGTGTTGATGTATAACAAGGATATTTTTGATCAATTTGGAGAGCCCTATCCTTCGGATGACCTGACCTGGGACGATGCCGTCCGGTTGGCGCAGCGATTAACCAAGACGGAGAACGGGGTTCAGTATCGCGGCCTTGATTTTCGTGACCGGGATGTGCCTCTCTGGCAATTTTCCGTCAATGCGACCGATCCGGACACCGGCGAGGTTCTAATTCTGGAACGGCCGGAGTATCGCCGTTTTCTCGAGCTTTACAAGAAAATTATCGATATCCCCGGGAACTATGACGAAACCTTCTTTAATGCCAACGACCGGTTTACAGGAGACCGGACCACCGCGATGCTGATCACGAATGCCCAGGGGCTGAATTGGTGGGGAAATGCCGAAGGGCTCAACTTCGATGTGGCCTCACTGCCGACGTGGCCGGATCAACCGGGCATTACCCATCGTTTGGATTTTCACTCCTTCCATGTCAATCCTAACAGCAAGCATATAGAAGAAGCGCTGCGTGTCATTTATTATTTGACAACCCCCGAGGTTCAGGAGTGGACGGCCCGCAACGGAATCGGTCCCATTACTCAGGATACCTCCGTTCAGGAGAAGTTTTTCTATGACAACGAAAGTACCCATGGAAAGAATATAACGGCTATTTTTAAGCATAAGCCTGCCCCTGTTCCTGAGCGAATCAGCTTATGGGACCGGTTTGTAGAGTTGGATGTCGGGAAATTTGCGGAGTCCGGCATGGATGCCTCCGAATTCTTGCGTGTAGTTAAAGAGGAAGCTGAAATCCGGATTAAAGAAGAAAGAAGCAAATCGGAGTAGGAAGAGTAGCCGCTTGCCCACCGGCAGAATGGGCCGCAGGAGGGATTGCATGCGGAGGAGGAGCGGGATATTCGTTGGCCTGTGCGCGTTACTCATCTTCATTGGGGGAGGGAATTTGTTTATGGCGGAAAAGAAAAAGGAAGAGGAAACGATGCAGGAATCTGTATGGGCTTGGAGGGCAGAGCAGGCACACAAGACATTGGATTCATCCTACTGGAACCGGCAGACCGGATTGTATGACACCCAATTTCCCTGTCACGATTGTAATCGGCAGTTCCATTATTGGTGGCAGGCTCATGCGATCGATGCTCTTGTGGACGGATATGAAAGAGCAGGAGATGCTGCATATTTGCGCCAGGCGGATGAACTATTCGGAGGGGTCATTCGGAAGAGGGGCGGGATAACGATCGATTATTATGACGACATGCTGTGGATGGCGCTGGCCCTGCTCCGGCTTTATGACCATACCGAAGAAGAAAAATACAAGAATGCCGTACAAATCTTGTGGAAGGACATTCAAGGCGGCTGGAATGAAGAGATGGGAGGAGGCTTTGCATGGCGCAAATCGCAGCCGGACTATAAAAATACTCCGTCCAACGCCCCGGCCGTCATTCTGGCCGCCCGATTATACCAGAGGTGGGGGCAGGAAGAGGATCTGAACCGGGCCAATCAAACGTATGATTGGCTGCGGAGCCATATGGTAGATCCGCAGACAGGCATTGTCTGGGATGGCATGAATCGCACCGGGGATGGGAGAATCGACAAGGATTGGATCTTCTCCTATAACCAAGGGACCTATATAGGCGCCTCGGTAGAGCTGTACCGGATCACTAAGGAGCGAAGCTTTCTGGATTCGGCCATACGAACGGCAGAGGAGGCCATGCGAAGATTAACGGACTCTTCTTCCATGCTCTTGCGCGATGAGGGAACCGGGGACGGAGGGTTGTTTAAAGGGATTTTTATTCGTTATTTGGCGGAATTGGCAGCAGCCGATCCTGCGCAGGAAGCGTTGACGCCGTTCATCTTGCATCATGCGGAACAGGCGTGGGAGCATGCGCAAGAGGGGGAGCGTATCTTATTCGGGACCTATTGGGGACTTCCACCTGTCTTACCGCTGGATCTCAGTGCCCAGTTAAGCGGCGTCATGCTCTTGGAGAAAGCGGCTGCTATTCAATCAGAGTAAGGCAGTTTACCCGTTGGAACTATTGGGTAAAGACACCGGTCAGGTGTCTTTTCTTCAAATATAAAGGACAAGTTTCACCTTATGTATTTCATCGGTAAACGCGCCTGTCCAAAGGACGGCGATAGCGGTTTAATGATATTTCATCGAGAAACGGTACCTTCTTGCACAACGACGGTGACGGCCGTTTCTTCTTCGGGTCCGGTATGGGCGAGCAGAGGCTAGACCTATCTGAATAGGAAGGTGAATGGATGATGGAGAAGGACAAGAAGCAGTGGCTTAACGATTATCTTTCCAAGCTGCGGATTGAATTGCTTCATGCGAAGCTTTCTGTTTGCGGACGTGATTGGAAGCGTTTTAATTATGCTCCGTCCTATAACAAGCTGTACTATATTTGCGACGGCGAAGGCTGGATTCAGTTCGGGAATGAGCAGTACACTCCCCGGCCGGGGGAACTGATGTTTATCCCGGGGGGAGTCCTGCAGTCGTTTTCCGTGACGGAAGGCACCCCTTATACGATGTATTGGTGCCATTTCCGATCGAATATCCAGTTTGTGCATTTATTTAATCTGTTCGACCTTCCGAAAGTCGTAAAGGCGGATCCCTCCGCAGGGCTGCAGCAGCATTTCCGGCAGTTATCCGATCATCGTGCCAACGGCGGTCCGGCCACTACCCTCAAAATATACTCCGCACTGTTTGCAATCATCGCGTATTTTATCGATCAAGCTTATGAGGAGAAGGACGATACCCCTCAGATGATGTCCGTTCGAAAGCTGCTGGATACGATTCACTATATCGATACCCATTTGACTCAGGAACTGACGATAGAAGAATTGGCACAGACCGCCCACTTCCACCCCAACTATTTTATTCGGTTTTTCAAGAAGCATTTGGGGATGCCGCCGAAGCGCTACATTTATGAAAGAAGGCTGGAGGAAGCGAAGCATTTGCTGGCCTTTACCGACCTTGCGGTGAATGAAGTCGCCTGCCGGGCGGGATTTAACGACGGCTCTTATTTTTCGGCGGCGTTCAAGAAGAGTGTCGGTTTCTCTCCCTCGGAATATAGAAACCGGGTGAGTATTGATGAGCGGACAAACCCGTAAGCCGGGTATGAACAAGTTAATTTAACAACAAAAAAGGTTAGGATAGCTAATTTATCCGTGCGGGAAAGCGCCATACAATGGAGGAGAAGAAAGACGGCACTCAGTTTGGACGGGGAAAGGAGGACGATTCATAACGGTTTGGAAAAACCGTTGAACGGAGGTACATTACCGAAAGAGGAGAGGTGGGATCTTATGAAAGACAAGCTGTTGTTAAAGGGTCTGGTTCTGTTTACGGCATTGTGCGCTATTTTTGTGGTTAGCGGTCCAGGCGAATCCGCCCTGGCGAAGGATCATGCGGCGGTTCGTTTCTTTGTAGCCAAGGATGGAAAAGACGCCAACGATGGCTCTATCGGTCATCCGTTTGCGACTCTGGAGAAAGCTCGGGATGCGGTTCGCGCTTTGAAGAGCGGGGAGGGACTCCCTGCAGGAGGGGTTGAAATTGTTATCCGGGAGGGGGTCTATCGTTTCACGCATACCTTCCAATTGGATGAGCGCGATTCGGGAGCTTCGGGAGCGCCGATCGTATACAAAGCGTATGAAGGAGAGAAGGTGATCTTCACCGGAGGGGATACCCTGGATGCGGCCCGGTTCAAGCCGGTAACGGATGCGGCTGTGTTGGAGCGAATTCCGCAAGGAGCGAGAGAGCATGTCCTTCAGTTGGACCTACAGTCTATCGGTATAACCGATTATGGTGTACTGGGGAACAATCTGGATGTGGCTCCGGAACTGTTTATTAACGGAAATGTGATGGGACTGGCCCGCTGGCCCAACCATGGATTTACCCAAGTAGATCAGGTGCTGGTTAAACCGGATGAAGCTAACCCGGGCTATACGTTTACCTATAAAGATCAAATTCCTAATCCATGGATTAATAATAGTGACGTATGGATGCTCGGTTATTGGGGAAATGACTGGTTCGCCAATGACCTGCATATCAAATCGATAGATTTCGAGCGGAAGACGATTGAAACCGATAACACCTCGAGCTATGCCATGAAAGCAGACCAGCGGTTTTATTTTTATAATATTTTGGAACTGTTGGACGCGCCCGGAGAATGGTATCTGGACAGGGAAACGGGCATTTTGTATCTTTATCCGCCCACCCCGCTGGGAGAAGGGAAAGTTCAGCTCTCGCTTATGAAAGACAGTTTAATTCGGATGGACCAAACGTCGAATATCGTCTTTAGCGGACTGAATATGGAAGTGAGCCGTGGCAACGGCATTGAGATCACCGGAGGAGAAAACAATCGTATCGAATATAGCGAAATCAGCAAAATGGGCGGGTACGCCGTCAGAGTTTATGGAGGAAAGAATAACGGCGTATATGGCAGCTTGATTTACAGCATGGGGAACGGCGGAATCCGCTTGGACGGGGGCGATTTCGAGACGTTGACGCCTGCTGAGAATTATGCGGTCAACAATGACATCTCGAATTATTCGCGAATCAAGCTGACGTATACCCCTGCCGTAGAGTTGAACGGCGTCGGCAATCGTGTGGCTTATAACAACCTGCATAATGCCCCTCACTTTGCGATTCAATTCCGGGGCAACGACCATGTCATCGAATATAATGATATCTTTGATGTGGTCAAAGAAACGGCCGATGCGTCCGCCATCTATTCCGGCAGAAGCTTCGTATGGCGGGGCAACATCATTCGCTATAATTATTTTCACGACATGGTGGCCAGCCAATTGCGGGTTTCCACGGCAGCCATTTATCTCGATGATTACATGAGCGGCGTGGAGATGCGCGGTAACGTGTTTCATAATATCGGCAAGCAGGCCTTCAAGCTGGCTAACGGACGGGAGAACGTAGTGGTTAACAATATCGTTCTCGACAGCGGGACCTTCATTGCCTTCATGAACCGGGGCTATAAGCCGGGCGAGAAAAATTACGAATCCTTAATGAGCAAATTCAATCAGGTTCCTTACCAAGGGGAAATCTGGAGCGCGAGATATCCGACCCTTCCCAATATATTGGAGGACGATCCTCTGCTTCCCAAGCGAAATGTCGTCCGCAACAATGTATATGTGAATACGGGTGATATCACCGGCGACAGCCGGAATATGGAGATGGGAACGTTCGAGAATAATATCGCCTATGCGGATAAAGAAGGACTGGGCTTTGTGGATCCGGCTAACGGTAATTTCGGATTGCGGGACGATTCTCCGATCTATGCACAGTTACCGGAATTCGAGAAGATCCCGTTTGACGAAATCGGGGTGATTGGGGACGGTCTGCCTCCCGCCCACGCGGAAATAAGCACCCCCTTTGTGGAGTACCCGCAAAATAACGGTGATCAGACCATCCGCATGAGACTTTACGGGCACAATCTCGTTTCGATAGCTAACGGAACGCATAAGCTGACCGAAGGGCGGGATTATATCGTAAGCGGAGAGACGGCTGTGCTGACGAAAGCTTACTTGAGTTCTCTGCCTGTCGGGGAATATGCGTTGAAATTCTCCTACTCTCAAGGCAATGATGCTTTCCTGAGCCTCAGTGTCATGCCGCCGAAGAAGGCGGAGCTGGAAGTATCGGCCATTATCTATCCCCGGAATTCGGGAGACCGTGTGATTCCAATGAAGTTAAACGGAAATACACTTATCGCTATTCAAGGAGAGAATGGTGAATTAACCGAAGGGATCGATTACATCGACAATGGCCCGGCGGTGACCTTAAAGCAGGAATACTTGGCGTCGCTTCCGCTCGGCCTGCATACGCTCACTTTTGAATTCAGCTCCGGCAGCGTTGAACTGACTGTGGAAATCCGCAATGAGAATCTTGCAGCGAACCGAAGCTATTTTGCCTCTTCTGTGTGGAACGAAAGTTATGGGGCAGCGAAGGCATTCGATTCGAATGCCGGTTCCCGCTGGTCGGCAGGGCGAGGGGAAACCGCCGATCAATTTCTGGGCATAGACTTCGGGGAAGACGTGACTTATAACATGGTCATCATTAAGGAGATCGATTATCCTCGGGTTAATTCCTATGTGCTGCAGTATTCCGAGGACGGCATCAATTATATCGATATTCCCGGCACCGAGGGGACCACCATCGGCCAGAGCAAGACGATCGAATTCGCCCCGGTGACTTCGTCCTATTTCAGACTGTGGATGAATTCTACCACGGAGAAAGAGCCGACGATTAATGAAATAGAAATCTATCATTCGGTACAGCCGCCCGAGCCGGAAATATTGGAAGCTTCGGTCGAGATCCATCCGCGCACTTTGAACCTGAAAAGCCAGGGAGGGGCGAATTCCATGACGGTGTACGTAGAATTGCCGTCTTCCCATGAAGTGTCCATGATTGATCCGTCCTCTGTCAGTCTGAACATAGGAGGAGTCAGCATCGCGGCGCAAGCCCACCCAATTGAAATTGGAGACAGGGACCGGAATGGAGTCCGGGATCTGATGCTCAAGTTCGACCGGCAGAAAGTGATCGCCACGCTGGGAGAGACAGAAGGGGAAGCGGAGATGGTGCTGAACGGTCAACTGCAGGACGGCACACGCTTTACAGGCCGTGATACGATCCGGGTTAAGAAATGAATAATCGAAACGGACTCTCGCTTGGCGGGGGTCCGTTTTTTTCTCCTTAAAGAACTTAAAGATACCTATGTGGTAATCCAGGTATTAGAGATTGCTTTTTCATGCCAATAAGATAGCTTCGGAAATTAAAAGCCTGCAATTCTGCATGCTTTTGGTCGGTTGACTCCGTGTCCAGTAACAAGCCTGCAAAAATACATCTTTTTTCTTGTTCCAGGGGTGAGCGGGTGATTTGAGACCGAAATGGATGTATTATCGCAGGAATTCGTATCCGATGGATCGATAAGCCCGCGTTATGGCCCGAAGCTTATCGGCAACCTAACAGAGTCGTGTGTTCCAATTACGACCCTCCCTCAGCTATACTTCGAGGGCTTCCGCCTTGTGCACATCGCCCATAGACTCGTCATAAACTAAACCTACAGAAAACTCAACGGAGGGGTGAATCCGATGTACGGTTATGCTAACGGTTTAGTCTACAGGCGACCGGAGCCCGATCCGACCGCTGCCATGCGGATATTGGATCAGAAGGTCGGGGACGTCAACGGGGATCATGTGCCCGATAGAATATTTTTGGCGGGCAGCAAAAGCCCGGATAGTCCGTTTATCCAGCATATTACGCTACTCATTCAAGACGGGAGGACAGGAAGAAGCCGTCCCATTCCGCTCCAACAGAACGCAGGGTATAACCCTACCCTGGCATTGGCCGATTTTACCGGGGATGGTGTGGAAGATATATTGATCCGCATTGATTCGGGAGGATCCGGCGCTTTTACCTACGACTATGTGTTTTCTTATGTTAATAATCAGCCCCGCAAATTATTTGATGCCATGGAATACAATGAGCAGTACAAATATGACGTTCAATATCTGGATGGTTACAAGGCGCAAGTGAGGAGCCTGATTCCGCAGCGTACGTACATTATCGATTTGACCTACAAAGGTCGAGAATATTTGTCCGAAATTTACGATGCCAATGGAAAATTGAAAGAGCCCATCCGAGGGGATGTCAATCCGCTAAGCGGGCTCTATCCGGCAGATATGGAGCGCGACGGGCAATACGAGCTGATGGCCCTGCAGCGTATTACGGGCAGATATAACGCCGACGGCCTGGGCTATGTTATGAATATATTGAAATGGAACGGCAGCCGATTCATTCCTTACCAGCAGTGGGTTTGGATAACGGGGAAGGACTAGAATAGAAGGACGCCTTGGAGGTGTTTTTCTAAAATATAAGAAAGCGAAAGTTTCACCTTATACCTGCTCTTATATTTCATCGGTAAACGGCCTGTCCCAAGGACGGCGATAGCCGTTTATCCTTGCACATAGGAATCTTTATAGTGTTAATGTGGCGAAGAACGAAGACTCCTATTGGCATTTGTAGGGGGTAGGGGATTTATAGGGCTCCGATAGGAGTCTTTTTTATATCTTTTATGGGGCTAAAATCCCGATTTTTCCCGGGTTGCGGAAATTTTAAATTTTTCCCGGGAGGGATGTGCTATAGTTTTCTAGGAGGGAGTTTGACATTCTGGTAAAGCGAGGTATAGAGATTTGAAAAATAACCAGTATTCGGGCTTTCTGAATGTTTCTTTCGATTACGGTCTATTTGAAAATCACTTAGACGCTATTTATGTCACGGGCCTCCAAGGCGACATTATTTATGCCAATCCGGCTGCATCCGACCTGTTCTGTTGTCCGAAAGATGAGCTCATGTGCCGCAGCTACAGGGAAGTTATGGTGTCCGGGGAAATGGAAGCCTTTCATTATTACTTTCAAAAAGCAGCTGAAGGGGAAACTAATCAGTTTGAACTGGCTATGAGCGGCAGCGATAGGAACCGTTTAATTCTCCAGGTGATGATGGTACCTAATGAAATAGAGGGTCGGGTAGTTAGTATTGCGGTATACATGAGGGATATTACAGACCGCAAGCTTCTGGAGGAAAGACTGGAGCGCATGGCTCTAGAGCGGACGTTCTCCAACGAGTTAAGCAAAGTGGAGCATTTGCAAACGGTCAGCCAGTTGGCGGCCAGCATTTCCCATGAAGTCCGAAACCCGCTTACGGTGACCAGAGGATTCATTCAATTACTGCGGGATACGGTAGTCAGTGAAGAAAAGAAAAAGCAATATATCAATATAAGCTTGGCCGAATTGGACCGTGCGGAGCATATTATTACGGACTATCTTAATTTCGCCAAGCCTTCTATGCAAAATGCAGAGCTGTTGGAGTTAAACCGCGAGCTGGAATACATTGTCCAAGTTATCCAGCCTTATGCCAGTATGGGGAATATTGGTGTACATACGATCAAAAACGATGAAAAAGACATCTATATTTTAGGGCAAGGGAAGAAGTTCCATCAGTCGCTTATTAATATTATCAAAAATGGAATCGAAGCCATGGAGCAGGGTGGAGATCTTACGATTCGTTTAACGGAGAAGGATGACAAAGCGGTCATCATTATTCAGGATACCGGGAAGGGGATGAGTGCCGAACAAATCCGCATGCTGGGAACCCCTTTCTACACGACCAAAGAACAGGGCACCGGGCTCGGCATGATGGTTTCCTTCAGCATTATTAAAGCTATGGAGGGAGAATGCGAGGTTGAGAGCACACCCGGTAGAGGGACTTGCTTCACGATAACCTTTCCCGCTATCCCGTTTCCCCAAGCTGATAGCGCTTTAACTTAACGTACAAGGCCCCCGATCATCGAGGGCCCGCGAAGATTTAATGGATAAGTCCCACAAGAGTGGTAATTGACTTACTTTGGTGCGGTTTAGGCGGCTGCAATAGGTTCCGGTCTATCAAATGCTTTAAGATATATGGAATCAGTTGGCCGTCGAAGGCGTTTATTTTGCTCATATAATCGACCTGGGGGGCAATATGTTTAGGTTTATTGCGCATCGTAATTTCGTACATCTTTTCATGGATCCGACTTACTATAGGCCTGTATTCCTTGGACAAATCAGGAATAACCTTCCGCAAGCGGGCGATGATGTCCGGATGGTCGATCCATACCGCATTGAAAGAATAGCCTCTATCCTGTTTTAAGACATATTGCTTGGCCAGAAGTAGTGCCAGCTGCTCGTTAGATGCTGTCTCATCCCGCAGGTCCCCCTTCCAGAAAGCATGGCAGAGCTCGGCGTCTTGAAAATGCAGATGCTTCCAGCCCGGCCTATTACTCCAGTAAGAATCTAGTTGCCATAGGGCTAGCTCTCCTCCCCCGTTTCTTATCATAGGTCCGCAGATCTCATAGTGACGCAGGTCGAAAGGCAGCTCCTCCCGGCTCCAATCTTGTGGAGCTATTGTTGCTGTCGCAATATACCGGCCTCCATCCTTCCGGAGCGGAATCTCCTCCTGCTTCAGCTCGAAGGCTTTGGCTGCGGCTCCTTGTTCTCCAATGTTTTTGGGCAGCAGGGTCCACAGCAGAAAGTTATAGTCCTTGTCCGGATAGTAAATTCCGGTTTCCTCTACGGAACGGCGGACATCCATCAAAGCCTGGAAATGAAGATCAGCAACTTCGGCTGCACACTCCTTGTACAAACTATAGGTTTCTTCTAGCTGCTCCCGCGTCGTATTCCATAGAATCATGTTGGTTTGAAACTTGCCGGGACTAACCTCGGTCAGGAAATCATATTCCGCAAGGTATCTGACTTCATCCTCGATGAAAGGGGGCGGAGTTCCCAGCTCGTCGGCCAGTTCGTGTACAGTTACGGGCTTGTGATAAGCGGCGTAGACGATGTTCTGCGAAATGGCGCTTCGGAGGAACTTTCCGGTTTCTCCATCGGGTCCGGGCTGTCCGGTATGCCCCGTTCCGGTGAAACTAATGGGGTTAAAGCTGAGCTCACCTTTGACACGCATAAGATTCATTCCTTTCTTCAATTCTCTTCTGGCCTCATGAAGATGCCATTTTACCGTTCCGACAGGAAGGTTCAAGGCGGCGGCTATTTCTCTTTGCTTTAAACCATCGTAATAATGCATTACGAGTACTCGGCGCTGAAGCTCGGATAGGTAAGCGATCTCCCGCCGCAATTGGTCGAAGGCCTCGTGATGGACCAATTGATCCAGAGGTTCGGCGGTGCCGTCAGCCAGAAATTCGGGAAGACCATTGCTTACGATGGAGTGCTTCCCCTTATGCTTCAGCCAGTTAATCCAAGTGTAGCGGGCAACTGTCCAAACATAGGCTTCCAGATGATTAACCGATGTTCCCGAGGCCAGTGTCTTCAATAATTGCAGAAAGATTTCTTGAGTCAAATCTTCAGCCGTTTGGCGGTTTCCCGTCCGGTTCAGCGCATAGCCAAATACGGGCTTGACATAATCTTGCAAGCGTTCACTCCATGTTTGCTCAAGCATGAAATCCTCTCCCTTAAGCTTCCTGTCATCCATAAAGTGGGCGTAATAAACAAAAGGTTGGAAAGAAGTTTAGAAAAAATTTTTGAAAAATAACCATATATTGTTCAGTTATTGTTCAGTTTGATATGTTTTAATGCAAATCGTGGAACTCTCCTCTACATGCATTAGAATTAGAATGGCTGTACACTTGCGCATTTCATGATTAACTACATAATGTTCCATGTCAATAGCAAACCATTCGAAAGGATGGGACGCAAAGTCTGAGTCTAACGTACCTAAGGTACTATGATCGTTCGACTGCCATGAATTTATTAAATTCTGGCAGTCATAGATCAAGAATGAAATTTTGTTCAGATTTTGTTCAGAATGGCGTGGTAAACCAAGGAAGGCCAAACCTATACGTATAATTTACTTAATTCCCAAGAAATAGAGTGGTTCCCACTGCAATTAGGCAATGGCACCTATAATATTTCGATGATGGAGAATATATCCGGGAATAAATATAAGACAATTCAATCGGCTTCCGTTCAATTAGAAGTGGAAGATTCGAAGATCATCTACCTGAATTCTATCCAAAATGTTTTTTGGAAGGAAGCGGAACTTGCGGTTAAGAAGGCAGAAGAATTAACGCGGAATCTTAAGACCGATGAAGAGAAAGTAATAGCAATCTATGACTATATAATTAATAATGTTAGCTATGATCACGAATTGGCTGGCCAGATTACGGCCGGTTACATCCCGGATATTGATGATACCCTACAACGGGTAAAGCCATCTGTTACGGTTACTCTTCTCTATTTGCGGCTATGCTGCGAAGTGTGGGGATCCCTGCCAAATTGGTTATGGGTCATTCGCAGTACGTAACAGAATATCACGCTTGGAATGAAGTTTATTTAAATAACGAATGGGTGACTATTGATACTACAATAGATTCGAGTAAGAGCAATGCGGCAGCGGTTTATAAAAATTCGGACAAGTATGAAGCCATGAGAGTGTACTAGGTTTCCGGCATATCGACTAAATTTTATAACCATTTCATTAATAACCAGCTGAATGTTCCAGCGGGTTATTTTATTTTGTTCAGTTTTTGTTCAGAGGACCTTGATACTATATGTCGATATATTACCGGATTGGGAAAGGAGCGGATATTGGAAGCTACCTTTATCTTAAAGAGTGGGAAGGTGAGACAAAATAACTAAAAATAAATGGATAAGCGGGGCAATTTTACTGCTTTTTATGGCGGGAATCGTGCTTATTCTCTATCCGTGGTGGGACCGGCATATTCAAGAGAAGAAACAATTGGAAATGTTGGCTCAGTGGGATCTGCTGCAAGAGAAATCTTCTGAACCCTTATCCTCAGAGCCTGTATCCAAGCCCCCTGTGGACTCCTCTCAGGAGGGCGGGGTGGGAACGATCACTATCGACGGCCATGCTGTTCTCGGTACCATCACCATCGATAAGATTGATCTGCGCGAAACCGTACTGGAAGGTACGGATAAAAAGACCTTGAAAGCAGGGATAGGAACTATCGAAACGGACCGTCATCTAGGACAGCCCGGCAATTTCGCGTTAGCTGGTCACCGCAGCTGGACTTACGGTAAACAATTCAGCCGTCTGGATGAGATGGAGGAAGGCGACCAGATTGTCATTGAGACCCAGAAGGACTCGTATGTCTACTCCGTCGCATCGAAGTTCCTTGTGGAGCCGGATGATTTATCCGTGTTGGATCATAATGCGGATCTAGAGGAGGTGACCCTCGTTACTTGCGAGCCGGCGTATAACCCAACTCACCGGCTTATTGTCAAGGCTGTGAGGATAGATTAGTTCGTTATAGGGCCGGGGAACAGAATTTTCCCGTCAGTTTTTAAGAGGAAGGAATACTTTATTAACCGGAAGACCACATCTTAGTAAGGCACAGCTTCATGACTGGGATGGGGTGAATTTCAGCAATTTTTTTCGAAGGAGAAAGTACATACAACCATCCAATGGAGGAAAGATATGAAGAGGAAAGGGAATATTCTGGCCATAGCATTTTTGTTGATTATACAAAATTTTTTCTTTGCAATATCCGGACTGGCCAATCCAATAGTACCGCTTCAGGGAACTGGGAGCACAGTGACGAATGCGGTTTACTTCAGTGATGTGAAAATAACTGAAGACGATGAAGAAACGGTCATCAATGCAGTATACAATCCGGATAGTCGGATCGTCCCGGGTTCAGTTGTTGTTCTGCATTATGGTTGGGGGCTTCCAGATGATCATGGATTACAAGGTGGGGAAATCTATCAATTTGAGCTTCCATCAGACTTTGAGCTTTACAACGACATTCCAGATACTCCTTTATCCACTGATCTGGGGAGTGTAGGAACGTTCTCTGTTGATAAAAGCACAAATATTGTTACTATGAAGTTTAACCAAAATGTAGATCGTTCCAATGTCGGCGGAAAAATCATGATTTGGAGCGCTATTAGGGAAGACCTGGTGGGAGAAACGATCAATAGAGAAATTCATTTTCCCCTTGTAGGCGACGGTAAGATCATACCTATTAACCTGCAGCCCAAGGGAGGGTCGGCCATTCAAAAAGCGGGAACCCCGGATAAAGAATATAATGGGCAGGAATTGTATTGGTCCTGGACAGTCAAAAGTTCTACAGCATTAAGAAGCGAGCGAATCGGCGTCAATATCAGTCGTTTCCT
>NZ_JBHTIU010000042.1:0-58218 GCF_042677205.1 Paenibacillus residui
CCTCATCGTTGCCATACAACTAAGAAACTCCTTTTTTGCTGTCTAATTTTCTTAGTCCATTATAATTTTTTAAAACCTGGCTCATCCGTATTCTTATTAATGAGTGCAACCGAATCCTGACTTACAAAAAAAGAGTTACTCCTATGGATAAGATTGGGGAAAAGGTTCGCTCTTCAGAATTTTCAACACCATCATTCGAGAATGTGAAAGAGGCACTACAAGAATTGGAGCCAGACCTAAAAACAACGGTCATTCTGTTTTATATGGAGGATTTACCTCTAAAGCAAATTGCTGAATTACTGGAAATACCTGAAGGAACAGTGAAATCGAGGCTGTATAGGGGTAGAAACCAACTAGCGGACCTGCTTAAAAAAGTTCAGAAGGAGGAAGATTTATGATCGAAAACATGTTGGATAAAAAGTTGAAACATGATCTTAAGAAAGAATATGAACCCGTACCGGAATCAGTTCGTATCGGAATTGAGGCGATTTTGCGTAATTTACCTGAGCGGAGAGAGTGTGCGACTTTAATTTCCTTAAAACGCCGTAGACGACTGCGTCAAGCAGCGGTCGCTTGCTGCCTCATAGTATCGTTAGGTATAGGAGGAATTCTTTCCGCACCTGTATGGGCAGCAAATTTCATGGCTAGTCAAGCTCAGGAACATAACAAATACGTCGTCTATGACGGACATTATTATAGAGCAAATGGGGAGCAAATAAAGGAACCCGAACTTGGCAAACAAATCGGAGAGGTTCTCCGGGCAGGAAACTGGCAATTGGTCCAGGATGGGGACTCTAACGAATTTGCACCCTCCACTCCTCTATATAAGATAGATAAGGTAAACGAAAGTGAAAAAATAGCCGTTAAAGTTTCTCTAGGCCAAATAAATTTCCTTAGCGCATATATTGTCTTAGAAAGACAAGAGGCAGTTGTACAACCGGATCATTCCCAGATTAACCATGCCAAAAATGATCCGACAGAAGTAGGAATCGCCCTCGACAATATAAGGGAACGTGCTCCGGAATTTGCTGAATTCATTGGCTTAGAGGAACGCTTGGAAGCAAATTTGGTTAAATTTGATCCTGATCGGGGGGCAACTATCTATTACAGCTTGCCTGAGGCGGATATTCATGAGAACGGTAGTTCTTTCTCAACTCAGGGGGTGCTATTTATCTACCAATACAAAGAAGGGGATGTCGAGAATTTTCCCCAATCTGCTTTCTCTTCCAAAATGAAGAGTACACTTGTTGATAATGGAAAGGCGGTAATAAGGGAACCGGATCTCGATTATGCCCCTCCTCAACCAAAAGAAACCTTTATTATAGGAGAAATCGAATGGAGTTACTATTCAGATAAACTATGGCGCGGCCATAAGGACGGTATGTATTACGAAATTCAGACCCAAGGGAACGTAACGAAACCATTAATGTTAGAGCTGCTGTCATACTTTAAACCAAGAGAAGCTGAATAAGAAAATAGGGACCGAAGCCCCCTCTTTCGGTCCCTTTTACATTTGCATAAACACTCGCCTATGATTCTTTTGATTCTTCGACAGCTATCCACTAAATCCTTAGTTGCTTTAAATCTATGCTTCTTTTGTCTGTCTTCCCCTTGATGCATTCGACCAGAAGACCTTGTACGCATCTATTAGACCATACCTTTCTACCCGGGTTGTTCGCAAGCTAACTCGCGCCTAACAATCTTCATATATTCCAAAGGCCCCCAGATATTTATATCTCCTACGACATAGAAGCGATATTTCGCTCTGGAAACGGCAACATTAATAAGATTAGGTTCGTTAGTGGCCCATGAAGCCGGGCCCAGATTTTTATGATCAACTCCTAAACAAAAAATGACAACGGATGCTTCTTTACCTTGGAAAGTATGAACGGTTCCTACCGATTCATTAACCCATCTATGAAACTGCTTTTTATTAATCTTAGAGGAAGTTAACTCTTCATACCTATTTTTCAATAAAGACTTGAGTTCTTCTTTGACAGCCGTAAATGGTGTAATAATAAACAAGCTCGGAACTTGTCCGTTAAAGTATTGAAATGCTTTCTTAACCAGTTCAGCAACCAGTTTGCCCTGGGCCGGAACATATTGTCTGACATCCGTCTCTCCCTGAACTTGATACCATGAACTCGGACCCATATGCTTTAGAAACTTTACCAGACTCTGTTCCTCTGCCTTAAGAGGTGCTTGTTTATCCTCGGGATTCTCCGTAGCGAGTACCATGTTGCCATCATATGCAATTTCGTTACAGATCTTAAACATAGGGTTGATACATCTTCGATGCACCCATAATGGCGACCCTATCCACCGACTTTGAAGAAATGTACCGTATTTATTAGCTAGGTCCATAAGTGTCTGAACAGAGCTTTTCTCGGACAAATAGTGCGGAGTAATTTCATAATATTTCCTAATGTCATTAAAGACAGATTTCGGTAAGGTGACTACCGGTTCAATTTGTATTGGATCTCCAACCACCACTGTTCTTTGGGCTCTCCATACGGCACCAACAGCAGCTTGGGGCACCGCTTGTCCTGCTTCATCGACTATAAGCCATCCTAAACTTTCACTTCCAATACCTCTAAACATGCTGGCAACGGAAGCAAATGAAGTGGAAACGACAGGGATGATCAAGCTGATAACATCCCATATAGGTTTGAAAACCTCTTTCTCCGCAAAAGTATCAAGTGAATTTAGTTTGCTAAAAAGGATTACATTGCCAATAATTTTCGAAACCGATGCACGGACGAAGCATTCATGAACATGCATAGCCGCTAAAAACAATTTGCTTCTTGCTGCAGAAAACTCTTGCGTAATCCATGGAGAAGATTTTTGCATCTCATCATTATCGCCATGAATTAAATCCATCAAGCTAACCACACAGCGCGGTTTTTCCTGCAATGAGTTCTTGATCCTCGATTCAATGGACGCAAATTCTTCCCTTAGTTGAGCAAGCTCTTCATTTAACTTGATAGATTTATCAGATATTGGCGCAAGTTTGTCTTCTACGGCTTTTAGATCAGATTTCTTTTGGCTAATTAAATGAATTTGTTCAGATATATCTTTATTTAATAAATTTGCCCGTGCCAAATGATCTTTATAGGGTTTACGTCTAAATAACTTGACAAAAAAACCAATTTTTTGCCTATTATGATAATCTAGCGCTTCCTTCAAATCGTAAATTTTCTCATCCAGTTCACTACATTCTCTGTTTAATCGCTGATGCTTTTCTTTCAGTTCTTCCATTTTCAAAGTAAGGGACTGTATTTCATCCTGCCTATGCTTTATCTCCGCTTCGACTTTATTACTTCTATTGCAGAGTTCATATAACTCTACCGCTTCCTTCTTTAAATCTTGAACATTTTTTAGGGCTTGTTTAAATAATTCTCTAGCTTTGTTCCATTTCTCTATATGTACGTGATCTGGTATGGCCTTACATTCATCATGAATTTGAAAATAGGATTTTCCCGGCTTACCCTTATCTTTGCCCCGGTCAAGGAATTTTGTATTGAAAGTAAACCGATTACCGCTATTGCCAAGAACGGCAGAGATAAGCCCCCATGAATGGGCTCCGTGCATTCTTTCGGCAATATCCCTGAAATAATCTGCCCCTTCAACCTCTAAAAATGATTCATGTAACGCTTTAATATCGGGCAGCTCTTTTGATATATTTTCTACGGCTCCGTTATTCGAAGACGCCACAACTATGCCAAACCCGCATAATTCGGGAGAAAGTGTATTTACATAAGAATTTTGCACTTTCTTGATAGAACCGTCCGCTTCTTTGATGAAGGAAAAGGCCTTTTTCGGATCATCATAGGCTACTAAGCGCTCAGCCCGTTGAACCATGATTTCGGCGATGACATCCCTTAACAGCGTTGTTTTTCCGGTCCCCGGCGGACCATTAACGGAGAATATTCCAGTTGAGTCTTGTAATTGTTTAAATATCTGGTTTACTGCAGCCTGCTGCATTAAGTTGAGAGAATGTTCCGGATTTCCCGGCCATTTTCCTAGTGGGATGTTTTCAGGGGAAAGGATCTCGAAGAGTTTTTCCTTATTACGATGAATGTCTTGCCGATTTTCTTGAGGAATCTCTTCACCGCTTAAAAACTGGACCAGCCCGCCGCTCTTTACTCCTTCCGATTTAAGACTATTTCGCACCAACTCAAGATCTTTAATATAGAAACTGTTTAAAATCCCCGGCTCTCTATTTAAAGAACTTTGTTCTTTGTCTTCCTGCTTAGGTTTTGGAACTTTCCTGCATTTTGCAATAAAATAAGAATAGTCTGATGACCATCTGACAAAATCACTAATTTCTTGCTGAATAAATTTCATTCTGTCCAAAGTGACTGTATGTTGAAGTTCTCTTTCAACCATCTCACTTAACTGTACGTGAAGTTTATTAAACTCATGGTACCAATCCTTATAAAAATCCCCTTTTTTCATCTTGCCAAGTGCAAAAGGCAACGTCGATAACTTAAAACTTCCAGCTACGTATTTCCCGTTAAAATCTAATGAAATCTCTGCAATGGCTGTATTTGTCTTATAATTTATATCCTCCAGGACTTGTTCTTCATCATGCAAAAATTTACGTACCGATTGCATAACGACTTCAGTGTCCATAACCCCTAAGTATACGGTAAAACGAAATGTATCCTCTTCCGTCTCTTGGAGACGATATTTTTCATGGTCCATCCATGGAATATGTCTCTCTTCCATTATCAGATAATCTTCATCCTTATCCCACTGGAACTGGAAAGGTGTTAGAAATTCAACCTTGTGCCATGCTTCGATTTTATTAACGAACTGCAAATTCAATGGTAGCATTCCCTTCAACATTTACTTATGTAATATTATACCATTGGCCTATTCCGTTTACCTATTTTAATAATTAGGGAATAAAAAAAGCTCCTAACGGAGCCTCTTCGAAGACGAATAACCCGGTTTTAAAGGTAACTTTTTATGCCAATTAGAAAGTTGTTCCATATTAATGCTTTAATGAACTTAAACTTTCTAATGTGGTAAAAAAACCTATTGCCTGTAAAGAGGCGATAGGTTTTCCTTCGTGGTACCACTCTTCTTGTTTCGTTGGTTTCATCTTAAAATCTAATGACGGGGGTTGGTATTCTCGACCAAGTCATAAAAATTCAGTCAACTGCTCGAACTCCTTGATTTCATTACTAGCTTCATTATATACCTCAATCCATTTAGCTTTAATTTCTCTCAATTTATCAACCAAGTAAGGGTCAAAATGGGTGCCGCTGCCTTGCTCAATAATCTTGAAGGCCTCCTCAGGAGAGATTGCTTCTCGATAAGAGCGTCTGGAGGTGACCGCGTCAAAGACATCGGCAATAGCTAAAATACGGGCATCCAGCGGGATCTCTTCGCCCTTGATGCCGGTAGGATAACCGGTCCCATCCCATTTTTCATGATGATATAGAACTCCGGGTTTGAGCGAGCCCAGCATGGGCAGCTTTTCAACCATTCTCCCCCCAACTACAGGATGAGATTTAATCAAATCGTACTCTTCCTTCGTTAAAGCTCCTGATTTAGTTAATACTTGCTCCGGAATGTTGATTTTACCGATATCGTGAAGCAGTCCTGACAAATACAAGCACTGCAATTTCTTCTTATCCCAGTACTCGGGAAGGTTGCGGGCCAATTCAATGGCATACTTGCTGACGCGCTCGCTATGTCCAAATGTATACGCATCCTTGGCCTCCACTGCAATGATAAACGTCTTGACCACTTGCCTAATAGAGGCGTCCGCCGAATCCATAATGGTAGTAACCTGCGCCTCATACAATTGATTCAGCTGTTTAAGCAGCAGATGGCTGAAGGTAGCGATAATAAGATACAGCAGAATGCGGTTGGACAAATCAATAGAGTCAAAAATGCCGGAAACAATCGGGTATTGGTGCCCCACGAATATCATCATCAAGAGCCCGAGCAGAGAGTAAAGGATAAGCACGAACCGGTCTCCGTAAAAACCGGAAATCAGCGGAATCAGAAAGAAAAATCCCCACGCTTCCCTATATCCGGAGCCGAAGTATAGACAACAGACAACTAAGATCATAAATAGCAAAACCAGATGCATAGAGATATTGGCAGACAAACGTAAGAGTCGTTTGCCCCCTACCACAATGAACCAGGCCCCTAGACACGATAGCAGCAAAAGAAGGTTGGCCCGTGAAAACGGAAGCCTAAAAAGAAGAAATGCGGAATTCCAAACAATGCTCAGCAATAAATAGAAGAAGGTAGCATTCAATATTTTGGTGCTTACCTGCTCATTGTGGATCTTATAGTAATTGCCAAGCATGATCATTTTGTCCGTTGTTGGCAGCATATGTACGTACCATCCCTGTTTTTCATAGCGTCGTATAGCTTATTGTAACATGATTTTCCAACTTGAACTATACTCGAGTGGAGTGCAAATCACTCAAAAAAATATAAGGAGTGTGTTGAAAAATGAAGGACACAACACGGTATCAGTATGGCGTAGCCAAAGGGATGGTGCGGGAACAGGCCATTCGTCTCCATCATGACAGGTATGAGGAAATCGGTTTTTTCAAGAAGGATGAAACCGACCCTTACGAGCAGCTCTCCACTTATTTTGCTGCGCAAACGGAAGACGGTGTGATTGTGGGGGTCACGCGTCTCATTAAAGACAGACTGGAGGAGCTGCCTACCATAAAGCATTTCCGTATTTACGATCTCGAAATGGCGAAGTTAAATCAGCTGGATCGAACCCGATTTGCAGAGGTAAGCGCGTTTACGAAAATGCCGCAGCATGAAGTAGGTGCGGGCTTGATCAAAACCGTCCTGCAGTACTCTTTGGATACGGGGCTGACCCATTGGATTTGCTGCATTGACGAAAGGGTGTACAAGTATATGACCCGGATGATAAAATTTCCATTAAAAGTCGTCGGCGAGCCGCAAGTATACCTTGGCTCCGTGACAATTCCCTGCGCTCTGCAATTGTCCGAATTCCTCGCAAGCCTCCAGCAGCATCGACCTTCTCTCTATGAATTTTTTATGTCACCGCTAAATAATGCCTCTGAAAGGGTGAGCTTATAATGAAGGAACAGTTTATTCGTAATCTGGGAATCATGTCTGAAGCCGATATGGACAAGCTCCAGCGCTCCTCTATTGCCATAGCCGGGTGCGGCTGCATCGGAGGCTTCTCCGCGGAGCTGCTGGCCCGCATGGGGATCGGCCGGCTAATGCTGGCTGACCCTGATCATTTCGATGTATCAAATATAAACAGGCAGTGCGCCGCCACTCATTTGACCGTTGGTCAGCCGAAGGTAGAAGCGCTAAGCCGGCATCTGCTTACGATCAATCCGGACTTGCAAATCGACGCCTTTCCGGAAGGTGTGCACAGCGGCAATGTACAGGAGTTTCTCGCCGGGGCCGATTATGTCATTGATGCCATCGATTATTTTGCCTTCTCCGACTCTTTAATTCTGCACAGAGCGGCGCGGGCAAACGGGCTGTTCGTGACTACGGCGGTAGCCCTTGGATTCGGGACCTCCGTATTGACCTTCGCCCCCGACGGCCTGAGTCTGGAGCAATACATCGGCATCCCGGAGGACATTACTCCCGAGCAAGCCAAGGAACTGACCTTTCCTGCGGCTTCCTACAGCGAGCAGCTCCCCCAATATGCGACTCCCGAGCTAGTGGCAGGATGGCTAAGCGAGCAGACTATTCCTACGATCAGCGTTGGACAAGCCCTCGGGCCAGGCGTGCTGGTCTCCAAGCTTGTTCTGCATTTGCTGGGAAGAAAGCAGCCCCAGATCGTTCCGGAAAGATTCCAGCTTCAATTTGAAGACTGAGGAACGCTGCGCATAATTGCGGGTTGAGGTGTACAAATGCAATCCAATTGAGCCCTGCAATATTTGGGGATCTTTAAGAGGCAAAACTGCACCTTAACCGCCCTTTTTCGGAAATAATAGAATGCATAACTTAAGGGGGCTGTTCCAAAAGCGTTCACATAAAACAGGAACATCCCAAAAACAAAGCAAAAAGGACCTCAAATCCCACTGTGAGTGGGAACGGGGTCCTTTTTTAGCAGCTAAATTTAACTCAAGGTGGGGCTTGAAAAATCATAGATCGACTTATGAGACAACCTCTTTTTGTCTGTATTGTCTAGGGATAATTCCCGTGAGCCTTTTTAATGAAGTAATTATTTCACTTTCGATGTCTGTCTGGGATCAGATGGTTTGGATGAACTCATCAAACATCGCTCCTCATCAGATCATAATAATCAATCACTTGTTTGCATTGTTATACCCTGTCTCGATTCGTTTACATTAATTGTAATCGGGATTCCAAACCCGCGCTATATAAATCCCCGCTCCGGGAAGAATGCCGGTCATGGAGGGGTTAACGAAATCAATACGGGCCGTGCACCAATCGTTGGAGCTGCTTCCGGACTCCGGTCGGATCACCTGATCCGGGACCGCGGATACGACTTGACCCGAAGGCAAATTCCCGACACTTTTAACGTTTGCCCGGCTAATCATATCGCTATTAGAATAGCTTTCATCGAAGTCATTCAAGGACTTGATATATTGATACACATGGCTCCCCGTACTGACCCAGAGTCGATCCGTATTCCCGTATACCGGTTGAAGGTCATGACCATACCGCGTCGGGAGGGCAACCTTATGCACTTCCCGAACTACCGGGGCCGCATCGGACCCTGTAATCTCTAGCGCAACCAGATCATCATCGCCAAGAGCCCAGAGCACCTGACGCTCGGGATCCCACTGGACTCCGTGAGCCCCGGGGAACGGGTACTCCACATAATCGCCACAGTCCGGTCCCTGGGATGATGTGTAAATGCGCACCCAACCGCCCGTACTTGCTGCTACGGCAATGTTTCCGTTCGGCAATAATTCGGCAGAGTGGGGATTGCCTCCGACATTCCATCCCCATTGTCTGCTGTCGCCTTGCGGGTAGGGAACGATCGCAGCCAATCCTCTGGAATCCGTAACGACCATCCAATATCCGCCGCCAAGCCGTTCATTCCACCTGATTTTGGCATCGGTAGGAAGTCCCCAGGAAGCTTCGAGTCCCTTAAATCCGTTAGAGGCGGATGCAAACCAAGTCCACACAACGGAGGCTTCCCGGCCCTTTGCCCATTCGTCTGCCTTCAGAACCATGATCCGGTGCGAAACTTGATCCGTCACAGCAACATAACTGCTGCTGACGTCAACATTTTTCGATAGGTGCGGCATCTTCATCTTCTCCTCCCGCTATTTTCAATCCTATTTTACTATAATCACTCATCAAACGGCTCCAGCATTGTCCAAGCCGGTCAGGACTAACCGGTCGTACTTCGAACATGAACGGGCCATGATACCCGCATTCAAGCAGAGCGGAAATCACGTCATTCCAACGAATGACCCCTTCCCCCGGATACCAATGCTTCTCGTCCAAGCCATCATTATCCGACATATGGACCGTAATGATGCGTGAGCTCAGCTTTCTTACAAATTCTTCCGGTTCCTCCTGCAGCAGGTGGTTCACGTCGCAGCATACTCCTAACCGTTCGTCCGCTGCAAGAAGCTCCCTCATTTCTGCGCTCGTATTGCCAAGACAGGTTCGCGGCAAGCATTCCACCGCGACCCGCAAGCTGAGCCGCTCAGCCTCGGCCGCCATACGGGCCAATGACCTTCGACAAGCCTGCAGACGCTCGTTTCTTTCGGCAGCGGGTATCGGCTCCCAGCTTGGATGCAGGATGACCGTGCCGATCTTCCATGCAGCCGCCAAGTGCATCAACTGCAGATGCCGGGCGATTGCCGCTTCCCTGTGTCGTTCATCCACCGCCGAGACATCCCACTCTGTACCATAGGGCAGATGCAGGGACCAGACATGAATGCCCAGTTCCCTGGCTTGCCGCACAAGCTCCTCACACCGATTCCGGTTGTCCGGCTCCAGCATATCGAATACATCATTGGGCCAGGCCAGCTCAATGCAGCCCACGCCGTTGTCCCGTAAATCCTCCAGCTTCATATTCGGCTCAGCGCCTGCCCCAAGCTGGATGGAGGTGCCGGGCTTCCAAGCAGCGGGAGCAGGCGGGGCGCATGCCGTCCGCCCTATCCCCGTTTGAATGTCTTCAGATTTGTTCATATCAGTTATCCAACCCTTGAGCTTGCACCGCTTCATTGACTTCTTCGATCGCTTTCTGCAGTCCTTTATTATCGTACCCTTTAACCGTCTCCTTCCACATGGCCACCGGATCTTCCTTGGCCAGCATAATCCGTATTATATCTTCCGCCACGTTAATCGCGCTCAGCTTCGCTTTAGCCGGCGTATGCAGCAACTCCACTTTGAAATTGGTCGGAACCGGTTTATACTTTTCAATACGATGCTTCAATTCCTCACGGGACATCCTGGCTAACTCCGCTCCATAGGCAATATCCACCGCTTCGCTTTCGGTAAACTCCATCCACTGGTACCAGGCCGCAAGACTCCCAAACATATTAAATGAAGGATAGAGTGAACCTATGCTTACAAATTCCCCCTCTTCATTCTTGTCCCGAGTGATGCTATAGTTATCGCCTTGCTTCGTGTAATCTTTTCCTTCCATCCCGTAAAACCGGTCGGTCATAAATTCGTCCGACAGCAAATAGTCATATATGTGAAGAATCCGCTCCATCTTCTTGTCGTCTACCTGGGAGCTGAAATAGCTTTCCGACCAGAAGGTGATAGCTTGATAGCGATAGCGCTTCCCATCGGGGCTTACCCAGGATTCAGGAATAATGGCGATGACATCTTCGAATTTGACATCTTTGTTATATTTATCCCATGAATTATTAAGATTTTTCAATGCATTCGGCGTGGCTTGAATGGAGATGGCGCCGACCTTGCCTTGCCCGAACTTATCAATGCCGTCGTTCGTCTGCATAATGGCAAAGTCCGGGTCGATGGCTCCTTCTGTGAAGAGCTCGCGCATTTGCTGAACGACGTCATACATCCTCTCGGAAGCATAGTAAGGGATATACTTGCCGTCCTCCTTGACCCAGGAGCTATTGCTCAGATTGGCAAAGGTCCCTGTAGCGATCGGAAGCAGCATCGCGTTGGAGCGGAACGTCAGACCGACCGTATCGTCTTTCTGGTTGCCGTCCGGGTCCTCCTTGGCAAAGGCTCTGAGCATTTTTAAATAATCTTCATACGTGACCGGGACCTCCAGCCCCAGATTTTCCATCCAATCTTTTCTTACCACCAACGATCTTTCCACGGCCCATTGATCATATTCCTGGTAGGTCTGACGCGGGATCATGTAAAATTTATCATCCACTTTAAGCGCTTGGGTCTCATCCAGATTCATTACTCTTTGTACATTGGGAAACGCGCTCAAATCATCCGGCAATTCTCGAATGATTCCTTGCTTGATCCATGAGTAGTAGGTGTCGGAATTAATGATGTCGTGGCTGAAGACGTCCGGTAATTCGCCGGAAGCGCTCCATAATTGATATTTCTCCACATAATCGGAATAACTGATCACTTTGTCTACGAACGTCACGTTAAACTTCTCTTCCATCCACTTTAAATATTCGTCCGAATTCCGATCCGGAAACGCCTTGCCAATATTGAACGTGGATACGGAAATGTCTATGTGTTCGGCGAATGGATTGGCGTCCGTGCCGCCGGTTTGCTCGCTCCCCCCGGAATTCCCCCCATTTCCATTCGTCGAATTTGAATCCTTCGAGCAGCCAACCATAATCGCAAGCAGAATAGCCAATGCCGTCATTAACAAAATCGTTCTTTTGCTCTTGTTCACGATAGTCCTCCCTTGTACATTCTTTGTCTATTTTAAGACATCCGTCTCAAAACTGCGGGTCATTCCTTCACGGCACCCAAGGTAACCCCTGCCGCAAAGTACTTTTGCAGGAATGGATATACCAGCATGATCGGTGCCATCGTTATGATGACGCTGGCCATCTTCAGGCCGTCCGGGTAGGTTTCGCTAAGCTGGGCCACCATAGATGCGCCCATATCGTCCCTGGCCATTTTGGTAACGTCCATCAGCATATTTCGCAGGAACAATTGCATGGGATACATCTTCGTATCCGTCATGAATAGCATCGCGTAATACCATTCGTTCCAGCGGGCGACGGCATAGAAGAGTGTAATCGCTGCAATCGTCGGCTTCGATATGGGAATAACGATACGAAACAGAATAAAGATATCGTTGGCGCCGTCCATCTTCGCCGATTCTTCCAGCTCCGAAGGAATGGAGCGGAACTGATTGATCATGACGATCAGAAAAAAGGTACTTACCGCCACCGGCAGGATCATGGCGCCATAACTGTTAATGAGCTTCAAGTTCTTGATCGTCAAGTAAAATGGAATCAAGCCGCCGCTGAACAGCATGGCGAAAATAACCCCGGACATCATTACATTTCGGCCCGGCATGCCTTTCTTCGACAAGGCGTAAGCGCCGCAAGTCGTTACCAGCATGTTGACGGTTACCCCTACCAAAGTGACGATCAGCGAATTTGTCAATGCTCTGCCGATATAGCTTCCTTTCAACAATATCTCGTAGGAGCTCAGATTAAAGCTGGTCGGGATCAGATAGAATTGCTGCTTGACCACCGCGGCCGGGTCTGCAAAAGAAGTAATCAGCACGTTGTAGAACGGCAAGATCGTAATCAAAGCCAACAGCATTAACCATACGTGAATAGCGTAATCCGTCCATGTATTCTTCCGATTCATCAGAATAATCCTTCCTGTCCGAGACGTTTGGCTGCTTTATTCGCCGTATATAACAAGACAAAATTAATAATCGATTTGAACAAGCCGACGGCGGTTGACGTGCCGAAGCTTTCTCCCACAGAAAAAGTTCTTCTGTATATATAGGTATCCAGAATGTCCGCCTTCTCGTAAACCGCGGGATTATACAGGTTGAAAATCTGATCAAATCCGCCTCCCCCCGAGCTCATCATCGCACCGACATTGAGAATGAACAGGATGGCGACCGTGCTCTTCAATCCCGGCCAAGTAATGTGCCACATCCGCTGCAGACGATTCGCCCCGTCTATGCTGGCCGCTTCATATAAGGAGGGGTTAATCCCCGCAATGGCCGCGAGGTAAATGATCGTTCCCCAGCCCATATCTCTCCACAAGCTGCTGCTGAAGATAAGAGCCCGGAATGAACTCGGGTCGACGAGCAGGTTGACTTTTTGGAATCCAAATATGTCGAGAAGCTGGTTCAATACCCCGAAGGTCCCCAGGAAGTTAATCAGAATTCCGCTGATAATGACCCACGATAGAAAATGAGGAAACGTATAAACGACTTGATAGAACTTCTTCAACCGGGCGGTGCGAACTTCATTGAGCAAAATCGCCACAACGATCGGCACGGGGAATTCAAACAGCAGTCGGCCGAACGCTATAATGACCGTATTCCGAAAAGCAATCCAAAAATCGTTCAGATAGAAAATTTCCCGAAAGTTTGCTAAGCCGACCCACTCACTCCCCCAAATCCCTTTGGAAAAATTAAACTCCTTAAACGCAAGCATCAGGCCGTAGAGCGGTACATACTCGAAGACGATGTAATAGGCAAGCAGCGGAGCGACAAGAATGTAGAAATATTTATATTCGAACATCCGCCTTAACAGGCTCTTGCTATGACCCAATCCGTATCCCCTCATTTCGTTTTTGTTTTAAGCGCTTTCAGCATTATTGTAAGGGAGCCTTGGTAAAGTACCTATGGATTTATCTCACGTAAAGTATGGAAATTTCTAATGCATTTGTCGATAAAAAAAGCTCCTAACGGAGTATTTCATGGATGAGCGACCGCGTTTAAAGGATGTTTTTATCGCCAAATAGAATTTGAAGTTATTCAGGACGCAATAACTTATAAATTCTGATTGTGATAAAAAAAGCTCCTAACGGAGCCCTGAGGGAAAGCCAACGTCGCATTCGGGTCGGTAAAGACATCACAAAAGACGAGCAAAAATACATTAAAATCGTGCCCTTTTCCAAAAAAAGGCGAAAGACGCTCAAATGTGCAGGTCTTTTTCACAAAATGGGGCCATTTCGCAAAAATCGCTCCAAAGACGTGCATTATCGCTCTAGAATAGGGCATTGCGTAGCTTTCTCTAAAAAAGACCTGCATTATTGCTCTAGAATCGGTATGTGGCGACTTTTCTCCAAAAAGACGTGCATTATCGCTTTAGAATAGGGCGCTTCGCGGTTTTTCCCAAAAAAAGACCTGCAGTTTTGCTTGTCTTTTACACCATCCGGTAGACGATCCGGGGTTGCCCAAAAAAGTTTAATATAAAACGAAAAATTCCGGTGCTAGCGGTGCTGAAAAATCGCAAACTGGATTTTGGGGCAGCGCCTTAATTGAAAGAAGAGCTATCCGCTAAAACGTTCGGTTTTAATTAAGGAACTAAATAAGCTCTCAAAACTTATACTTTCTTATATTTTTAAAAAAACCAAGCTCGCGACTAATCCATTAGTCGATGCGGAACTCGGTAGGCGTCTGTCCTGTATATTTCTTAAAGGTTTTTGCAAAGTAATAGTACTCCTTGTAACCAGACTGCATGGCGATATCGCTAACCGCCAGTTGTGTCGTTTTAAGCAATTTGCAAGCGTGCTGCATGCGTAAATCGGTCAAATATTTGGTGAAGTTCACCTGCAGCTCCTTCTTGAACAATGAGCTTAAATAATTCGGATGCAAGTAAAATTGTCTGGCAATGTCCTGAATGGTCAGATTGTCGCGAAAGTGTTCATGAATATGCCGCACGATGAGCCGAAGCGTCTCTTTGCCGTCCGTATCCACTGCATCCGCAGCATTGGGGAGGGCTACATCCATTGCGCCCGGGGCCATATCGAGCGCCGGTTCTATCTCACCCGAATCCAAGGACCGCGTCATATCTCCCTGGTCACGAAGCCGTTCGAGTTCATGGCGCAATGCCTGCCGTTCCTTAGCAATCGAATTCTTGACGGTCAGGAGAGCCTCCATAATATCTTCTTCCTTGAAGGGCTTCAAGCAATAGCCGACAGCTCCGTAAGACATCGCCTGTTTGGCATATTCGAATTCCGCATAACCGCTGGCAATGATGAACTTGGTAGCCACTTCGGCAGCCTTCAGCTTCCCGATTAGCTCGATCCCATTCATACCCGGCATACGAATATCGATAAAGGCGACATCCGGCCGAAGCTCGGTAATGCGTTCATAGCCTTCAATGCCATTCGCGGCCACCCCGACGATTTCGAAGCCGATCTCCGTCCAATCAACCGTTCCCTTCAAGCTCTCCAGAATCCACTTCTCGTCATCAACCAACATAGCCTTATACATCTAAATCTTCTCCTTTACAGGAATGCAGAGGGTCACCTTGGTCCCTTCGTTCGGCAAACTATCAATGGATGAGATACCGTACCCGTCTCCATAGGCAATACGAAGTCGCCGATGCACATTCATTATACCAATATGCTTGGAGGGGGAAACAGGGAGGAGTTCTCCTCCCGTTTCCTGATTCCGCAAGCTTTGCCTGATGCTGTTGAGCAATGCGGCCTCCATGCCTACACCATCATCCTCCACCCACATGATCATCTGCCCGTTATCGCCCATTCGGCTGCCTACAACAAGACGACAGGTTACCATACTCGGCTCAATCCCATGGTATATCGCATTTTCCACCAGAGGCTGGAGGATCATCTTGATGATTTTATTATTTAAAGTGGATTCAGCGAACTCATACTGCACATTAAAGCGTCCTTCAAAGCGGATTTGCTGAACATGGACGTAGGCTTGAATAATATCGATTTCCTCCTGCAGCCTTACGTGCTCCTCTCCCTTGATGCTGTAACGAAAAATCCGGCTCAACGCATCCGACATATCGCGGATTTCCCGAACCCCCCGTGCCAGGGCAATCCCTTTCATCGTTTCCAATGTATTGTATAAGAAATGAGGGTTAATCTGACTCTTCAGGAAGCGAAGCTCCGCCTGCTGCTTCAATATTTCCAATTCAAAAATATGAGTTCGGGATTCGATCAGCTCTTCCACCAAATCATCAATTTCGTCCAGCAGCGAGTTAAATTTGTTGGCCATCACGTCAAATTCCGCATATCCCCTGACTGCTATGCGGTTGCTTCTGCTTTCAAGCCCTTTAGCCCGAATCCCATAGATGTAGGATAGGAAAGAACGAAGAGGGAGCAGAATGTTCCGGCTGATGAAAATATAGCATAAGATCAAAACAGCAATCAGCAGAGCAAAAACTCCAATGATCAAAGCCTGCACGTCCTCCAGACCACGAAACAGCTCCTTCACCGGAAAAACGCTTATGATCCTGCTGCCAATTTCGGGAACCTCCAACGTATGTACGACAGAGTTCTCCCCATTAAGCTTAAAGGTCGATGGAATAGTTTCCTGTTCATATATCTTTAAGGTCTCAGGAAGCGGTTGGCCAATTTCCGTTGGACTGTTGCCCGCATAAATGATCCCCTTGCGGTCTGTAACATAAAATTTTCCCGTAATGCGCTGCGACATGTAGTCCATATGCGGTACGAGCGCATTGACGTCCAGCACCATAATCGCATATCCGATTTTGGTTCCGGCTCCGGTAGCGGTATCATAAACGGGCACCCCGACATAAATCACATAATCTTCGGAAAAGGCTGATCTCAGATGGAGGGGAACTCCGGCCGGAAGCGGGTGGATGCCCAAGTAATAGGCCGTTGTACGCGCAGGAATCTCTTCCAAGGGAATATCCTTCTCGCAGTTGATACAGTTATACGTGTTGCCGTTCATTCCAATCAGTACGATTTCAAGAATGCCCTGCTTCATCGATCTCAGGTTCACGAGCAATTTTTCCAGCTTCAAATAAAGCTCGTACCTGGCAAGCGGATCTTCGTTCCGTAAATATTGCTGCACCGTATCGTTATACGCTATATTCGGCATGATCCGGTTGATGGTATCCGCGTTAGATAGAATATTTTGATTGATCGTAGTAATGATTTCTTGAGTATATACGCTATTTCGTTCATAGGTAATGTCCAGGATGCGATAATAGCTCCAAATGACAATAACAATGAGCATAAGCAAAATAACGATGCCTGTAAAAATCAACTGCCAACGTATCGAATGTCTTCTTAAGAAAGCAAGCATGCGACCCCTCCCGCAAACAAGCAGACCCGAGCCCGCTTCATATCTCACCTATGTGGGATTCTAGCACAGCGCCGCGGGGATGGAAAGGCTTACAAGCATTACAAGCACAAAAAAACAGCATGCAGATGCATGCTGTAGTTGGAGCAAAGCATAGTTTTTTTTATTACTATACTATTACCGGACTAAGTCTTCTTTCTTTTCCAATACACATTTTCTCGCTTATGTTTAATACCATTTATCCAAACAATTGCTTCATCTTCGTCGACTTCAAACACAAGAATAACTTGATAAAGCCCCAGTCTTGCCCAAAGACCTCTCAATTCGCCTGTCATAATTTGTTTAGCAGTGAGCGTTAGTGTATACAGCAACCTGGTAAACGAGTCCAGAAAAATCTTTTCCTTCACATCTGGTGGATAGGCAAGAATACCGCTAAGCTCATCCAAAGCCGTTTGCGTCCAATAAACGCTATACGTTTTGTTCATGTTCAAAATCTTTGACCTTATTGCGTAAATAATCAAGTCCGGCTTCTTTACCGTATATCCGTCCATGTTCACGATCTTCACGACTCTGACCAATTTGTCTAATGAGATCTGCATCCTCCGCGAGTGATGCGTCATCCAATTGTTCCAGAACGGCTCTTTCCCGTTTCATATTCAAATATCCGATAAAATCATATACTTCGATTGCGTCTTGTTCGGGGATTCGGTCAATCATTCTTTTTAGTTCTTCGCGGTCTATACTCAAACCGTTCACCGCCTCTCCATTTTCCTAATGACACATTATTCCCATTATACCACAAAAAGAGCAGGCTAAAGACAGAAGAGAAATCGACGGGTAACCATTGGCATAAAGCATCATTTTTCGCGACTTCATCAACGTCCTGTCAACAAGTTTGCAATGAGCAAGATGCTATATTCTCAAATAAGTTGATGGAAAGCTGCGCTTATTCGATTCTTGGCCTCGCAAGCCCTCTATTCGGACGAAACCGACTTTAACACGCTCCGCAAATCATGTCCGGTTGGAGACTGGTAGACTCGAAGTCCAAACTCCGGCGCAACAGCAAGAATATGATCAAAAATATCGGACTGAACCCCTTCATAAACCGTCCAGGCGGTATCATTCGTGAATGCGTAAATTTCCAAAGGCAGGCCGGTTTCCCCCGGATTCAATTGCCTGACCATGCGTGTCATTCCTTTATGAATTTTGGGATGATGCTCGAGATATTGTTCGATATAGGCTCTAAACACACCGATGTTCGTCATTGCCCTGCCATTCACTTTGCTGGATCGGTCTATTTCATTTTCGATGTTATGCTGCTCAATTTCTATCTCTCTTTTGGTGATATAGTCGTGAAGATAATGAATTTTCTTGAATTTCTCTATCATTTCAGGGCTGCAGAAGGTAATGCTGCCCGTATCCACGTGAATCGCACGTTTGATCCGCCGACCACCGGAGGCTTGCATGCCTCTCCAGTTTTTGAAGGAATCGGAGATTAGCGCATAAGTCGGAATGGTCGTGATCGTCTTGTCCCAATTCTGAACCTTAACCGTGACCAAGGAAATCTCGATAACATCTCCGTCCGCTCCATACTTCGGCATCTCAATCCAATCCCCGACGCGCACCATATCATTGGAAGTCAATTGAATTCCCGCTACCAGGCCCAATATAGAATCTTTGAAAATCAACATAATGACCGCTGATAATGCGCCGATCCCGCTTAGAAGAATGACTGGGCTCTCGCCAATCAGGTTGGAGATAATCAGTATTCCGCCAATGATAAAAATAATAATTTTTACGACCTGAATGTATCCCCGGATCGGTCTGACCTTGGAAATTTCGTAAGTGGTATAAATGTCATTCATTGCATTAAGAAAAGCGTCCAGTACCAGCATCATCACCACGATCATGTAGATGACGACACCCTTCTCTATCCATTGTTGATAGGTGGGGAAGGTGAAAGAGAAGTAATAAATAATAAGGGCGGGAACCACATGAGAGAGCTTCTGGAAGACCTTCCGCTCCAGAAGATAATTGTCCCACTTGAACCGGTTATTGTTAATGTAATGACTAAGGACTTTTATAACAATCTTTTTGGTAATAAAATTTGCTAGTATGCTTAGCGCACTGATTCCAACGATCATGATCGCATTAGACAGGTAAACAGCTGTATCTGCTTGGATTCCGAGCTCTACAAGTAGATTGTTAATGAATTCCATAACTCCTCCTAAAAAAAGAAAAGTCCACCATAGCACGCATGGACTGCTTCACTCCCGTTCAGGCCCTGTTCCTTCCACTCGGTGGCTATTGATTAACTGTAAAACCCACTCTTCATCAAACCGGAGCTTCTCCAACCGATGCCGGAAGAAGATCAGAATGTATCGCTGCTCCCCGTCGGGAATCCGCTCATCCTTGCTCGCATACTCCAACCGTTCTTCCTCATGGCGGATTTCATACCGCAGGTAGTCCTTGTATTGGTGTAAAATTAAAAACTGCAATTCCTTGCTGACCAGACCAAAATTCTTCAATTTAGTATAAAAATGCAGCTCGTAATCCGGCGAATAAGGAATCGGTTCTTCCATCAACCGAAAAAAACGTATTCTGCCTTCATCTGTAAGTTTATAAATCTTTATCTTCTTTCCTCTTCCCTGCCTGGCACCCTCCGGTTGTTCATCGGGGACCTGCTCGATCAGCCCGTCTGCAAGCATGCCGTGGATAAGCGGATAAATCGCCCCCCAGCTGACTTTTCGCGTAGGTCCAACAATTCCGTTCAAAATCTGATGCAGCAAATAGCCGTGCATCGGGTTATTCATCAATTCGCCGAGTATGAACAATTCGTACACGCGAAAGGCCTCCCTTATAAGTTCCTACTGCTTTTAAGTAAAGAACAGTATAACATACGGCTGCCTGAAATAACAGAAAAGCCGCGGTTTTCGCGGCTTTGTCCAGTCGTTTGCGGCCGATCCCGGCCTATCGTTCGCTCCACTATCACGCCGACGTCTGCTGCACCATTACATTGCGGTGTTTCGGCAGTAGCTGCACGGCGAGCAGGTTCGCAACCGCAATACCGCATATGAGCAGAAAAACGGCATGCATACCGGCAACCAGCTCCGTTTTGGAGCCAAGCGTTGTCACATGCTGGTTGTAAATCGTGCCGAACACCGCGATGCCGACCGTTTGGCCCATCGCCCGCAACAGCATGCTGGAAGCGTTGGCGACCCCCCGTTGTTCCCAGCCTACGACCGATTGCACGGCAACGGTCGAGGGTGTCGCAACGAAGCCCATCCCCAGCCCGATTAGAACAAGGATGCCAATCCAGTATAAGTAAGGCGAGTTCATCTGAAGCGCAATAAGCCAGATGGAGCCGGCCACTACGAGAGAAGAACCGAATACAATCGATGCCTTCACCCCGATTCGGTACATGAGCCTGCCGGCGATGTTGGAAGCGAGCGGCCAGGCCAGCGACATCGGCATGACGAGCAGGCCGGAGCTTGTCGCAGAATTTCCGAGCACGGACTGAATCCAGATCGGCGAGTAAACCGTCAGCCCCGTCGTGATGCTGAACGTCAGAAAACCGCTGAAATTGATCACGTTCAATACGCGGATGCGGAAAATCGACAACGGCATCATCGGCTCCTCCGCCCGTTTTTCAACCCATAGGAACAACATGAATAATATGGCGGACGCCGCGAACAGCCCCACAATCAACGGGGAATCCCATGAATGGTCGGACCCGCCGCTCAGCAGTGCATACAGCAGCGTGGAGAAGGAAATGGTAAAGATGAGAGCACCGAGGTAATCGATTTTTTTCGCCCGGCGCTCGATCGGTTAATGCAAAAATACGATGACCAGCAGCAGGGAGGCGGCGCCGATCGGCACGTTGATGTAGAATATCCAGCGCCACGACACCTGATCGACGAAATAGCCCCCGATTAGCGGACCGAGAAGGCCTGCCACGGACCAGACGGACGAGAAGACACCCATCATTTTGCCGCGCTGCTTGCCCGAGAACAAATCGCCGATAATCGTAAAGCATACGGGGGCCAACGCCCCGGCACCGAATCCTTGCAAAGCCCGGAACCAAATGAGTTCCGCAATCGACTGTGCCGCCCCGCACAATATGGAACCGAGCACGAATAAACCGATGCCGGCCGCGAACACGGCTTTGCGCCCGAACAAATCGGCCAACTTGCCGAAAATGGGCGTCGCCACGCAGGTGGTCAACGTATAAACCGCGAACACCCAACTGAACAGGGTCTCGCCATGCAAATCCGTGATCATATGCGGCGTGGCGGTGGCGACGACGGTCGCGTCCAACGCGCCAATAAACATCGCCGCCAGCAGTCCGGCGACGACCAGGTTAACGTTGGTTTTCGGGGCCGGGCGGAGGCTCCCTTGCGCTGTCTCTTTTTCTCTCATTGGCTTAACGATTGCAAACCAAGTAGAGAGTATTGCCGTCAGGATCGCTGAAGTGTACGACTTGGGCCGCTTTGCCATCCACAGCATCATGGAAATCTACGCCGCGGGATTTCAGTGTCGCGATGGCTGACCCCATTTCTTCTACCTCAAGCCCAATGGACATGCTCCCCGATTTTACCGGCTCCGAACCTTGTTCTCCGGCCAAATGCAGGAGTCCGATCGTCAATCCCGGTGCTGCGATCTGTGCAAAATGCCCATCCCCTTCGTGCTGCAGCTCCAATCCCAGAGTCTCGATGTAAAATTGTACCGCCTTTTTCATATCCGCTACCATCACCGTCACATTGCCACTCTTGAACATAGCATAATTCCTCCTTATTCTTTTGATCGTTTTTATTATATCAAAATAATATAATGTGTAAACATATTTTTTTGATATATATTTCTGGTAATCTCTGCTTGTACAATGGATGAATACTTGTTTTCTGCCGGCAAAAGCTTAAGCGGTTTGAAGTTGGGGACGACTTCCCGGATTAAAGGTGCCTGCTTAATAAAGAAAAAAACGGCCCTCATCCCGAAAACTGGCGATGAAAACCGTCTTTATTATTCGTATCTTCTAATTGTTCAGAAAAGGAAAATATCCTGGCGTTCTTGTTTAGACCCGTAGCGAGCCGCGGAATCCCCTTGCAGCATAATAGGATTCTGCTCCGTTGTGGTATACAAAGACCGTGTCGTAGCGGCGATCACAAAAGATTGCCCCGCCGAGCTTTCTAATATTGGCAGGTGTTTGAACCCAGCTCGATGTTTTCGTATCGAAGCTTCCAAGCTTCTGAAGCTCCCGGTATTGTTCTTCCGTTAGAAGCTCAATGCCCATATCGGCTGCCATATCAACGGCATTATTTTTCGGTTTATGTTCCTTCCTCGACTCCAACGCTTCACGGTCGTAACAAATACTTCTGCGGCCTTTAGGACTTTCCGCCGAACAATCATAGAAAATGTATTCGCCCGTCCTGTCATCATGTCCAACAACATCCGGTTCGCCGCCGGTCGTCTCCATTTCATGGAGCGACCACAGTTTTTCAGGAGAAGCTTCGAGCTTTGCTTGTACGTCAGCCCATTCCAAACCTTCATGTCGGTTCATGTTTTTCTCGAAACGGGCTTTCAATGTTTTGAGTAATCCTTCTCGTTCTTCCGGTGACAGCTCCTTCTTGTTGCTGGTTTCACTACTTTTGGCCATGTTAGTTCCTCCCTTGAATTTTTCGGCATCATGGTTACATAAAATACTGCTTCCTGCTCATGGGCTGCATTAATAAATCTGTTTATCCTGCAGTATTCGGATGGCGATTTCCGCCGCTTTGCTTCCATTTGCTTGTCCATTCTTATTTTGAATAGCACTTGCGAAATAATAAGTATGATCGTCTTGCTCTACAAAGCCAATAAACCAGCCATTAACATTCTTCCCATTGATCATCCCCGTACCCGTCTTACCGTACAGCCGACCGCTTTCCTGCTCACTAATGAAAATCGACTTTTTTACAGCTCGAATACTTTCCTCTTTAAAGCCAAATGCGTTTTCCTCTAATGCGTTCAATAGCTCCACTTGTTCAATCGGCGAGATCTTCAATGAAGATTCCATCCAATAACGGTCCAATTGCCCTGATAGATTCTCGTTTCCATATTTTATTTGGCCAATATAGGCTTGTAGTTTTTCCCTCCCCATTTTTTGGTCAAAGCTTTGGAAATACCAATTGACCGAACGACTCATGGCCGTAGATAAATCTTGATCCGTATTCCATTCTTCATAGGGATAGACGGTTCCATCCCAAGCCTGCTCATCGTTATTTGGAGAAATGATATTTTCCTCTAAGGCAAACAAAGCCGAATAAATTTTATACGTGCTGTTAGGTGAAATTCTTCGTTCGCTCATTTCCCGATTATAGATTTGATAGTGTTCATTAGAAGGATCATACAAAACAAAGCTGCCGGTGTAGCCTTCAAAATATGGGCTTAAATCTTCATAAACCGTATTTTTTCCGCTAAAATGATACACCTCATCAGAACCGGCTATAACAGAAGTGAGCGGAGCAAGAAGTAAAACGAAAATGGCTAGAACTACACAAATCCCTCTACTTGTCCATTTGAATAGCGGCGAATCCCCGGAATAATCCGCTATACTTCGAATTCTTTGTTTAATTTGTTGTTGTGTCCCCCCCATCCCCGAGGCAAACTGACGGTAAGGCCGAGCCGTTCTATCGGCAAAATGAATAATCATGTGCCCGTATTCTATATATCCGTTCTCATCTAATAATTTTAATACAGATGCATCACAAGCCAATTCCCGGTCTAACCGCATTCTTCTTACGGCATACCATATTAATGGGTTAAACCAATATATTATTTGCAGCAGCCACATTCCATAATTCACTAATACGTCCTTACTTTTTTGATGGCTTAACTCGTGCAACAACACATATTTTAATTCGTTAAGTGAAAAGACTTCCTGAATATTCTTGGGTAACAATATATATGGCTGCCATAGCCCAAGCGTAATAGGCGAGGTAATCCATGAGCTTTCCAGTAAGATGATCTTCTTCCGTACCCCGACCGTCTCCTTGCATTTCTCCAATAATTCATTTATTTCCGGATTCTTAATGGCAACGGCTGATTTTTTCATTCGATTAAGCTGGTAGATTGCATATACCGCCACACCCATACAAATGAGCAGGCCAATGACCCAAACACCAAAAAAAGTATAGAAAACAAAATCCGGCGTCGATTTATTCACAGATATCGCAAAATCCTGCAGTAAAGTTTTGCCGGGTGCCTGGAAGTCACTATATCCGCTTAATTCTCCATCCTTAAATACAGTGCCTCCCTGTTCCCGGAAGGAATTTTTTATCCGTCGATACATTTCTCCTAACCGGAATAAATCCGAAGGAAGAAGAGCCGTAACAGGCAAGATGAAAAGAAAATACCAAATGCTATAGTGTGTTTTTTTAGACATGTGTCTATATAATATTTTTTTCGTCAAGAGGATCAATAAAACAAGGACGGATACCACAATCGTACTTATCCAGAAACGGAGTATAAAGGCATCCATTATTTTTCCCCTTCCTTCATGTCCCTCTCAGATAATATTTTCTTTAGTTCGGAAATATCTTCCTTGGATAGCTGGTCATTTTCAATAAAATTTAAAACCATGGAATTTAATGCACCGCCGAAAAACTGTTTGAGAAATAATTTACTCTTCTGCTCAACATATTCATGTTCATCAATAAGGGACGTGTATACAAACACTCTCCCTTGCTTACGCGTTTGCAGTGCTTTTTTCTTGACCAGGCGTGTAAGCATGGTTTGAATAGTATTCGGCTTCCAGTCAATTTTTTTCGTTACCTTTTCCACCACCTCGGGAGTGGATATCGGCTCGTATTTCCATACAACCTTCATGACCTCATATTCTGCTTCAGATATTTGCGGGATCTCTTTCAATCTTGACCCTCCTGCTTTTACACTTGTAGTATTTATTATAGCAAGTCGGGGCCATGGCTTAAAGCGTAAATGCTTATTCATCCAAATATTGATATAAATCCTCTATAAATGATTTATTCAGCTGCGTTGCGGAGCTTCCCGCCGTATAATGCTCTACCAATGAAAGGAGGAGAAAGGAAGCTTGTTCCGTATCAAAGGCAAGTAAAAAGCTGTTCTCATCTCCTTGTTCTCCTTGCTGCATCTTCAGTTCTGCCGTTCCCGTTTTAGCAGCTAATTGAAATTTCGGGTTGTACAAAAGATGGGCCGTTCCGTTCGGATCCTTTACTACTTCTTCCAGCCACTTTTTCATTTCATTTGCGGTGGAAGCCGTTATCGCTGATTTTACTTTTAGCTTATCATTCACTAACAATCTCGGATAAACGATTTTTCCTTCATTTTGAAAAACGGAATACATCGCCGCTTGCTGAATCGGCGAAATCAACAATTCTCCTTGGCCATAGGCCGTATCGGCCAAGAGTATTTCCGACTTAAATTCCGGCTGATTAGAAATTTTGGCCGGCTTCATGGCGATTGGCAAATCGAATTCTTCTCCGAAAATAAACTTGTTTAGCCCATCTCTAAACACTTCTTCCCCCATTTCCAAAGCTTCCTGTGCAAAATAAATATTGTCAGAGTAGATGAGCGCTTTTCTCATATCCACATTCTGTACATCAGATACACGAGTAATTGAATATCCGCCCCAAGACTTGTCCTTTTGCCAGCTTAAGCCATTGATTTCTCTAAGCTTATCAGGATACGTCACCTGAGCATCAAGGCCGATACTGGACGTGATTGTCTTAAACGTGGAGCCGGGCGCATACCCTATAGCAAATCTTGATATAAAAGGCTTGTTCTCATCACCGGCATACGCATCGTATTCCTCCAGGGATATCCCTTGTACCATTTTATTCGGATCATACGAAGGGGAACTAACGACCGCATAGAGCCCTCCATCTTTAGGATTCATCACGATGGTGGCGCCGGGTTTTCCCTTTAAATGCCTGAATGCTTCCAACTGGATATATCGATCAATGGTCAGTTGGATCGTTTCCCCATCTGCCTTTTCTTGCTTTTGAATTTCTTGCTTTCTTTCACCGTTCTCACCGACAATGATGATTTCTCCTCCATCTTTTCCTCGCAGCTCTTTATCAAAAGCTCTTTCTAACCCCGCCTTGCCAATGATATCGTCCTCCGTTAAATCATGGTTTTTATCTAAATCTTCCTTGGTTACTTTTCCGACATAGCCGATTAAATGAGCTGCCGCTTCTTTTAAAGGATAATAACGTTGTTTTATCGTCCGGTAGGAGATGCCGGGAATCACTTCCGCTTTATCGGATTCAATTATTTTTATAGGGACGAATAAATCATCCTTCACCCAGCCTTGATTTAATTTTTGCTCGATTTCTTCAACCGGGATATTCAATTGTTGGCTTATGTTTTGAATCCTTTCTTCTTTCTCATTCCCCTGAGACAAGTCTTTCGGCACAATTCCGGCCTCTTTAAAATCTTCATTTACGGCTAATCCATTGCCGCGGTGATCTTTAATTTCTCCACGCTCGGCTTTCCAATAATGGAATTCCACCTTGTCCTTCCCCTCCATTCCAGGAAAGATTAAGGATGGATCCCATTTCACCATATAGAGTCCATCTTCCTTTATGATCTGTGTCCGGTAATCCAAATGCTCTAATTTGCCTAAAGGAGTAGTGAAGCTTAATTGATAGGAAAGTTCCTGCTCCTTATTAGATATTTTTTCAATCCGGATATTGGACGCACGAATGTCGTGAATACCGATTCCATTGTAAATTCGCTCATATTTATTTATTACTTCTTCCAACGTATAATCTAACGATGAATAGGATTGTTTAGCGAGCACATCCCCTAATTTCTCATAGTCCTTATTCTCTAATATGCTAATAAAATGGTACGCTGCTTCCCGCACTTGCCTGCTATCATCCTTAAGCATAAATAAGTAAAAAAGAATACTTCCAACACCCGCTAGAATGATCATTGCCACTACAACGTAAGGAATGATTCTTCTTTTTTTCTTTTTAATAAGGCCCATCCTATTCCCTTCTTTTCTTTCGTTTTAATTACTACAAGTGTAGTTTATATGTTAGAACTACACTTGTAGTAATATTGAGATTATAGCACATTGGCAAATTGCTTAACAACAATCGGAAGTCTTCTTGCCGTAATGCCCCCATAACAAAAAAACCGCTTCGAACGAAGCGGTTCATCTAAATCTAAGGATATCGTATCATTTTCCTAAGCTGTATGTATCGATCGGATAAACGTTGTTCAAACGTTTTAATCCAATAGTTAAAGTAGTCTTCTTTATTGAAGTTACTCATATCCTGTTTTTCTGTTACGATATTTGTGACTCATTCCAAGCTTTAGAATCTCGTTTGCATCAATATGTCCCATGTAAGTCACCTAATTTCTTACAAGTAACGGAATAGAGTAAATCTCTATTCCGTTACCGATCTTAGATTACTAATTTGTACCCTGATTATATTTTTCATGGATTGTCTTTTTTAGTTCCTCTAACTTGTCGGCACTAATATCTTTCAATTCCTTGACTACTTCGTCTTGACCATCACGTATAATAACGCGAATTTCGTCACGTAGACTGCGTAAATAACTCATTTGCTCACGTGTAATAATTCCTTCATTTCTAAACAAATTTGCTAATCTCGCAATGTTATTCGATTGTTTAGTTTCCTTAGTTCCCCACTCTACTTTAATACTCAAAATGTCAAAGTTATTATCAAGTCTTATAGCATCTACAGTTATGTCCATAACGGATGATAAAGGAATTCCGAAAGCGCCTGCGGCCTATGAACAGTCTGACGAACATCGAAGCCGCAGAAAAGATTATCTACTTGGACGCGCTTGAATATAACGAAAGGTGGGGACATCGCGTCATTCGTGGTTTCGGTGATCCATTAGTGAAACAAAGGCTGCAAGATCTGTTTGAGGAACGTTATCCGGATGATGGCCCGGAAGTAGAATAAAAAACCGCTTCCCGCGCCTTCGCTTGGGCTACGTCCTCCACCGAGCTTAAACATAAAAAATATTTCTTATCCATCGTCCCGATGGATAACCCTACCAGCTTACACAAACTTCTTGACGCTACCTTCAAAAGCCGCCCCCATTGCGTGATCTGCCTAAAAGCAGAGCTGTGGCTGGACGGAAGTATCATTATCCCCCGCATGGGTCATCGCCTTAAATGGAACCACCATTTATTATTGCATGGACAAAAATCGCTCTCACCCTGCTACTTCAAACATAGATCGAAAAAAAAACAGAATGGTCATGGCGCACCTGCAATTTGGCTTTCCTAGACATGCGGGGAACGTACTGGAATGGATGGTATTTGATTTTCAAGGTACAGAAAAACAGCAGGGGACATGCCCCTCTATCATCCGTTTCATTTTGAAGTCAAAATCGGACCTTTCTATGAAAAATAATGATAGAAAGCTCTCTGTACAGTGGAAATCTTTGGCATAATAAGCTATAATAATGGCGAGGTATGGAAGAAATGGTCCCAACAAGAGAGGTTCTGAGCTTTGTCAGAAAGCTCAAAAAAATGATGAATCAATTTGAGGGAAAATAATGTGAGTATTTCGAGATCATCATCCACATGCGCCGAGAGTTTAATCTCGGTTACAGAAAAGATGGGATGTATCTGTTGCCGAAAAAAATTAAAAATGGCCACTTAATGCTGTCGCGATTACATCTCGGTCAATAACCAGCTTTACATGTAAGGAAACTGAACAAAGTGAAGAAAATCCCGTTGAGGGTGGAAGCTAGTGAACTGGTGGATCCCGAAGAATAATTCAAGAGAGTTCAGAAGAAGCAGGAAGCTTTTCAAGAAAGGCTCTACTGCTTTTTGATCTTATGTAAATATCTGTGGAATTAATTCTCTCCGATTATACTTTGATTTTATGGAAATTCATTGATTTTTTTGCTTAGTTTGCAAATTCGATATGTTGTTTTCCAGTCCGGTATTACTTCACTTTAAAGCTATATCCTGACCTGAGTTATTTAACTATAATTGTGACTTTGTAAGTTACGAACATGATTGGTATGGGAGGAGACTCGAATTTGGCGGGTCGCTTTCTTTTATTTGTTAAGAGCTTAATGCGCTGCAGGTTGTTCAGATTACTCATTATATATATAGGTGCTGGTCATTGTCTACCGCTCGACCCTGCATGCAATGAATGAATAAGCTGCACTTGTTCTGCCCTCCTACTGCCAAAAACATCTCCAGTATGGTAGATGGAATGAAATCGAATTAAGGCGTGCTCTGCATTTTCGAAATCGCGTAAAACTGACATGTATAAACTCCATTTCGTTGGTTTTCTGGAAAAGCCTTGTCTTATCTTGTGCTTATATTGCGACAGTTATGTTGAGAGTTATCCTTAAGGGGCAAACTATATAGCCTGTGAATTAGTATCCAGGTATGGTTTCATCTGAACTAAGTACCTTTCTCAAAGACCGGAAAAGCTTCTTCTTTGGAAACATGAATCATTTCTTGAGGGAATGTTTTTTAAAGTACTTTTCTACTCTGAGATGGATATCTTTTTGATACCATTCCGAAAGTCCATAGGCTTTGAACAACTGGTGCATGCCGAGTCGTTCAGAGTGTTTCCCCATCGAACCATCCCCGATATTAAGTGTATCTATCCATATCCGATCTACGATACCTTCCAGTAACTTTGGGAAATCCGGAGTGAACGGCAGTACAGGTGAAATTGACGCTTGTGTAGTTATCCCTACCTCATGTACTTCTCTTAATGCTTGAATTCGCAGCTTAATTCCCGGTGCAACCGGAGCAAAAAGCCGCTTTATATCTTCCCGATCGGTTTCAATTGTCATTGACAAAATGTGCTTCAAAGATAGGAGTAAGCACTTGGAGAAGAGCCTGTTGGATAAAGCGATCTACCACAGTCGAAATGCCAAATAATCTGACAACGCCGTCGGGTTTCGGGATTTCGACCCTTCGGACTGGTGCCGTTTGATAGGCCCCTTCTAATAATTGTTGTCGTATAAGCGGCCAGTACTCATGGGACTCGGAGTTTGCCGGACGACGCTTAACCATCACTTCAAGGTCCTCTGGGCTTCACCCGTACTTCCCTGAAGGAGTTCCATAGGAATTCTGCTTCAACGCGTCGTTCTCGAAAACGTCTGATCCATCCCTGAGTTGACGTTTGGCCCTTCCCTTTTTCAGGCGTCCCTTACTCACGCACTATGACCTCTGCTGACTCCTGCACGCTCAGCAAAACCTTACGGCCTTGGTTACCATCCTCAGATGGCGTGCCATGCAGGCCTCCCCGGATAAGGATGCGTACTTTCATCCATGCACCTGTCCAATATACTCATACAGCCCTTGGCGGCTTAGGACTTCGCCTTGTTTCGCAGACTCGTCCGACTGTACTAGCCTCACATTGGATTCGTGTATCTCAGGTCGAGTGTTTGCCTCCAGCTTCCTTCAGATTCCACCTCACGATGGACACCCTTACTTTTGGCTAACGGTAGGTGCTCGCCAGCCCCCGCTTGGGACTTTCCCCTAAAGCACGGCACCCATGCCGGGCTAGAGTGAAAGGCTGGGCGGGGCCCAGCCCCTCCTCATCAAACCGTACGTGAGGTTTTCCCTCATACGGCTTTCCGATGTTCGTCATCATGAAAGACTTCACTTCGCGCAGCGAACTCAACCATCGTCTGCGTTTGTGTTTCTTAGCATACCACTTCGCAAACCGCTGCCGGATATACCAATCCAACTTCGCCATCTTCCTCTGGCTGTAAGCTGTGTAGTAGTAATTGCGCCAGCCTTGAATCTTTGGATTCAGGTACTCCACGTGCTCTTCGAAACTCAGGCGTCGCATACCTGGCGGAGCTAATCGCTCTTTTACCCCTTCCCGTATTCGCTCTTCCGCCTTCCGGCACAACCACTGCTGGGTTGTGTAGTACACTTGGCCTTTGGATGTTTCGGCCTTCGTCTTTCGATGATGCATGCCCAGAAAATCGAAGCCTTCTTCCCCAGTCCAAAGTCCAACGATGCGCGTTTTCGTGGGGTGCAGGGTTAATTCCAGGCGTTCCATAATCGCTCGTATGAGTTCATAGGCCCGCTGTGCGTCCTTCTTCGTCTTGCAGATGATCACCAGATCATCTGCATAACGCGTCAGTTCCCCAAGCTTACCGCCATGTCGTTCCCACAGAAGATCAAAGTAATTCAGGTAGATGTTCGCCAGCAGTGGTGAGATCACTCCCCCTTGCGGTGTACCCAAGTCTGAGCGTCGGATGTTTCCTTCTTCCATCACTCCCGCACCTAACCACTTCCTCACCAACTTCAAGATTCGCCTGTCACTGATCCGCATTTCGATCAGCTTCATCAGTTTCTCCTGATTGATGTTGTCGAAGTAGCCTTGGATGTCGACGTCGACCACCCAATTTCCTTTGCGGTTGCATGCTTTCCGGATTCGCTCCAACGCCTGTTTCGCGCTCCGCTTAGGCCGAAAACCGAAAGACGTGTCCTGAAAATCCGCCTCGAAAATGGGTTCCATGACGAGTTTGGTCGCCATCTGGATGACGCGGTCTCTCACCGTCGGGATCCCCAGCGGTCGCAGTTTGCCATCTTTCTTCGGGATGTAGTGGCGTCTAACGGGTTGTGGATGGTACTTCCCTTCTTTCAGTAGCCGTTGACATTCAAGCACAAAACGCATTTCTCCCTGTTTCTCGATGTCTGCCAACGTCTCTCCATCCACTCCTGCCGAGCCCTCGTTGGCTCGTACCCTTCGCCACGCTTCCCATAAGATGTCTACCCGATAGACCTTGTCGTACAGCGCGTGAAATCTTCGCTTCTTGTTCTCCTTGGCCGCATGACCGAGTTTCCCTTGGAGTTGTTGAACGTTTTCCTCTGGTGTTGTTAGCCGTTTGGCATTCACTGACTCGTACCTCCTCAAGAAACTTGAACAAAGCAGGGCTCCTTCCCTCCCGCAGGTTGTGTTGTCCTGCGTTCCACGGTACTATGAGCCCCTCGGACTCCCTTCCTGCAGACCGTTCACTTCACCTCTGGGGCTTATAGAAGGCCTCTTTACGGTTTCTGCAACCGTGCAGGGGAGGGCCTCCCCAGTTCACTGCATCCTCTTTCATACCATGCCGTTCCCTCTACGCCGGAGGATTCTTCACTGCCGCTCCAAGTTCTAGGCAGCTTCCATGGCCTTCGTCCATGTACGCGGGACTCGGCTTCCTCTTTTCCCTCTTGCGAGGCCTTTTTGACGACGCGGCAGGATTCACTTTCATGTTACGGCCTGGTATGTTGCTCGCCCTGCCTCTGACAGGTACTTTCGTCGATACGCTTCTACGTACAGATTTCGCCATACGTAGGTATCCTAGCTACGCGGGGGCTTGGCCCTTCCCGCGACCGGACTTTCACCGGCTAGAAGATGCGTGCTTAGCTGGGCACGCCGCAAAAAAAAGGTGCAGAAGCAAAAGCGCTTCTGCACCAAACCTTATTGTGACAACAGCTCCAACAATCTCAGGATACTGGTGACCGCTTCCGCGCGGGTCAGCGTCTCATTCGGCGCGAAGAGATTGCGATCGCGACCGTGAATGATGCCCATGATACGAACCTCTTCCACGTAACTTTTCGCCCATGCCGGAATACGGGCATCGTCTGCAAATCGGGTGTGCGTATGGTCGGTCAACTCCGCTCCTGTTGCTCTTGCGATCATCACCGCCATTTCCACACGAGTGACCGGGCGACCAGGTCGAAATGTTCCATCTTCATATCCTGAAACAATGCCTGCCCTTGCCGCCAAATCAATCGCTTGCTTTGCCCATTCGCCAATTTGCTCCCCGTCCGCAAAAGCAGGCGCATCGCCTCCCGCTTCTCCTTCCAGCCGCAAGGCACGAACGAGCATCAACGTAAATTCAGCGCGGGTGACGGCATGATCCGGTCTAAACGTACCGTCAGGGTATCCGGCAATGATGCCTTTTGCATAGGCTTCCTGAATGAACGGCTCCGCCCAATGACCCGCAATATCCGCAAATAACGGCTCCGGGGAAGGCGGGTCCGGCATCTCCTCTTGCATACGTTCCACGGTGATGGAATACGTTCTGCGCGTTCCGTCTTCTGCAGTGACCACGATGTCAATGATATCCGTATCCGTGTGCAAGGGGATGCGAATGCTTCCCTGATCACTCCGGACTTGCCGACCATTCACGCTGATTCCAGCCTGATGATGTGCAGCACGGATCGTGAGCTGGATGCTGTCAGCATCATGCGGGATCAAAGCCTTGTACGTCGTAATGTCCCCCGAAAATTCCGGTATCAACGCGCCTTCTGACAAGATGAGCTCCCTCAGTGTTGCATTGCCGGAGCGGATATAGACAGGCGGACTCGGCGGTTCTGAAGAAACCGGCTCCCGCTCTAAACGAAAGCGCCGGGATATTCGGTAACTCTCTTGACCAACCTGATCTTTGGCGTAAATGTGCAAATACCAGTCGCCGCCGTTTTTGTCTGCATGACTCAACGTGCTTTGGTTAATGAAAGGTTGCCAATATGCATGTTCATCCAACGGGTCTGAACTCGTTGACCAAACATAACGGAGGGAAGCGGCATCGATCCCGCTGCCGTCGTCCTTCACGTTGACTTGACTGGATATGGTCCGCGAAAGGGTTTCATCGCCGTCGGGTTTCAATTCGATCTCCGGATTCGTGTGATCGATACGGATGAGTACATGCTCGCTCATTTCATTGCCTAATACATCTTCCACTCTGAACCAAAGCGAGTACTGCCCCTCTGTTGTGAAGTCGAGCGGATCATGATAAATCTCCCAAGCCGCTCCTTCATCCAACGAATATGCAATGGGCCGCAGCGCGATCCCGTGGTCATGAGAAGCATAAACCGCTGCGGTCACACTTTGGTTCGTCCACGTTCCGCTGGGATATGCTTTACTGTCATTATCGGTAAAATACAAATCCACATCCAGCTTCAGGCCGCTTCTGCTGATCTTCACGGTCCGCTCAACGATCGTACTCTTATTGCCGATGTCATCCATCGCTTGCGCCTGGATCTTCGTTTGCCCTTCTTCCGTCACCTCTAAGCGGATAGGTGTACCGTTAAATGCACGATCCTCCCACTCCTTGTCGCCGACTTTCACACGAATCGTGTGAACATCTGTCTGCCTTGGGTTAGCGGCGCTGTGGTCGATCGCCACTTCCACTTTGGCAGCATTGGTCCAGCCGTCGGGATGAAGGGTGATCGTCGGCGGTTCCGGATTTCCGCTGTCCACGACGATGTCGAGAGTCTCGGACTTGTCGAATAAGGAGACGGTGATCGTCGCTTTGCCGCCTTTGACGGTGCTGACCTCCCCGTTAGGATCAACACGCACAATTTCGGGGTCATCCGGATCAACGCTATACCTGGCGGTTGTTGTCGCATTGTAGCGATCCCCGTTTTGATGTTCCGTATTCACGGTAATGTGGGTCTTGTCGTCAAGGTTCAACTGATCGTTTGCAATGGACGCAGCCCAGGAGATGAGCGGGTTTTGCCATTGGAGAAATGGCCGATGTCCGTCGTACTGGTACCAGCCCTCTGTGAGATCCCAATCCTTAAATGTTTCCGGATCGCGGAGATCCGCCTCTTCCACAGGTATTCCGATTCCATTGTCAGGGAGTTCACCATCCGTATAGCTATCGGTCAACCAGTAGCTGCCGGCGACCTCAATGATATTTCCTCTTTCTTCATATTCATTATTCGCCCCGACCAGCCCGCCAGTCTCAGAATGACCTGTTACCTTGCCTGTCGCGTAACAATGCTCAACTTCTATCACTGAACTTATTGGCGAATCGTAACCATTTGTAACATTAAATCCGATCAAACCACCCACGTATTGCTTACCGTTGACATTCCCTGTCGCATAGGAGTTCTTAATTCTGACCACACCAGATGGAAGGGCTTCAGCTTTACCAACAAATCCACCTACAAGCTGGTCTCCATTAACCTCCCCAGTCGCATATGAATTCGTGATTTCATTGACACTTCCTATATTTCCCGATGAAATTATGCCAACTAAACCACCTACAAGATTATTTATGCCCGCAACGTCACCAGTTGCAAATGAATCGCGAATCGTAATCTTTTTACCAGTCGAACCCCTAAATAGACCTGCCAGACCCCCGACTTCACGCTCTCCGACAACTTCGATATGGGCGGATGACCCGATCACGTCATTTCTAACAATACCGGCTAACCCGCCAACCTTCATTTCTCCTCGAATAAGGGTTCCCGTTACCGTACTGTTTTCAATTATCCCGTAGCTATACCCTACTAACCCGCCGATGTAATCATACCCCTTGATCTCCACGACCTCGAGATGGACATTCCGGATGACAGCCGTTTCTGACGTTACTCCAAACAAAGATTGGTAGTTCTCATCTTCACGGTTGATCTTTAAACCTGTAATTTGATAGCCGTTGCCATCAAATGTTCCGGTAAAAGGAGAAGAGTATTCCGTTGCGATTGGCAACCATCCTTCTCCGGAACTGTAAGTTGAAAGATTAATATCGGCTCCCAATTTGAAATGGGCATCCAGATAATCTCTCACTTTGTTCAGCTATTCAGCGGTTTCGATAATATACGGGGCTTCTTCCGTGCCTGAGCCGCCGGCAAAATCACTGCTTAACGGCGCGAATGCACCGTCATCGGCGGCCTGAACCAATATGCCGACATTCCCAAACAGTTGTGTCCAGGTCCATCCGAAAAAAAGAACGAACGCCGCCAACAGAACGGATGATTTAAACGGTCTCATTTTCCTTTCACTTCCTTTCTAATGTGCGGAGACCGCAAGTTCCACATCATTGTCCGTCATAAAGTCCACTCCTCGCCTTCTCCAAGGCTTCCAGATCAATTCTTTCCATCGCAAGCATGGCCTTGTTCACGCACTGCTGTTGTTCCCCGGATTCGTCGGAACTGATCGCTTCCCAATCGGAGGGAAATACTTGTCAGCACGATGCTCTATCATCTATCCAACAATCTTAGCAGCATCACCGTCGCTTCTGCACGGGTAGCCGTTTCGTTCGGCACAAAACGGTTTCCGCCGCGGCCATCGACAATGCCAAGTTTGCGGATGGCTTCGACCGCACCTTTCGCCCACTGCGGAATCGTTTCATCATCGGCAAAGCCGGTTGACGCATTCGCGTTAAGCTGTAGTTGTAACGCCCGAGCGATCATCACCGCCATTTCTACGCGGGTGATCTGTGCGTTTGGCCGGAAGCTGCCATCGTTGTATCCATCCACGATGCCCGCTTGTACGGCCTGCGCAACGGCTTGCTTCGCCCATCCGCCGATCCGGTCATGATCCGTGAAAGTTAGCGCGGAGCCGTCACCTTCCAGTTTCAATGCACCTGCCAGCATCACAGTAAACTCGGCGCGTGTGACTGGATGATTCGGTTTAAATGTGCCATCTGGATAACCGCTGACGATGCCTTTCTCTACAGCACGCATGATGTAGTCCTCCGCCCAGTGTCCGGCAATATCAGAAAATGGCATCGACGATTCATGAGTAGCCGTCTCTCGAATCACGGTCAGCGTATATCGCTTCTCGGTACCGTCTTCCGCACGAACGACAAACGTGAACTCATTGTTGCCACTTGTCAGCTTCTTGCTGATCGGCACCGAGCGTGACAAAAGTACACCATCAACGTACACTTCGGCCGCATCGTGCGCTGCTTGAGCAATAAATACCATTTCCTCTGCATCTGTAAATACGGTGTAATCATGCACATCAGGAGCAAACGAAGGTTGTAAAGTTAACATCCGACCGTTTGCCCATATTTCCAGTGATGAAAGCTTGGCATCGCTGGAAACACGATCCGTACGGGAAGACGGTGATGACGAGGAGCTTCGCTTACGCTCGTCCAGCACGATCACACTTACCTTCGCCTTGATATTCAGCGGATTGTTCACCCACTCAGGCAATTGCAAGGTGCCTATAAATTCATAACGACCAGCCACCTTGCCATTGTATTCAGGGTGAACTTCATTCCAGCTCACTTGCACCTCAATCGTGCGAAGATCGTCCAACGTAACATACACCGAATCGGGTACGGAAACATCCTGCAACTTCGTGTTATAAGGCACATATATCGTATCTGGCCTTTGAATTTCCGTAATCGTTAGCAGTTGGCGCTCAATGTATAAAGAATAAGTGCGCTCCTCCTTTTCATTTTCTGATATAACTTGGATATAAATCGAATTGTCACCGATCTCGAGCACCGCTTCTTGCCCACCAATCACCTCATACGATGCCGATGAGTCGTAAGTTGAAGCTGTTACTGTCACGCGATCCATTGAATAAGGTACCGTCAAATAATAAGTAAACAGATCTGGATTGAAATTTTCTAAAATTTTACCATTGATTCGAATCTCAGACAACTTGGCATTCGACCCCGGTAAAACACGAACCTGTAGCTTTGCCTTCAATTTATCCGGGTTCAGATAATATTCGGGCAATTGCAAGCTTCCAGATATCCAATATGTCCCAGATTGATCCGGATTGTAATCAGAATTCACTATTTCCCAATTGACTCCCACATCCGGCTCTAACGTCTCGTTGTCCAGTTGTATAGAAACCTCGGTTGGCAAATATTGCGCTAATTGATCGCTCGTGATATGCTTGCTTATTTCAAGCGTATTGAGATCATTCACCGCTTTTACCACAGCATACGGCGTTGCGCTAACCGGAGCTGACAACTGGCTTCTACTATTCCCTTCAGTAACGGCTTGCACAGCAAACCAATATTTTGTTCCTGCCTTTAACTCATCAACCAGCCATGATGTGTCCATAAGCGGCTCGTCATTTAATGGTTTCCAGTTCGATAAATCCTGCGTATCCGGCGGCTCTGATCCTGTAGCCATATAGATTGCGTAAGAGGAGGCATCAGAAACCACCTCCCATTCAAGCTGCACAGACCTTTCTCCAGCCTTTGCCGTTACGTTAGGCGGAGCATTTATATCAACCTGCCCGATCGCATATAAATGTCCATCGTAAGAACCCACATAAATCGTACCATCGGCACCGATGGCCGCTGATGAAGTAATCGAACCGCCTGTCTGAAATGACCACCGCATATTGCCCGCTGAATCTATCGCGTACAAATTGCTGTCGTGAGTTCCGACATAAAGCATGCCATTGGCATCGACAATCGGCGTAGCATAAGTAACGTATCCAAATTCCGCCGACCATCTGGGGCTAACGTCATCCGCCGCTTGTTGCGGCGCAAATGCATAGAGTTTCGAATGAGTCTTTATATAGATCGTACCGTCAGAACCGATAACCGGAGTGCTGGAGATCGGATCTTTTGCATCAAACCTCCATTGTAATTGACCCGACGAATCCAGTACATATAAATTACCATCCTCTGAACCCAAGTAGATCGTCCCATCATCCCCGATTGCCGGTGTCGCTCTGATCGCACTACCCGTTTTAGTTTCAAAGATCCATTTCGGCTTGACATCATCCGCATCTTGCTCCGGTTCAAATGCATAGAGAATACCTTCGAAATCACCCACATAGATCTTACCATCAGCTGCAATTACCGGGGACGACTTAATCATCGGCCAAAATGCTGATATTTTGTATGACCACTTTTCCCTTCCCGTGTCTCCATCGTCGGAAATTGCATGAAAAGTACCGTCCTCGGTAGCGACATAAATCGTCCCGTCCGCTCCGATGGCTGGTGAAGGGGACACGAAAACCAGTGACCCTATTTTCAAATCCCATTTCAAAGTACCGTCTGGATGAATCGCATATAAATAACTGTCATCCCCCCCGACGTAGATCGTCCCATCAGCTCCGATGGATGGCGACGAATAAATGCCGGGGTTGCCAAAATCACTACCATTGATCGCAAATTTCCATTTCTGCTCGCCACTCGCCGTCAACGCATACAAATGCCCGTCGTCTGAGCCGACATAAATTGTACCGTCTGCAGCTATCGCCGGTGATGAACGTACACGTCCTTCAGTTTTAAATGACCATTTCATATCAAACGCTTCGCTGCCGGAAAACCTCGACTGTCTCGTCCAGTTAAACGCCGTCGGTTGAATCGCTTCCAGGTCATAATTCCCTTGCTCATATCCAGAGCCTTGTATAAACGACTCAGCAGCAGATGCTTCAACGCTGCCATCGACAAGTATAATGGCCATATAACAAAAAATAGCGAATAACAGATTGAATTTTTTATTCATCTTCATATATTTCTCACCTTTGTATCAATGTATCAATGAAGAAAACGCTAAAAACCTGGCAACCATTATAAAAAGATCTACTCATTTCAAACTGAAAACATTGAAGCTAGAGTGAAAGGCTGGGCGGAGCCAGCCCCTCCTCATCAAACCGTACGTGAGGTTTTCCCTCATACGGCTTTCCGGTGATCGTCATCATGCAGCATACAGATTACAAGTGCGTTTCCAGTCTATATAGGACGGACATTGATTTCACTTCGTGACGATGAGGGAAATACTTGTCAGCACGATGCTCTATCATCTATCCAACAATCTTAGCAGCATCACCGTCGCTTCTGCACGGGTAGCCGTTTCGTTCGGCACAAAACGGTTTCCGCCGCGGCCATCGACAATGCCAAGTTTGCGGATGGCTTCGACCGCCCCTTTCGCCCACTGCGGAATCGCTTCATCATCGGCAAAGCCGGTTGACGCGTTAGCGTTAAGCTGTAGTTGTAACGCCCGAGCGATCATCGCAGCCATTTCTACGCGGGTGATCTGTGCGTTTGGACGGAAGCTGCCATCGTTGTACCCATCCACGATGCCCGCTTGTACGGCCTGCGCAACGGCTTGCTTCGCCCATCCGCCGATCCGGTCATGATCCGTGAAAGTTAGCTCAGAACCGTTGCCTTCCAGTTTCAATGCACCTGCCATCATCACAGTAAACTCGGCGCGAGTAACCGGATTGTTTGGCTCAAAAGTGCCGTCCGGATAACCGCTGACAAAGCCTTTCTCTACAGCACGCATGATATAGTCCTCCGCCCAGTGTCCATCGATGTCGGTAAATGCAATAACCGGTTCATTTGGCTTTGGCATTTCACGATAAATGGTCAGTGTATAGGTTTTCTTCGTGCCATTCTCCGCTTGTACCGTTAGCTCAATCGTATTGTCGCCTTCCTCCAAATCGACTTGAATACTGTCCGTAAATACCTTGCCCTTCCATATCACTTTCGCCGCGGAGTGAGCTTCTTTGACCACAATCTCAATTCGTTCGCCTTCTGTACGGGCCGTATATTCTGTTGTTCCAGAAGTAAATGAAGGGCTTAGTTTCAATAATTTCCCTTCCACCCATACTTGCAGATCCGCAAGATCCGCATTGTTGGACAACACACGGCCGCCCCCGCCACCACCGGAACCGCTGTTACCTCCTGGTGCTCTTGGGGTCGCTATCGCTACATTAGAGAAATCGCTGGCCCCCTTCACAGTGATAGCCTTCACTACAAATGCATACGTTGTTCCGTTCGTCAATCCCGTGACATTGTAGGAATTCGCCGACACATTCGATTGAATGAGCTTCCAGTTCGCCGGATCGACAGGAACTGATGTGCCTTCCGCTTGGTAAACCGCATAAGTCACGCTGCCTGTTCCCGTGACCGCATCCCACTTTAATGTAACGGAACGATCAGCCGCAGAAGCTGTTAAATTCGCCGGTGCAGGTATCGTTGCAATCGTATACTGTTCCTCCAGCACTTCACTGTCCAGCATGCCTTCCTTCACAGCAATCGCCTTGAGCGTCATCTCTGTTGTCACTTCGATGGGCGCAGTATACTCGACACTGCTGCGGCTCGGTGTACTGCCATCCGTTGTGTAGTAAACCGTTGCTCCTTCCATTGTCGTGCTCAATGTTACCATTGTACCTGCCGGGACTGCACCGCCTGATGGTTCTGCAACAGGTTTCGATACTTGCTCTGGCTCCGCTTCTTGTGAGAGACGCTTCACATGAAGGGTATAGGTGACTTGCTCTTGTTGATCCTCTGCCGTTACCAGGATGTCAATTCGATTTAAGCCGACCTTCAGCGGTTGTACTTCGCCACGCACAACCTCGCTGACGACTTCGTAGTTCGCAGCCGGATCATCCGTTGCCGCTGTCACGATCACTTGCTCCGTTGCATAAGGAACCGACACATCGTAGGTATAAATATCCGGATCAAACGGGGCCAACGGTTCTCCGTTCAGGGTAATGCCGCTCAGTCTCGCATTCGTATTCGGCCGTACATGAACCGCCATTTCGGCTTGCAGCCGTTGTGGATTGCGAACATATCCCGGCAATTGCAACTCTCCTGTAACCGCGTACACTCCGGCTTGATCCGGGTTATAATCAGCATGCTCCAGATCCCATTGCACACCCGCGTCCATCGTGACAGGCAAGCTCGTTAATTGAATTTGAATATGTTCGGGAAGGTATGCCTCCAGTTTCTCTGGTGCGACTCCCTTGCCAACCTCGATCGCACCGGGAGATGCAACAGCCGCAACCGTTGTATACGGCGTTTCGGACGTTGATTCCGAATAGCCGCTTTCCATCTCATCCTTCACGGTCGTTACAGCAAACCAATACAACTTTCCAGCAGTTAAATGGTCGACCGTATAGGACGTTCCTGTTACCGGCCCCTTATCATTGTCAACCATCCATCGGTCGGCAACGGGAGGCGTACCTTCGTCAGCTTCTTGCCTATAGACGTTATAGCCATCGACCGCATCGATTGCAGTCCAACTCAGCTCTACTTTCCCGTCTCCCGCTGTCGCCTGCAAGCCGGTTGGAGGGACAGGTGTACTGTCGCTCACCGCTATGCTAAGCGTTGCATCGCTTCCTGCACTGAACGTAAAGATCAGTGTAGTCGTACCGATCGGCAGGTTGGCCAGGTATTCTTTTGTAATGGTGACGATGTTGCCATTTACGATGTAATCCGTGCCTTTCGATAACGATGTTGTGTCATTCGTAATATCTATGAGCGTATTGCCATTCAACTCCATCGTGACAGCGATCTCTCGCTGCTTCAGGATGTTCTTGTCGAACGACGCCTCGTCCGGATGAATGGTGCTGTCTTGCTTCGCTTCGATGATAAGCGCCAGGGAATGGTAATTGCCCGCCGCAATCGCCTGAATGTCTGACAAGCTCTCGATTTTCTTTGGCGTGAGTTGATTTGCCGTATCGTCATGTCCTAATTGGCCATAAGTACCGTATCCAAACGAGTACACGTCGCCTGACTTCGTTAAAGCAAGGGAATGTTTACCCCCGGCAGCTATCGCCTGAATGTCTGACAAGCCCTCGATTTTCTTTGGCGTGGGTTGATCATCCGTATCGCCATGTCCCAATTGGCCAGAATCACCACGTCCGAACGAGTACAATTCTCCTGACTTCGTTAAAGCAAGGGAATGATCATCCCCGGCAGTTATCGCCTGAATGTCCGATAAACCCTCGATTTTCTTTGGCTTGAGTTGATCTTCCGTATTGTCATGTCCTAATTGACCATACCTGCCCCTTCCAAACGAATACACGTCTCCTGACTTTGTTAAAGCAAGGGAATGATTATCCCCAGCAGCTATCGCTTGAACGTCCGACAAGCCCTCGATTTTCTTTGGCGTGATGAGTTGACCATCCGTATTGCCATGCCCTAATTGGCCATACCTACCATATCCAAACGAATACACATCTCCTGACTTTGTTAAAGCAAGGGAATGATTATCCCCGGCAGCTATCGCCTGAATGTCCGACAAACCCTCGATTTTCTTTGGCGTGAATTGATCTTCCGTATTGTCATGTCCTAATTGTCCATACCTCCCCCTTCCAAACGAGTACACGTCGCCTGACTTCGTTAAAGCAAGGGAGTGGAAAGTGCCGGCCGCAATCGCCTGAATGTCCGACAAACTCTCGATTTTCTTCGGCGTGAGTTGATCTTCCCTATCGCCATGTCCTAATCGGCCATACGTACCGTATCCAAACGAGTACACGTCGCCTGACTTCGTTAAAGCAAGGGAATGTTTACCCCCGGCAGCTATCGCCTGAATGTCCGACAAACCCTCGATTTTCTTCGGTGTGAGTTGATCATCCGTATCGCCATGTCCTAATTGGCCATAATCACTAAGTCCAAACGAAAATACGCCGGGGACAGGTGTGCTCTCGCTCACCGTTACGCTGAGCGTTGCATCGCTTCCTGCACTGAACGTAAAGACCAATTTAGTCGTACCGATCGGCAGGTTAACCAGGTATTCTTTTGTAATGGTGACGATATTGTCAGTTACGTTGTAATCCGTGCCTTTCAATAACGATGTTGTACCATTCGTAATATCTATGAGCGTATTGCCATTCAACTCCATCGTGACAGTGATATCACGTTGATTCAGGATGTTCTTGTCGAACGACGCCTCGTCCGGATCAATGGTGCTGTCTTGCTCTTCAACGGCAAGCGCTAGGGAATGATTGGCCCCGGCAGCTATCGCTTGAATGTCCGTCAAACCTTCGATTTTCTTTGGCTCGAGTTGATTGGCCGTATCGCCATGCCCTAATCCAGACGTACCGTTTCCAAACGAGTATACGTCGCCTGACTTCGTTAAAGCAAGGGAATGGAAATCGCCTGCCGCAATCACCTGAATGTCCTTCAACCCCTCGATTTTCTTCGGCGTGAGTTGATCATCCGTATCGCCATGGCCTAATTGGCCAGTATTACCCCTTCCGAACGAGTACACCTCTCCGGACTTCGTTAAAGCAAGGGAGTGATTAGCCCCGGCAGCTACCGCCTGAATGTCCGACAAATCCTCGATTTTCTTCGGCGTGAGTTGATTTTCCGTATCACCATGTCCCAATTGGCCATGCAGCCCCCATCCAAACGAGTACACGTCGCCTGATTTCGTTAAAGCAAGGGAATGATTCCCCCCGGCAGCGATCGCCTGAATGTCCGACAAATCCTCGATTTTCTTCGGCTCGAGTTGACTATCCGTATCGCCATGGCCTAATCGGCCAGAATTACCCATTCCAAACGAGTACACCTCTCCGGACTTCGTTAAAGCAAGGGAATGATTCCCCCCGGCAGCGATCGCCTGAACGTCCGACAAGCTCTCGATTTTCTTTGGCGTGGATTGATCTTCCGTATTGCCATGTCCTAATCCAGACGTACCGTTTCCAAACGAGTATACGTCGCCTGACTTCGTTAAAGCAAGGGAATGGAAATCGCCTGCCGCAATCGCTTGAATGTCTGACAAACCTTCGATTTTCTTCGGCTCGAGTTGGAGTTGACTATCTGTATCGCCATGGCCTAATCGGCCAAACAGCCCAAATCCGAACGAGTACACATCTCCTGACTTCGTTAAAGCAAGGGAATGATTAGTCCCGGCAGCGATCGCCTGAATGTCCGACAAACCTTCGATTTTCTTTGGCGCGAGTTGATTGGCCGTATCGCCATGTCCTAATTTGCCATACATACCCATTCCGAACGAAAATACGCTGACCAAGTTTGCATTTGTCTCTGATTCTTTAGCAGACACGTTGTCATAGGGTACCGTGATCAGAAACGACTGGATGAGCAGCAAAGCGATGCACAGCTTCACCAAGCCGCTCCTCCTGTTGCATATGTATGATTGTTCCAAGTTTTTTCCCCATGGATTCATCTCTTACAAATCCTCCTTCAAGTTAATCTCTGCATAGCTTCACCCCATCTATTGTATATTCTTCCAATCCCATTGTGATCAACCCTGCCTGTCACAAAAATCACAAAGGTTGAAGATGGGGGTGGAGTTTATTTAGATAAAAAAAAGAACGGGTCAGAACAATTGTAGTGTTCTGGCACGTTCCAACGCTTGTAAGCGATTTTTGGATTGCAATTTGCCGTAGATATTGTTAATGTGTGTTTTTACCGTCGCCAGGGAAACGTTCAGTTTAAGCGCGATTTCTTTATTAGACATTCCCGTTTCCATCAACCGAAGCACGCTTTGTTCTCTGGCTGTTAAAACGACCACCGTTGCTTCATGGAGAGTACCGGCTTTCCTTTCGACTTGCGGTATCAGTCTCCGCAGTCGTTTCACATAGGATAAAGACACCTTATGACTGGGGCGGCGATGCTGTTTTTGACGCAGTTGGATATATTGATCCAACAATTGCCCAAGTGATGCTCCTTCGTCGACAAAGGTCCGGATATACCCTTCCGGCCGCGCCAATGCCAGCGCTTCTTCCAGTACGTCCATGGAGTCCGAAATCCTTCCTTGTAAGGACAGGATCATACTCTTATGAACGAGCAGACGAATTCGGTCGCTTTGCCGTCCTTCTTCTATTGACAGCTGGAGCAGTCGTTCCGTCAATGCTGCGGCTTCTTCCATTTTTCCTTGCTCCGCCAATATAGAAGCGAGTACATCATATTCCTTGATCATGGATAGCGGAATTTCATCACGGAATCGGAGGCCGCTCTTTCTCAGCCATTGTCTCACCGGTTTCTCGTCTCTTTTCATCCGGCCCAGCATGGCTCGAAACAAGGCGATTTTCCCGGACAAACGGGAATTCGTCGTCTCGGACGTGAGCCGGGCTAACTCGCGTAATATTTGATTTGACGTCTCCTCGTCTCCTTGTACAGCGGCAATACGGGCGAGCCATAGCGCCGCGATGGTCATCAGGCTTATATTATGATGCGTTCTTCCAATATCATAGGCTTGGCGCATCACCTTTTCCGCTTCGACCAAGCGATTTCGTTCGTACTGCATTTTGCCTAAGTCGATATAGAGATGAGCGACAAAATAAATATTTCGGGTTTCGGACCAAATCGAAAGCAGAGGAGTCAGTACCTGTTCCGCCAGTTGAAGGCTGTCATCCGACACGTAGATGTCAAACACCGGATGATAACCGTCCCGGTCGCTCCCGAACCCGATCAAAAATTCGCCTTCCGCATGTTTCTCGACATATTCCTTTGAAAATTGAACGGCATATTCAAATTCACGCTCCATAAACGTGCGAAATGCGGCCAGAAAAGCAAGTCCGGCATGTAATGTTTCGGTTGCCGAAGAAGGAAGGGAAGCGGTGTTCTCTTCCAGCCAGCGAACCGCTTGCCAATACCCGTCTGTGGCCGCTTCGACATGCCCGGACATGTATTGGGAGGCAAGCTTTGTCAACAGCATCATCGGCCTGGCAAATAACAGCGTGTCGGGAATTGCGCTCAACCACGTGCAAAGCGTCGTCCATTCCTTGTCCATCAGTTCCTGTGCAATTTTCTCTATCAATGATAGCGCATGTTCATAACCGGCAGCCGCAAGGTAATGATCCACCGCTTCATGTGGATAACCGTTCTTTTCAAGCCATTTTCCTGCTGTCATATGATAGGTTTTCCATTGCCGCGGCTCGCGTATTTTCAACTGCGCTGTCAAAAATTGCCGGAATAAATGATGATACCTGTACCACTCCCTCCGCTGGTCCAAAGCGACAAGAAACAAGCTTTCCTTGTCTAATTGTTGCAGATACGCATCACTTTCGGCTATACCGGTTACCGCTTGACAAAGTTCGCCCGTCATCCGATCCAAAATCGATGTATAGAGTAAAAAATGCTGCATCGTTTCGGATTGAAGGGAAAACACTTCATCGAAGAAGTAATCCGATATATCACGTTCCGTTCCCGCCATCTTCCAGACCAGCGACGCGGGATCAGCATGTTCATGTAACGACAAGATCGCCAGTCGCATCGCAGCTGCCCAACCCTCTGTCTTTTTTTGTACGACAGCCGCGTCTTCATTGGATAATTGTATGCCACCGCACTTCGCAAAAAATTCGGTCGTTTCGTCCGGCGCAAACCGGAGATCGCTCGCATCCAACGAGATCAGCCTATTTTCTGCTCGTAGTCTGGAAAGAGGAAGCGCTGGAGGATTTCGGCTTGCGAGATAGAGATGGACATGTGGCGGCAAACGTTCCAGCAGATAAGTGACCCCCTTCAAGATTGATTCTTCTTCGATATGATGAAAGTCATCCCAAACGAGCACCGTTGTTTGCGAGATACGATGAAGCCCGTTGACGAGCGCGGCAATCAGTGAAACTCCCGATGGATCTTCCACGGCATGACGAAGCACGGCCTGTTCGTTAAAAGACGGATAAGCTTGTTTTAACGCTGCAAGGGTATGTGCCCAGAAGCGCATGCGATCATTATCCCCTTGATCAAGCGAGACCCAGGCGACGGGATTTTCCAGCGTCATCACCCACTCGCCGAGCAATGTCGTTTTGCCATAGCCGGCTGGAGCTGTGATCAACGTAAGCGTGCGATCCAACCCTTCATGCAAAAGCCGGGTGAGACGGGAACGCGCAACAAGCGAGCTTCGCGATCGGGGAATATGAAGTTTCGTGGCTATGATCATGGTTAGCCCCTCCCTTTGACTATAAGCATCAGGAATGAACATTTTCCTTACCATTTTACCAAAAATCTTTTATTTTGGCGGGGCTATCCCTGGTTACACAACGCGGAAAAGTTATGATGTTGACTATTCACAAGGATTGGCGGATCATAGTGGTACTAAACTGGGAAGAACCCGCAAAACAATTCATTCTACGTTTATATCATCGTCGTTGAAATGGATTTTAACATTTCAATCATTCTTTCAATAAAAATCGTAATGATAAAAGGACGATGATTCACGATACAAATCCATAATCCGTAGCCAGTAACAGATACAGCCCCAAAAACTGCTGCATCCCGATAAAGTCTCTTTCGAAGCAATCCCAACATCGGTAAACCTATCAAAGGCGCCAGCAGGATGTGAAGCATCAACATGTTCAATTCATCCTCCTTTTCGCTTCTCGAACGTGCGTTTGACCCATGTTGTCACTAGCAACAAAAAGGGGATCAGTAGAACAAAGAAACTGTCATATATGAATGTATATTTTTCATCCCATTCCTCGTTTTGGATCGGGTTTTCATAGATGGACAAGGCGGTCGCCGACAACAAAATCGTCAAACCCAGAAAATGAGGCCACCGGGTTTTTGGACGAAATACTTGACGCAGCGTTTCGGAAGCTCCGTAAACGAGTACCAACAGCTTGATAAAAATCAGAATCAGTAAAATAACGGAGATAATGGAATGGATGTTGACGATCACCTCTCCGATGGAAATTTCCTGCACGGTCGTATACACTGGAAAGGTAAGTTGTGACGCCCTCTCCACTCCTAATAAACCGATAATCATAAACAAGGTCATGCTAAGAGAAAGGGAAGCGGTCATCAACCCAAGCAAAAAGGGGCGTGTTGCCCCCTGTTTGACCAGCGGAAACAATATCGTGAGCGCAATAGTTTCCATATAGGGAAAGCCCAAAAAGGAATGGTATTGTAAAATGGCACCCAGGCCGGAATGGAAAGCTGGCTGAAGTCTTCCCCAATCCCAGTTCACCATTGCCAGCAACAGAACAAACCAGAACGGGAAGAACAAAAACGGAGTGATGATTTGATTTAATCGTCCGATGGCTTCCGTCCCCTGAGCGACCGTGTAAAAGGCGACAAGCAAAAACATGACGTGAAAAACGGTTTTCGGCGTCTCCGGCATGATGGTTCCATTTAAAAAATCGCTTAAATTTCGAAGAGCCCATCCAGCCAAAATACAGAAATAAAGAAAATACAGGACGGAAACAAGCGTTCCCAGAGAACGTCCCCAAGCTTCCAGCGGGATTTGCACCAGACTTTTGCCCGGGTAATATCGGAAAAGAAAAATCCAGAACAGACCGACGAGTATGCCAAAACTTCCTGCCCACAAGGGCATGAGCCAGGCATCCTGTCCCGCCTGTACGACCAGCCGCCCGATCAGCACGAAAAGGGTGGTTCCGAGGATATAATTGATTGTCAGCAGATAAAACTGGAATCGGGAAATCATTGGCTTCATCCTGTTCCTCCATAAGGTTGACTCATGCTTCCCGTTCGGAGCAGCCGGGTATTTGCACGAATCTCAATTTGTGCATTTTTCGCCGCTTGGTCGATATCCGGATGATTTGGCGTTTGTTTGCGCAACAAGTCGTTGATGCTTAACAGATCCCAGCCACGCTCCCTTATCATTTGATAGAAAGCAAGCGACTCGTCTGCTATGATCTGATTCAGTCTGTTTTCAAGTCTCTCCACCTCGTTCCGAGACTTCGGGACGGACTCGATTGTATAGGCAGTGGAAAGTTCGAGGTCCATGCGGATCCGAACGACAGGTTGGTCGGATTTCCAGAAGACCTCACGTTTTATGCGAACCAGTCTCAATTCCACGGATACCTGTTTTCCTTCCACCTGAAACTGTCGCACGTGGCGACCTCGATCGCCATTTAGCAAATGGTACCAGACCAGCTGCGTATCATTCAGTTTGCCCGCCATGCGATAATCACGGAAAACCGCCCCGCCTCGGATGATAAAGTTGTTTTGATTGGCGTCGATATCCGCCGACCTTTCCCCGCTGTTGGAAGAAGGTGCCTCTGTCATTCCGGTGATCAACGGTAATACGATCGTATCTGACTTTTCCATCCGTTCAATGACATCACTGACCTTGATCTGTTTTCCCACCAGGAGCGAATTCCGGATCAGCAGGTCGAGCCTGGAATCGATCGTGTCAGACGGCACCCGCTCCAGGGGAGTTAATGTTCTCATGACCTGAGATATCGATCCGTCGACAATCAGCATCGGGACCGATGAGCGGCCGTTGGGTTGCATTTCGATAAAGTTGACAATATCGCGCATGTTTTGTTTGGCGGCCCGCTGGGAAACGAGCAGCACCTTGCAGTGGGCCATAAATAACTTGCGCGGCAACATTTTGTAAATCGTAGATTTGATTTCTCCAAAAGAGGATCCACTGATTTCGTAAGTGTACACAGGGGCTTGTTCGCCTCCCGGCGTACCTTTGGCGGAAGTGCCGCTGAGCGGGTTGATGATCTGGTAATACACGGTTATTTTGTCGCTCTCCGGATCGCTGTCCACCCCCATCATACTGACCAGCGCCAGTTCGTTCATCTCCGTCCTGTCCCAGCAAGCCGTAAGCAGGGCGGTAAACATCATCAGGATGAACAGACCCGCTGCATACCGGTTGGTCATGTTTGTTCCTCCAGATTACCTTTTTCTCTTCATATTCCGAATATATCCGGGCAGACCGTTCGGATCCAGCCAGGGCCGGGGCAGCCGCACCAACACATCTTTCCAATCGGTTCCTATGGACGGGGAAGCGGGAGTGAAGTAAGGAACGCCAAATGACTTAAGCGACACCAGATGGGCAACCAGAAACAGGGCACCGCATAAAATGCCAAAAAGGCCCATAAAGCCGGCCAACAGCACGAACGAAAAGCGAAGCAGGCGTTGTGACATGCCGAAGCTGTAAACCGGAACGACAAAATTGGTGATGCCGGTTATGGCAACGACAATGACAATCGCGGCGGAAATGAGACCGGCTTCCACCGCCGCCTGCCCCAGTACAATCGCCCCCACGATCGAAAGCGCCTGTCCGACCGCCCGCGGCATGCGCAGCCCCGCCTCCCGGATAATTTCAAACACGACTTCCATTAACAACACTTCGAAGATGGCGGGGAAGGGAACCCCTTCCCGCTGGGCGGACAAACTGATCAGGAGTTGGGTCGGGATCAGTTCCTGGTGGAACGTCGTGGCCGCGACATACAAGGAAGGGACGAACACGGCCGTAAAAAAGGAAATCAACCGAATCCAGCGAATAAACGTGGCGATGTCCGCTCGCTGATAATAATCTTCAGGAGAACTGAAAAACTCGAAAAACGTCATGGGGGCAAGCAGGACGTTGGGCGTTCCGTCCACCATCACGGCCACTTTACCATCCAGCAACTGGGCAGCTACCATATCAGGGCGTTCGGTGTTGGTAAGCGTCGGAAAAGGAGACCAAATCCGGTCCTGGATGAATTCCTCCACATAAGCGCTTTCCAGCACACTGTCCGTCCGGATGGCTGACAATCTGCCGCGCACTTCCCGGACCAGCGATTCCGGGGCGAGGTTCTCCATGTACACCATAAGCAAAGTCGTCCCGGTTTGATTGCCGATGTTCATTTTATCAAACCGGAGGAATGGGTTGCGGATTCTTTTGCGGACAAGCCCCACATTGGTCAGAATGCTTTCCGTAAAGCCTTCGTGCGGCCCGCGAATGGTCGATTCCGACTTCGGTTCTTCAATGGAGCGTTGTTTGGATTCGGTCACATTGATGAGACAAACGCGCTCCCTTGCAAAATCGGTTAGTGCGCAATGGCCTGCAAGGAGTGCTTTTACGGCATGTTCCCGCAACTGTTCATATGGATCGGAAAAGGAAAATTCGCGCAAAAAACCGCTTTCGGCGGAACGAGGCGCTTCCCCTTCGGAAAACGTATTTTCCGTGAACGATTTCAAAATGTATTCGTCAATCGTTTTTTTATTGACCATCGATTCCAGATATACGCACTGCACGGTTTGTTCCCCTTGGACAAACAAGGATCGGCAGACCAAGTCCGGGGGTAACCCGAGGGCTGATTGAATGTCTCCGAAAAAATCATTCTTGATCGATTGATTTTGTTTTTTTCTTGCCATCGACGAACCTCCAGATTCTCACATCTCATCATTATCATTATTTCCTATTGGGTGGATTCTTATTCCATTGGCAGTTATGCTGTTGCAAATTATCGTGAGGTGAAATCCATACGAGACATTCAAGAAAACGTCCAAGCCGGGAAAGGTTGCGCCGGGAGTGCGAATGTGACTGTGTAGGAAGCACTTCGCATCGTTCACGCGATCAATGCCCAATTCCTGCATCAGCTTGGATTGCAGTGCCTGTGAAAAGTTAATGCCCTTCTCCAGCGCGGCGGCGTTCAGCCAAGCCGGAAGCGTGACCGTCCGATTGACAGAACGGTTCACTTGCGCCTGCGGATAGATGGCATATAGACATCAATCAGCACAGCGCGTTCGTTCGCTTGCGTGGTTTGAATCTGGGAAAGCGGCGTTGGAGCGGGAATAGGTTCGCCATCTTCTTCCAGCCCGTACAGGACAATGCCGAGCAGTTCCCGCGCGGACAAAAGCGCATCGTGATCGTCCGTTCCGCTTGTCGCGCAATCCAGATCAGGGAAAACAACAGCGATTTCCTTGCCGGGGTCATAAGTGAAAACGGCAGGGTAGAAATATCGCTCCGGCTTCTTCATGTCGGATACCTCCTTTGAATGGTCGGGAGGGAGCCGGGGCTATTCAAACTTTAACCCCGACCGCCGTTCAATGCTTTTGAGCGTAGGAACGGGAATGTCTTTGTCAGGATGTTTGACGGTTGTTCGTCCCTTTTGGGTTGGGTGCTTGAACTGGTGATGACTTCCCGAGAAAAATCCACGGTAACAAATACTATTATATTTGTCAATTGAGAACGCAAACTAATCCGCCTTTTTAAGGTATCTTCCAAGTCTTGAACCAGTAACGATATTGTCCGAACGTCGGCAATTTATCCTGCGGAGGAAGAATAGGGACGAGTGCTTTCCCGTCTAATACTTTATTTTTCAGTCCATCATCCCGATTCCTGACCCATCATTTCACGAATTAAACCAGACCCTCCAGGCTCCTGCATTCGACAAGTTTCCGAATATGCAAAAGAAGAGCTCTCGATTCACCATTAAGGTATATCGAGAGCTCTTCTTCGCGACATCGATGCGGTCGAGAGGACAATGGTATCAATCTAACGCAGCACAATCTTGTTCAATGCCGTTTGTATATCTTCCTTTCATGCTTTTCCCAAACGGTTTAATAAAATAAACCATTCTCATAAAAACAGTTTTTCTTCAAAGAACTACCGTCATTTTCTTAGCAATCTCAGATAATTTTTGGTTTTTTAAAAAGTCCTCCATTTTCTCTTCAGCCGATACCATCACCTTCTGAACTAAACACTCTGATCCATGATTCATTTCACAGTCGAATAAGGAGGCGGAGCCTTCAATGGCATGAATCACGTCGAGAAACGAGATTTCTTCCCAATTCCGTTTTAAGCGATATCCACCATTGGCTCCTGAAGTCGATTCAATCATTCCTGCCTTGACCAGCTTGGTAAGGATTTTGGATAAATACGTTGGAGAAACCTCTTGTCTCTCCGCCAATTGCTGTACGCCGATAAGTTTGTTCGGCGGGAATGCGGCAAGAAAGAGCATCGTATGAAGAGCATAGTTTGTCGCTTTAGAAAATTTCATAACGTGATGTTCACCTCAATTATGGACTTTATGTGCCCATAATAACTTTTTATATTGGCTTATGTCAAATATCGCCTCCCTTATTACTCCTTTATTCGTTGTAACTGGCAACACTCCAAGACCTACGATTCCACTGAACCTTTACCATATGGAACAAAGAAAGTAAGAAGAAAACCACTCGCTGCAACGAGGGCTAGTGACCAAAACGCGGCTTGAATTCCTTGATGCATATTGATCGGAAAAGAGAATGAGCTATAATCTGCGGTAATTGTCACCAGGGTGATGAGCAGTGCCCCGCCCATTGACATGCCCAATGTACGTATGGCCGTGGTCATCGGCGAAGCGTAATTCATCATCGAATTCGGCAAGCTCGCCATGGCAAAAGCAGTAATTGGGGTCATCATAAAACCGACCCCGGTCATAAGCAACGCATATAACCCTACCAACAGACCATACGGAGCGTGAATCGATAGCGCTATCGTTAATAGAGCCGTTACGGCGGCTATCCCGAAGAAGCCGATCCGAATCAAATAGCGACCGCCATAACGGTCGTAGATTTTACCCGATACCACTCCGGACACCCCCATCAGCAATGCACCTGGGAGCAGCATTAGCCCCGATTCTCTAGGCAGTAGTCCCCTGACATTTTGTGCATATATCGGGAGCAGCAGTTCCACCCCGGCCATCACAATGAACAGGACTACGCCTATAATCGATGCATAAGTAAATCTCGGGTAACGAAATACGTTGAAATCAAGCAAAGGGACGGCCAGTTTGAATTGGCGCTTCACAAACAGAAACGACAGTGCGAATCCCACGATAAGGAAGGTCAGCGCAAGCTGAATCCCTTTTCCCTGATCGCTAAGGATACTAAATCCATACAACAGACTGCCGAAGCCCAAACTTGAATAAAGAATCGATCTCCAGTCCAATTTCGCTTTATGCGTATCCCAAACGTTTTCCAAGCAATAATAGGCGACAAACAGGTTCGCGATCGCTATGGGCGCCACCCCATAGAATAAGATTCTCCAAGAATGATGTTGAATCACGAAGCCGGAAATCGTCGGCCCCAGTGCAGGGGCGAGTCCCACAATGAGACTGGCCAGTCCCATCGCTGCCCCGAGTTTTTCCTTTGGGAACACTAGGATAATCGTATTCAGGAACACCGGTACCAGCAATCCGGCGCCAATCCCCTGAATAATTCGTCCGCTTAGGATCAATGTGAAGTCGACGGAGAAGCCGGCAATTAGCGTCCCTGTCGTAAAGGCCCCAGCGGATGCGAAAAACAGGGTTCGCGTCGAGTATTTTCCGATCAGGAATCCCGTCACAGGGATGACAATTCCAGAAACCAGAAGATAGACGGTGATCAGCCATTGCGCCCGATTGACCTGGATTCCAAGGTCAAGCATCATTTGTGGCAAAGCCGTGTTCAGCATGGTTTGCATGAGTTGTGCCAAAAAATTCGCGACGATTAGAGATGCGACAATGATTACAGGTTTTCTTTTCATAACGTTCCTCAATTTACTACAGACACTCCAGTTTGTAGATATTACAGATATTTTTTGTCCATTATATAGTTAAAGAAATTACTTATGGGAAAATTCTTGGACACCGGTGTACATGCTCTGATCCTTCAACTGAATAAGCACCTTGCCAAAACGCCCACCCTGCTGGATGACAACCTTATCCGTCGGATAGGTCCGTTCCAAATAATTGGCTATGATTTTCCTGTTCTGGTCGTCCGCAGGCAAACCGAAGATTCTCAGCCATTCCATCACCTCCTGGAGCGCCGTGTCTCTAGGTACCTCTGTAGATTTCATTTCCCGGGTTACGAGCGACTGATAGGAATACCCTTTGAGATACAGTAAATGGAGCAAATAAGCCATTTCCAAATGTTCCGTTTTCATGGGCTGATCAGTGACCAAAGGCCAAATCTCTTTTACCAGACTGTGCTCCCTGGAGCCGACAGACAGGCTGATATAGCAATACTGTCGTGCGCAGCTCAGCACTTTCTCCACACTCTCCCAGTCGGCAATAACCGGGCACATGGAGACAAATACGAAATCAAAGGCTTTTTCCCACCCCTTTGCTTGAATATCAATGTCTTCAAAAGGCTCAGCCACAATCTCTACATTCCCGTTCTTTAATCCCGTTATATTACTTTTCAAGAGCTCAACTAATGGAAGACTAGGCTCCACAGAAGTAACACTAGCCCCTCTCTCCGCAAACGGCACTGTAAATCCGCCTGAGGCCGCTCCAATGTCTAATATGGAGGTATCTTTAAATGTCACACCCTGACTTTCCAGCCAATTCATTATCCGTTTTGTTCTTCGCCTGCCTTCTTCGCTAAACGCCTGCTCGTTAAATGACTTTGCCCTATGGTCAAAAGTATGTGCTGGATCAATTCCAACTTTTTTCATTTTGCTAATCGCTGTATCTGGATCCTTCTTCCAAGCTGCTTCCCAAACGGCATCATTAAAAAAATCGTTCGTCATCATCCTCTTCATCCCTTTCTGTTTGATGCAGTCATTACACTTATGACTTTTGAAAAAAGTCCTTCTCTCTAAGAAACTTTTCCCCAAGAGAAGGACATGTCCACTTAGAGCTAAACGAAATCCTCTTCGGTCAGCTCCATGTTGATGCCAATCGCCGCTTTGCTTCCGCCTGCTGCGGCATAAATCAACTGGGAAGGCATGACGTAAGCTGCATCCCCGGCGGCATACACACCTGGAACCGAGCTTTTGCCCCACTCATTTGTGGCGATACCGCCAAACTCATTTACCTCATAACCAAGCGAACCCTGAAAAGACGCCTTCGGTTTCCATTCCGGTGTAATGAATCCTCCCGTTCTCTCGATTCGCGTGCCATCTGCAAATTCCACCTGCCGCAATTTCCCCTCATGACCGATAAACATCGTTACTGCTTGTTCAACCACTTCGATGTTTCTGGATTTCAACAGTTGTTTTTGATCGTTGTCCAGAACCGCATGCCCATTTGTACAAACCACAAGATCTTTACTCCAGGTATAGAGCAGCTTGGCCATATGAAACACTCCAGAGTTCTCGGAAACAACAATTAGCGGCTGATCTCGAAGCTCCCAACCATCGCAGTAGGGACAACTGAACAAACTTGTTCCATAACAATCACGCAAACCTGGAATATCCGGGAAAATCTCCCTAAGTCCAGTGGTGATCAGTAATTTGCGTGCTTCAATCCGTTTTCCGGTTGACGCCACGGCGACGAACCTGTGATCAGTCCGGTGAATCTCGGTTACCTCCCAAGGTAAAAGTTCAACGGAGGGATACCCCAGAACCTCCTCATATGCAATACGCCTAAACTCGGCGGGTGTCACACCGTCTCTTGTTATAAATCCATGAGAGGCATGTGTAACCGCATTTCGGGGCTGGCTGTTATCAAATAACGCAACACTGCGTCTGGCCCGCCCAAGTACCAGAGCCGCATTGAGTCCTGCCGGGCCTCCGCCGATAATAGCACAATCATAAATCAAAAGAATCTCCCCTTTTTTGTTGATTTATTTGGAGCCAACAAGCTGCTGCAGTTCACCTTTCGACAATATGCCTATTTCTTTATATAGAGGCTGTCCATCTTTGAATATAATGGTTGTCGGGATGCTCATAATCTGAAATTGTGAAGAGGTTACCGGATTTTCGTCTACATTAACTTTAACGACTTTAATGGAATCATTTGCTTCCCTTTCAAACTCCTCTAATACAGGTGCAAACATTCTGCATGGACCGCACCAAGCGGCCCAAAAATTCACTACTGTTATACCTTCCGTTTGCACCATCTCATTAAAAGTAGAATCTTTCGCATGTTGAATAGCCATCGTGATCTTCCTTTCGATTAAATATACTATGGATATATAATATCTTTAATTTGTCATAAGATGGGTCTAGTAATCTTGTCCGGCGTTGTTGCCAGTAAATGGAACATCACCTCAAACGCATAATCAGTGGCTTGTGAGTTTTCATAGCACTCCTCCATTCGAATTAAAGACTTCATGTATCTATGATAACTTTGTTTTGGATAAGATGCAAGTCAGTCCCAAGAAAATTTAGCCAAACCCAAGCCAGTTGTATTCTTTTGGCCTGTGATCGAGCCAACAACAGCGGACAGGCCAGGGTGTTTTGCATCATCCTAGTCTGCCGCTGTTGCTCTTATCGGATCGGTATTAGTTTTCGTCAAAATGGATCGGCGCAATGCCTTCCGCTCGCCACACCGTGCCTCTTTTCTCGTACTCGAATAACTGTTCTACAGCATTTGCGATTTGAGGACCTAACTCACGATCAACCAAATACAAGGCCACATCAAGACCCGAAGTCACGCCTCCCCCGCTTACGAAGCGAGGACCATCTTCAACGACTCTTGCTTCAATCGGAATTGCACCGAGAGCTCCTAACGCTTCCATGCCTATTTGATTGGTAACCGCATGTCTATCTTTCAACAAACCTCCCATCGCAGGCAGCAGTGTACCACCGCATACTGTAGCTACAATAACTTCCTCATTGTTAAAAGCTTGTTTCAATTTCTCCGACAAGCCCGTCATCATGGCCTTCTTTAAAATATTCGGAATGGTATCTTCCGAATTTCCTGCTGGCTTGCCCGAAGCCCCGGGCACCAAAATGATTCCAGGACGCTTGGGGTCTAATGCAGCTTGCGCTTCGAGAGCCGGCCCGTTCAGACCGCTCGGGACAGAACGCTTGCCTTCCGCGGAAACCAATTCCACAGTAACTGCTCCGTTTGAGTACATTCCCGCAGCAGCAAATACTTCGTATGGTGCTAATGCGTCCAGCAGATCGAAACCATCGAACAAGACGATTTGAACATGCATCCTTTTGTCTTTGAATGGATCATTATTTTTTTTCTACGGCTGACCAATTAACTAACAAGGATTTCCAATGACCTTCGTCGAAGTATTTTTTACAT
>NZ_JBHTIU010000043.1:0-70392 GCF_042677205.1 Paenibacillus residui
GGGAGAAGCTCTTTTTCTATATCCGCTTTTTCCAATTCCTACACCCACAGAGATTTTACACTATCGATGTTTGGTACAAAACGCTTGTGTTTCTGGCGACCGCCCTGCACTGGTTCAATCCGTTCGTCTATATGATGGCAAGAGAAATCTCCGTCCAATGTGAAATCTCCTGCGACGAAGAAGTGGTCAAAAATACGGACAGGAACGGCCGGCAGCGATATGTTGAAACCATTATCGGACTGATTAGAAAGCAGTCCCGGATGCAAACCGTGTTCTCAACTAATTTCTACGGAGGTAAACAGGGTATGAAGAACAGAATTTTGTCCATCATGGATTCCCGAAGCAAGAAATGGGGGATATCCATTGTGGCCGTCATCGTTATAGCAACGCTAAGCACGGGGATTGTGCTGAAGCTGAACATGGAGAATTCCGACACCGTGACCCCCCTGACAGCATCCGATGCGGAGGTAGGGGTGGAAAAGGAACGTCCGGATCCTCCGCTTACAGGTTCCACTTCACCGACGGGTTTGGATGGAGAAGTAGAAGGGGAAGGATCGGAGCCCGATCCGTCAGTGAACGGCAGCTTGTCAGGTGCTCCAAAGGAAAGCTTGGAGGAAGGAAGGGCTTCCGGGGATGACGCATCGGTTCAAGGACCGAAGATGTTTCAATCCACACAGGATAATCTGGTAGCAGGGCCAAGCGGAGCGGCACCTGGACCTGAAGCTTCCATGAATGGCGCCTCGACGCGTTTAATTGAGGGCAAAGGGGAGCCCGCTCCTGTGCGTGACACTTCTGCCGATGATTCTGCGAGTATAGTCGAGGTTAACCCGAATACGGTTAAGCAAGACCCGTCTTCCGAGCCCGGTGTCTTTAATTTAGTAAAGGATTGAGAAAGACTGCGTAGAAGGAAATTCGAAAGGGTTGACAATGTGCAAAAGACATGGATATTTAGGCTGGTAGTAGCTTTAGTCGCCGTTGTCATGCTGGCAGCCGGCTGTTCAACTAAAAATGCCGGGGAGGATGGATCGAGCGACATCAGCAATACCGATTCCAATCCATTTGAACTGGATGACAAGGATACCGTTGTTTTGGGCCATATTGGTCATGGACTGGCCAATCCGGAATTAGATGAAACGGGCGCGAGACTTCCCTTGCGCTATAGCGGCGGCGAATTAAAGTTAGATTATACCGTAAATGCAGCCGGAAAGGCGAAAAATGTCGGCTTTCTTGTCTTCGTAGACGGAATCCCGCAGCCTTATAAAATTAATACTGCCGATGCTCCTTATGAGTATATGCACATCTTTGAGCTGGAGGGGGATGACGTGCAGACGCCTTTCTCCTTTATCTTCACCCCGGTCACCGGCAAGCAGGGGGAGACCTTGAGCGTCAGCATTGCCAGCGTATATAATCCGGCATTTATACCGGACATGAAAGAAACGAGTTCTTATGGAAGCTATCACGATACGTTGGAATCGATGTTTTCCCTTGTTTTTGACAAAGACGCGGAGGCTCTCGATGTTTCCTCTATCCCGCATAACGAATATTTAAGTGATGTTCGCCTGTCGGCCGAACTGATCACGAAAGAGATGATGGAAACCCAGGGCGGTTTTGTAACGATAGATTCGGAGACTCTGGAGAAAAATGTATTCAGCCGTTTGTATTTTGACGGGGCGGTTCTGTCGAAGGTCGACAATCTCCAGGTGAAGGACAGCGGCACCCTTCATGTCACCTTTCAAATATTCGGCCATCCCGGAGTGAGGTATAGAAATACGTTCTACATCAATCATAAACCTTTAATCGGCAAGGAAGGAAGCACTTTTGAAACGGTACTCGCCAAGGGCGAGGCGGCAGTGATCGACGCGGATATCGATTTAGGGAAACTGGAGGAACTCAATACGTTTTATGTCGTTTCGGTTCCGGTGAATGCCGCCGATTTCCCAGATGATGTCGTTGTCTTGGAAAAAACAGCGTCCATCTTATTATATAAATGAATGGAGACCAAGCGGCCTATGAATAAGAAGCTGTTGATCGTCATATTACTTCTATCCGTATTATTAGCTGCGGGATGCGCACAAATCAATGCGAATTCAGAACGTTCGATAGATCCGTCTCCCCGTACGGAAAGCCAGGCTAACAATAAAACAGACGCACCCGATATGGCGGCGACTCCCGTCGTTTCCAAATTGAAATTGGAGAAGATCCAAGGCGACATCAAGAGCATTCATTACGCAGATGGCAATAAGGTGCTCATATCGGCCGACAAGCTGTATTTATATGACCTGGGCACGGGGAATGTTGTGGCGGAAGCCCCGCGAGAAGCATTCGAGGGAGAAAATTACTGGGTGATTGACAGCGGGTACGTTGCGGTCGGGGTAAAAATCAGTACCGGCAAAAGCAACGGGAGTATGTTGACGACAAACGAAGGGATGGCCTACAGCGCCGTCTTCTATGACCGGGAGCTGAATAAACAATCCGAATTCCATTTCAATTCATTGCTTGATGGCGATGACGTATTGTCTACCGACTCGTTTTCGTTTTCTTCCGATGGAAACCAGGCAGCTTATGCAACATTATCCGGCCTATATCTATATGATTTTAGAAAGGATAAGAGGACAACGGTCATCGATTTGCTCTCTGAAGATTATAAGGGGCGCTCCGGCCTTGCCACGATTGAGCAAATCGGGTTCACGAACGAGGACAAGACTATTGCTTTCAAGGCGCAGAGCTTGGATGTCCCCGCTATCCCCGGCAAGCCTTCTTTCGATACGTGCGGTACAGTCAACACGGATGGCTCCGCACTATCCAATCGGACCTTCGACAATTACATATGCAAGGAACTGACGGCTTACAACAAGGTGCTATTCTTGGCGGAGGATTTTACGGTTCCATCAGGAAAAATTCTGGTTATGGATACTCCCGGCGGGACAACGAAGCTTCATACGTTGACGGAGAAGGGCGAAAGCGGATTTGTAACGGGCTCCGATTCGGGACGCTATTTCGCCACTTCGCTTGCAGACAAGAACGGCACCGGATGGAAAATTCGGGTATATCATACGGAAACCGGTAAGCTGGAAGCGGAGCAGCTCGTCTCGAGTGACGGGAAGGAGCTCTATATGGCCAGAGATCCGAAAATCAAGGTGATCGACGATATAAGGACTTGCATTGTGCTATTGGGATCAACACAGGCGGATATTGAAACCAAAGTGGTGATCAGTCAGTTTTAATTTTGAAAACCGGGCGCTTTCTTCTTTTAAGTCCCAATTGTTCTTAGAAGAAGAAAGCTGCTTTGTTTCATAGGAGGAACGGATGGGTGAAAGTAACCTTCAAAGGAATTTCCAAGCAGTATAAAGGCAAGTATGCGCTGAAAAACTTTACGTCCGAGCTGGAGAACGGGATTTATGGTTTGCTGGGGGCGAACGGTGCGGGAAAAACGACGCTGATTAACATCTTTGTCGGCATTTTGAAAAGCGATGAGGGGCAAATATTGATCAATGGCGAGGATGTGCGGGGCTTGGGAATAGACTTTCTGTCCCATATCGGTTATTTGCCGCAGTATCCGCAGTTTTACAAAAACTTTGAAGTGATCGATTTCTTGCGGTATATGTGTGTGCTTAAAGATATTCCCATGGAAAAGGGCGAGAAGAGGGCCAGGGAATTGCTGGAGATCGTCAATTTGAGCAGTGCCCATAATAAAAAGATCGGAGCGCTATCCGGCGGAATGCGCCAGCGTGTCGGAATTGCACAGGCAATGCTCGGCGACCCGGATATTCTGATACTGGACGAGCCTACAGCCGGACTTGACCCGCAGGAAAGGATCCGGTTCCGCAACCTGATTGCCAAATTTGCCGAGAACCGAATCGTATTGCTCGCTACGCATATTGTCTCCGATATTGAATTTATTGCCAATCAGGTGATCCTGCTCAAGGACGGCCAGTTGGTGAAGCAGGATACGCCGCAGGCCCTAATGAGGGGAATGGAGGGGAAGGTTTGGAATGTAACGGCGACGGATGCGACGGTCGATGACAAGCTGAAACGCCTTAAAATCAGCAATATGATGCGGGACCAGGAGAAAATTCTGTTAAGGGTGATTGCCGACGAGCAGCCGGATCCCCATGCTGTCCATGTGCAGGCGAATTTGGAGGATGTTTTCTTATACTATTTCGGAGAGGGCGAGCAATGGTAAAACTAATCGTTTATGAATGCCGCAAGCATTTCCTGAAAACGTCCGTTCTTCTGGCCGTGCTGCTTTTCTCCATCCTGAGCGTTGCCAAAATATACAGCGTGTACGATGGGAACTCGCTGCTTTCCAAAAACTATTCTGGCCCCGAGTGGAAGGAACTCTATTGGGAGATGTACGAGGACTTCGGAGGAAAAATAACGGATGAAAAAATCGGACGGCTCATGGCCATATATGGACCTCTTGAGAAACAAACGGCCGATCGTACGGCAAGCACGCGAACGGATAACCCCGATACCTACACCGGAAATGTCTACAACGACCGCCTTTTCTTCGATTGGTGCTTTGTGAAGCCCATGAAGTATGCCTATATGTACAGAAATCATGCTAACGATATTGTGACTGCGGCCAAGGATAATATGGATTTTTATGAATCGGTCGGCAATGGGTACGAATACCGAAAGAATGCCGCCATTGCGGAGCTTTTTAAAGAACGGGCTATATCCCACTTTTCCTATACGGAAATGTACCAATATTACTTGCATTATGATTTTTCCGCGTTTCTAGTTTTGCTGATTTGTCTGTACGGCTTAATGAGCGTATTTGTAACCGAGAAGGAAACGGAGATGGATACCCTCTTATTGACTACGAAGGCAGGGGGAAGACGAACGGTTATCGCCAAGCTTGCCGCTTCTGCCATCTTCATATGTATCGTCTGCTCCTGGTTCTGGCTGATTGATTTCACGGCATTTTCCGGGATCTTCGGTTCTCTGGAAGCAGCTTCCTCTCCTCTGTACGCCGTCGAGAATTTCGCAAACTCATCGATTGCTGTGAGCCTGGGCCAATACGCCCTGCTGTCCGGCTTGGTGAAAACGGCGGGAATTCTCGTGCTCGGCCTGACGTTTCTGCTAGTTTCCTGCCTGTTTAAAAATGCCCTGCTGCCTTTTATTATCAGCCTGTTCTCCGCCTTCGGATTGATCTATATGGAGGAAGCGTACATGGGCTCCGGACACGTGCTGTTCAAAGTGATCAACCCGTTTGTGCTGGTCGTCAATCGGGAGCTGTTTCGCAAGACGGAATTTGTCAATCTGTTTGGTTATCCTGTGTACAGCTATCTGTCGGCCCTCTTGTTTGCGGCCGTCTGGGGGACGGTATGTATTGTGGCCATTGCGATGCTGGTCCGCAAGAATGCTCAATCCGGAAAAGGGGGGAAGAAGCGTGTCCTTGTGGATTTATGAGATGAAAAAAATGTTTTTCTATCAGAAGGGCCTGCTGTTCATCGGATTGTATTTCGTTATCAGCACGGCGGCCCTGATTGCTTTCGACACGCCCGTCAACCCGGATGTGGAATTGAATGCTCCGCAGTATTTTTATTACCTGGATCAAGTCCGCGGTCCATCCTCGGAGGAAAGCGAACGGTTCTTGACGGATGAATCCCGTCGAATTTCCGACGCAAACGTCGCCTTGCGAAAAGCATACGACGATCATTATGACAGGAACCTTGCGGAGGATGAACTGGTGGCCATAACCCGTCCGCTGGAGGACATCGTCCGGAATGAAAGAGGCTTTAACCTTGTTTTTGACCAATATTCGTATATTCGCGAGCAGCCGGACAACCGGTATTTTCTGTATACGAACGGCTGGGACGGGCTTCTGTCGCATGACAGCCTGGATTTGTTCTTTCTTTTATTGCTGCTCGTACTCGTGGCTCCGGTGTTTTGCTACGAGTTTGAAAGCAAGATGGATCCGCTCATCCTTACCGTCAAGAAAGGAACAAGGGTTCAGGCTGTCACTAAGATAGGTCTTGTGCTGGCAACCGTTGCCGTGCTCTGTCTATTCACCGAGGGCTTAAGATACGGTTTCTTTCATTTCAAATACGGCTTGGATAATGGAAGTTATACGCTGCAAAGCTTGTCCTATTTTGGAACGTCTTCCAAGGATGTCACGCTGTTCGACACATTTGTATGGTTGGCGGTGTGTAAGCTGTTCGGCTATCTAAGCTTTGCCATGCTCATTATGTTTGCTGCGGTATATATAAAGAAATACGCGCTGACCCTATTCGCCAGCACTGCCGTGGTCCTGCTCCCCTATTTCGGATTCCGCCTGGAATCCTCGAAATACTGGTTGCCGGGGCCGCTCGGGTTTATGATTTCCACGGGATTCTTCCGAGGGAACGAGTATGAGTACAACATCTATACGGAGCAGAAGGACGTCGTATTTCAGGAAGTTTCCGGCGCGGCGTGGATCCTGTTGTTTGCCGTTACGTTGTGCATCGGTATTGGCATGTTTATTGGAATCATGTTTCGGCATAGGAATGTATGGGGAGCCGGCCAACGAAGTCACCGGCTGAGGCCGGTCGGTCTTACGCTCATCCTTAGTTTGGCCGCATCCGCGTTATCCGGCTGCGCCTCTAATGGAGAAGAGGGGAACTATGATATTTATAACTCCTCTTCCAAAAGGTCGTTTGAGAATGAGCGCTATCGGTTTTATGCAGATGAAACGATTATGTTCGAGGATAAGGAAACCGGGGAGCAAGAAAACTTGATCCGAAACCCGCTGCAATCATCCACCAAGGTCAGAGATGTTATTTACGGCAACGGTTCGCTTGTTTACTACATGAAGTATGATTTTGACAAGTCAAAGCTTCGGGAAACGGTTGACCGATTTTCGATTATAGAAGTAGATACGGCGACCTTTGAGGAGAGAATTGTTTTCGAAAAAAACCTGAACGCAGATAGAGATCATTTTTTGGGGCTGAATAAAACCTCCGTGTCCGATGAAGTTTTCTTCATGACAGTAGACTCTTTTTTTATGGACGAGCGCAGCATCTACCTAATCGGCGAGGGGGAGATCAGGCGGGTAAGTAAACTAACGGGCAACGTGAGTGTTATCGTCCAATCGCGGGTGATGAGAAGTGTCGCTTTTGACGGCCGAAATATTTATTATGTCAATGACAAATCCGAGGTGGCCAAGTACGATACGAAGACCGATTCAGAAACGGTTATTCCTGATCTTATAACGGAATATTTTGTGTTGACCGATACGGAACTGCTTTATATCAATCGCAAAGATAAGCAAAAAATCTATGCCATGAATTTGCGTGATTTTTCAATTCGTAAGATAACGGATAAAACCGTCCTAACCTTTACTTTCGACGGGAACTATATTTACTATGAAAGTAAGGCAGACCTTAAGACATATCGAATCGACCGGGACGGACAAGAGGAGACGCTTATCGCAACCGATAAAGGAATACGGAACTAAACCGAAATAAGCACCAGGGACAGGAACGGCAAAATCACGGGAGGAAATAAAGGTCCCGGTTCATTAAACCATCTCAAAACGCTGCAAAGCGTTTTTTTTCATATTTAAAATCGGACGTTTTAGCTGAAAGTGCCTCTTTTAATCAGAGGGCTTTCCTAAAATCCAGTTTGCGATTTTCAGCACCGGGGACTCTCGTATGATGTGAACTCTTTCGGGATAGCCCGGTCATCCGCCGGATCGGGTAAAAGACAAACAAAACTGCAGGTCTTTTAGGGGAAAAAGCCGCGCGATACCTAATTCTAAAGCGATAGTGCAGGTCTTTTAGGGGAAAAAGCCGCGCGATACCTAATTCTAAAGCGATAGTGCAGGTCTTTTTTGGAAAAAGTCGCGAAATGCCTAATTCTAGAGCGATAGTGCAGGTCTTTGGAGCGATTTTTGCGAAATGGCCACATTTGGTCAAAAAGACCTGCACATTTGAGCGTCTTTGGCCCTCTTTTTAGAAAATGGCAGGATTTTAATGCACTTTTGCTCGTCTTTACGACGATCTTACCGACCGGGGATGTAGCGTGTGGTTTCCCTGCTCATCACGCTCCATTGGGCAGAAGTCTAGGGGGGGCCGAAAAATGACTAGAACGGGCTTCGATTTCTTGTAAGCCGGAGATGTCATTTTCATTGACATTGATGGTTGTTCGGTATATAGTTGTTTAGACAACTAATATAAGGGAGCGGCAAAAACATGACTGTGCAAGAAATTGCCCTGGATCATTCCATAGGCTTTATTATGGGCATTACACATCGGAAACTCGCGCTCGTATTGCAGAATCGGCTGAAGAATTTCGATATCACCCCCGAACAATGGTCGGTTCTATACTTGATTAGCCGGGTAGACGGCCTGATTCAGAAAGAGATTGCTCAGCGCTCGGGCAAGGATAAGCCTACCACTACCCGCATTCTCGATCATCTGGAGACGAAGGGTCTGATTTATAAAAAGACGGGCACGGAAGACCGCCGCTCGTTTGTGGTCCACATTACCGATAAAGGAAGAAGCCTGATTCAGGAGACGGAACCGATTGAGAGGCAACTTGTTAATGACATTAAAGAATGTATGTCCGAAGAGGAGTATGAAATTCTTATGAAGCTTATTCTCCGTATACTCAGCTATGCGAATAATGAACTAACCTCCAAAGATCAGGAGAGAGATGGACAATGAATACTGACCAACCTACGAAGCTATGGACGAAATCATTTATATCATTAACTATTTGTTCGTTTCTTGTATTTTTAAACTTGCAAATGCTGCTTTCCTCATTCCCGGCTTATGCAAAGAATGAGTTTCAAGCGGGGGATTTGGCTGTCAGTCTGGTTACCAGTCTGTTTGCCGCTTCGGCGATAGCCACCCGGTTTATGACAGCGGCTCTTATGCGAGTCGTACCCCGCAATGTGATCCTGTATGTCGGGCTGGCTGTAGCCGCCATCACCACCGGAATATACGTCCTGGCCGACTCCATAGGCTCGCTGCTTGTAATGAGGATGGCCTACGGAATCGGATTCGGGATGGCGAGTACAATTATTCCGACGCTGGTTTCGCAAATTATCCCCATCCAAAGAATGGGGGAAGGGATTGGTTATTTCGGACTGTCCACCAGTCTGGCGATGTCTGTTGGGCCGATGATCGGCTTGAACATAATGAATTATTTGGGATTCCCTGCGCTGGCAATGGCCGGTACGGCTGCTGTGCTCCTGATTTTTCCGCTCCTGCTAATTACCCGTTCTCTGCCGCCGGACAAGAAACAGCCTGCCCCCAAATCCGCAGGCAAGAAAGCGGGGAACAAACCGGCCTTCAACCGCAAATTATTGTTTCCGGCAATGCTCAATATCATCCTGGCAGTGACCTATAGCGGGCTGCTAAGCTTTATCGCTTTATATGGGGAATCGGTGCATCTCGAACAGGTCGGGCTGTTTTTTTTGTTTAACGCGATTACCATCATTATTATTCGGCCGGTATCCGGAAGAGTGTTCGATACGAAAGGGCATGCCGCCGTTTTGATCCCAGCGGCATTATGTGTCGTTGCAAGCTTGACGGTTCTGTCCTTTGCCGCATCCTTGCCTCTCTTGATCGTATCCGCGCTGCTGTATGGGCTCGGTTTCGGAGCTATCCAACCGACCATCCAAGCCTGGATGATTCGGGTGTCTCCCCAGGAGCAGCATGGCATGGCCAACAGCATGTTCTATAATGCGACCGATCTGGGGGTGGCCGCGGGAGCATTGATTCTGGGAGCCATTTCGTCAGTGACCGGGTATGCCATGATGTATCGATATTCGGCGGGCTTCATGATTCTGTTCCTTATCGTTTATGTATGGGTTCAAGCAGTGGAAGCGAGGAAGAAGAACCGGGCGCAAGCGGATATTTCCATACCGGGCTGATCCTGACAAGATAGCATTGTCTAAACCGTTCGAGATAAAATAAAGACGGGATATAATCCTGTAACTATAGCGGGCCATGGTTTGATATAATTCAACGTATAACCATTGCTTTCGGCAGGGAAATAGCAGCGCTGCTGCCGTAAAAACCGAAACTCGGCAAGGAAGAAGGGAGGGCGCTTATGGGGCAATGGTGGATAGGCTTGGCCGGAAGTCTGCTCATCGCCGGGGCGGCATATTGGAAAAAATCGTTGTCCGCTTCCGGACTGATTGCCGCGGTCTTGCTCGGCACGGCTCTATATTCTGTCGGCAGCTTGCCCTGGTACGGCGCCTTGATCGCTTTCTTCGTCTCCTCCTCACTATTGTCCAAGTGGAAGAGCCGCAGGAAAGAAAACGCTGAAAGCGGATATGCAAAGACGGGGAGAAGAGATGCCGGTCAGGTGATCGCCAACGGAGGGCTCGGCTTGCTGCTTTGCGTCGCTCACGCGATATGGCCCCACCCGGCTTGGTGGGGAGTATACATAGGAGTTATCGCTTCTGTAACCGCCGATACGTGGGCGACGGAGGTAGGAGGATTAAGCAGGAGCCGGCCCCGTTCCATCGTGAATGGGCGCAGGGTTGAGGCAGGGACTTCCGGCGGCGTGACCTTGCTGGGACTCGGAGCTTCGGCAGCCGGCGGTTTGTTCATCGGCGGGATCGCCTGGCTGCTGTTTCAAGTTCAGCCGGCGGCGGGCGGCGTTTTCTTGGCAGATCCATATGGGCTGTATTCGCTGCTTATAGGTTTACTGGGAGGTTTGGCCGGTTCCCTGGCCGATTCCTGGCTGGGAGCCGTCGTACAGGTCATGTACCGCTGCCGTATATGCGGCAAGGAGTTGGAGAAGAGCGAGCATTGTCAAGCTGCGGCAGAGCCAATCCGGGGATGGACATTCATGACGAACGATGCGGTCAATGCTCTTAGCTCGGCCATAGGCGGGCTTGTCGGCTTTCTGCTTGTTTGGTTTATTTTCTGAAAAACCGGTAGAGAAGGGGCGAGCGGAAGTGGATGAAAGAAAACAATTTAGCTTTATCCGTCTGGGCCAGTGCACCTTTGAACAAGCATTAAGGCTGCGAAATCGCGGTTTTGAAGGGTATTATTTTGATGTAACCGTAACGATGGATCAATTGCTCCGCTCGTTTGCGGTTAACGGTATACGCCCGGAGCTTTCTCTGGTCGCATGCGCGGACGGCCATCCGGTCGGTTTTGTCTTCCTGGCGGTTAAAATGTTAAATGGGCTGAAAGCCGCCTGGAACGGCGGAACGGGAGTGATTCCCGAGTATCGCGGATACGGGCTTTCTACAGCGTTGATGCAGGAAGTCAAAACTCTTCTCACGGAGCAGGAAGTCGATCGCGCCTATTTGGAAGTGCTCGTTCAGAATTCCCGCGCCCTCTCGGCTTATGAAAAGGGAGGATTCCATATAGCGGACCGGCTGATCGGATTGACCAGGGACGGAGCTTTGGAGCCTGAGGCCTTCAAGGCCGGCGAATGTTCCGGCTTCAAGCTGCAATATGGGGCTCCCCGTACCGTGAAAGATATTCCCTATTACCGGGAAATAGCAGCATGGGAATGCCAGTGGCAGAATATGGCGGAAGGGGAGTCGCTGATCATCAGAGCCGCCGATGGAGAACCTGCGGCCTATGCCCTGTTCAAAAGAAATTACAGCGATGAGGGCATGATCAAGTCGATCGTTCTCTATCAATGTGAGGCCGCCCCCGGCCGCGTGGATCGCACGGAGCTTTTTCGCATGGCGCTAAAGGCGGTGTTTGGACCGAAGGAGCTTGACTGCAGCCGGACCACGGCCAATTTGTCGGGTTCTAATCCGGATTTAATCGATATGCTCAAGGAGGCCGGATTTAAGGAACGGTACCAACAGCATTTAATGGTCATGGACTTGTGAAGGCTTACATGACTTGCTTGCGGACATCATCTCCGTTTCCGGGGTGGCGCAGCAAATATCTGCTTTCGTCCAGGACAAAGCGAGTTCGGTAAGCATCATTGACAGAACAAATGATGGCAAATATGGCTTGTGTTCAGTAAGTACTTAATTAAAAGAAGTGGCCGCAATAAAGGACAGACAAAGGAGAGACCTATGGAAACACGCACTAACCGGCAGCAGAAGGCGCTGGAGACGAAGAATAAATTGATCGATGCCGCCCTTCGGACATTTTCCCGCAAAGGATTCAAGGAGAGCACAACGAAGGACATAGCGAAAGAAGCGGGAGTGACCGACGGATTGATCTATCATTATTTTCAATCCAAGGAAGATTTGCTGTGGGCTATTTTTGACAAATATACGCTTCTTCATTCCCTGGAGGAAACCGTCAGCCGATTGGATTCAAACCAGCCCTTAGAGCATAATCTGACGATTTACTTCCAATCGCTGTTTCGCAGTCTCGACGAATCGCAGGATTTGATTGTCATGTGCTTCGGGGAGGCACAACGGAATGACGATATCCGCCGGAAGATACAGGAGATTATCGGCAGAGGGGCGGAGCTGCTTGTAACGTTTCTGGAGCCGAAGGTTCGGATCGGGCGCCGGGAGCTATCGATCGCTGTCCGCAATCTGCAAACAGCGATGGTTTTTCATTTTCTTACGGTAGACCGATTTATGGAAGGCGGGAAGGCCAGACAAGAGTATATAGAAATCTCCGTCCGGCAGCTTCTGAAGATCATTGCTGAATGAACATATTCAACCGCTTGATTTCAAGCGCGGACATAGAGCTTACATCCCCTGATTTGCCAAACGAAGGGCACTCAGCACATTAATGCTTCGCCCGCTGCGGTCGTCATAGAGGGAGTTTCCTTCTACATGGTCAATGAACAGCACTCCGTCCAGATGATCTGTCTCGTGCTGAATGCATCGGGCAAGATAGCCTTCTCCTTCGAGTACGAACCATTCTCCCTGCCTGTTCTGGCTTCTCACCTTTACATAATTTGCCCTTTTGACGATGCCGGTATAACCCGGATAGGACAAGCAGGCTTCCGGGCCTGTTTGCTCTCCCTCGGCTGCAATAATTTCCGGATTGATCAACTCGATCAAACCGTCCCCGCAATCCATGACGACCACTCTTCTCAAAATGCCGATTTGCGGAGCCGCCAATCCGGCCCGGCCTTCGGCGCCATACAGCGTATCCACCATATCATCCAGCAGTTTGAATAATTTATCGTTGAACTCGGTTACCGGCTTGGCCTTTTTCCTTAATATTTCCTCTCCGAAGGGAAGAATCGTCTTGACAGCCATCGGTTCTTACCATCCTTTCTTAGGCATTAAGCTCCTTTAATAATTGAAGGGGTATGAACCCACAATTCGCCGGGGGTGCAATCCAAGGCGGTGCACAGAGCGTCCAGCGTATCGGCTTTCATTTGTTTAGGCTGGCCGTTCAGCAAGGCGCTTATGGATGGGGGAGATAAACGGTATCCCGCCTTATCCTCCAGCAGCCGGGCCAGTGCCGCTCCGGTCCAAACTCCTCTTGCGGCCATCACTTCTCTTAACATCCACACCAGCATGGCAGAGCTCCTCTCCAAGTAAATTTAGGCAACACCTAATTTATTTAAGTATGACCTAATATATCATGAGATCCATTTATTTGGCAACTAATTTTGCCCCTCAGCCGCCAGATAACGGTTACCCGACAAAAAAAGAAGAATTTCGACAGAATTATGAATTATTTTTTACAATCAGCTTAACAATGGCTCTGTAGTATGGTAAAGTATAGATGTCGAATGAAAACAGGGGTAAAACTGCCCGCTGGTGATTGTCTTGGGCCGGTATGGGACAAGCCGTCGAGCTTGTCGATTATTGTCTTGGACCCAGTGCTTTTCAGACTGGTTTGTTTAACCGGCAATAAGCCGTGGGGGACTGTGGATACCGGATGACGCTATACCGCGAAGGTATGTACTCCTCGATAACCTGTTCTCGTATGACGTTAATTTTTCATCTAGGAAAGAAATTTTCCCTTGGCAAATTAAAAGTATGCCATATAGAGATCGGTCATTATTTTTTTCATCCGGTCTTTTTTGGTATGTCCGAGGGAGAACAGCGGCTCCGCTCAATTATTATTTAAGGATCGCCGATTATTTCTGATTAGGAATAGGGAGGTCGAATCCATCTCAAATTGAGAACGATATAATCCTTAATCAATATTTAATATTTTTGTGAACAAGGTTTATAGTAGTAGGTAGGACTTATGTTACATCTTAGATTATATGACAGCCTTAAACAGGGAATATTACTTAACTACAGGGGAAAAAGGAAGACAGATTTCCCCATAATCAGTCAGAGGCCTCGAAGAGGCAGCGCGTTAACGAACAAATAACTTACCTATGGCCATCATGAACATGCAAGGGGAGGTTACCTTCAATGTCGATTGGGGAAATGACCAAGCTAAATCCTTGGCAAACTTATTACGGCCCTAACCTGGGCTACATCAATGAACAGTATGAGAAATACATCGCCGATCCCGAATCCGTGGAACCGACGTTCAGAGAACTGTTTGCCATCTGGGGCGCTCCTCCGGCTTCGTGGAATGCCGGAACGGAAAATGTGCAGGCCCCGGTTCCTAATGTTGAAATTAATGAAAATATGTTGAAAAAAGTCGTCGCTGCTGAAAAATTGGTATGGAATATCCGAACATATGGGCATCTGGCCGCGGATCTGGATCCGCTTGGGTTAGGGTTCACTGCGGATACCCGGCTTCTTGAGCCGGAAACATATCAATTAAGCAAAGACGACTTGTTGGCGTTTCCCGCTTCTTTAATCTGGGAGAACGCTCCGGGGAATGCCGTCACCGGATGGGATGCCATCAAGCAGCTCCAACAAATTTATACCAAGACTACCGCTTACGAATTCAGCCATGTTCACGAGCAGCGGGAAAGGGATTGGCTCAACAAGCGTGTCGAAACCGAAGCATTGTCGGGAACGCCTCTTTCGATAGAAGAGCGGAAGGAATTGCTAAACCGTCTCACCCAAGTGGAGCAGTTCGAAGCTTTCCTGCACCGGACGTTCGTCGGTCAGAAGCGCTTTTCCGTGGAAGGCAATGATGTTCTGATTCCGATGCTTGATGAAGTTGTCCGCATGGTGGCCCGGGAAGGATGTCAGCACATTCTGATGGGGATGGCTCACCGGGGGCGCTTGAACGTTCTGGCCCACGTATTGGGTAAACCTTACAGCAAGATCTTCTCGGAGTTCCATCATTCTCCTAACAAGGACATGATTCCTTCGGAAGGATCGATGGGAATTAACTTCGGTTGGTCCGGCGATGTTAAATATCATTTGGGTGCCGACCGTTCTGTAGTGGAGGGCGAACTGCCGCCAATCCGCCTAACCTTGGCCAATAACCCAAGCCATCTGGAATTTGTCAATCCGGTAGTGGAGGGCTTCACCCGCGCCGCCCAGGATGACCGCGGAGAAGCCGGTTATCCGAAGCAGGATGAAAGCAAGGCTGCCGCAGTGCTGATGCACGGGGACGCCGCTTTTGCCGGGGAAGGAATCGTGGCGGAAACGCTGAACTTCAATAAGCTTCAAGGCTACCGCAACGGCGGAACTATTCATATTATCGTTAATAACCGTCTTGGATTTACAACGGAAAGCTCTGATTCCCGTTCGACCCATTATGCAAGTGATTTAGCCAAGGGATATGAGATCCCGATCGTGCACGTTAACGCCGATGACCCGGAGGCATGTATCAGAGCGGTGCGCCTGGCTTGCGAATACCGTAATTTGTTTAAGAAGGATTTCTTGATTGATTTGATCGGTTACCGCCGATACGGGCATAACGAATCGGATGATCCGGAAATGACCCAGCCGCTTACCTACCATAAGGTACGGAACCATCCAACCTGCAGCAAGCTGTACGGAGACAAGCTTGTGGAAGAGGGGATCATCCCCAAGGAGCTTCCGGAGCAGATGAGGCAGGAAGCTGCGGCACGGCTGAAGGAAGCTTATGATGAAATGAAGGAAAACAACGGACGGGCTTCCAGCAATCCGCCCAACGGGCTGATTGTTCATACGGATAAACCGGAAATCAATACGGCCGTTCCCATGGATCAGCTGAAGGAAATCAATAGAGACCTGCTCAAATGGCCTGAAAACTTTAACGTTTATCCCAAGCTTAAACGGATTTTGGAAAGACGGGCGAATGCTTTGGAAGAAGGGGAGAAGGTTGACTGGGCTCTTGCCGAAACTTTGGCCTTTGCAACGATTCTAGCCGAAGGAAAGCCAATCCGTATTAGCGGACAGGATTCGGAGCGGGGAACTTTCGCCCATCGCCATCTCGTGCTGCACGATACCGAGACCGGTCAGAAATTCTCGCCTTTGCACCGCCTGCCGCAGGCCAAAGCTTCGTTCGCCATCTATAACAGCCCGCTGTCCGAAGCATCTGTGCTCGGCTTCGAGTATGGCTATAATGTGTTCGCTCCGGAGACGTTCGTGCTTTGGGAGGCGCAATTTGGCGATTTCGCCAACGCCGCTCAAGTCATTATCGACCAGTTTATCGCTGCCGGACGCGAGAAGTGGCTCCAAAGATCGAGCCTGGCGATGCTGCTGCCTCATGGCTACGAAGGACAGGGACCGGAGCATTCGAGCGCGCGTCTGGAACGTTTCCTGCAGCTTGCCGGTGATGAGAACTGGACGGTCGCTTATTTGTCCAGCGCGGCTCAATATTTCCACCTTCTGCGCAAGCAGGCGGCAATAGCCGGAACGGATGCGGCAAGACCGCTGGTTCTGATGGCGCCGAAGAGTCTGATCCGGAATCCTCGGGTAGCTTCTTCCGGTACGGAGTTCAGCGAAGGAGCCTTCCGTCCGATCTTGGAGCAGCCTGGTTTGGGCGCCCAGTCCAAGAAGGTGGAGCGCTTGATTCTGTGCACCGGTAAAGTCGCCATCGACCTGGAAGAGGCATTGGATGCGGAGAAGGAAAATCAAGACTTCGACTGGCTGCATATCGTTCGTGTGGAACAGCTTTATCCGTTTGCCGGGGAAGAAATCGAGGCCGTGATCCAGCGCTTCCCCAAACTGAAGGAAATTGTCTGGGTTCAAGAGGAACCGCGGAATATGGGGGCATGGAGCTACATGGATCCCCGCATCAGAGATGTGGCACCCGATAAAGTAAAGGTTCGTTATATCGGCCGTCCGGATCGCTCCAGTCCTGCGAGCGGTTATCAGGACGTTCATAATATGGAACAGCAGCGGCTGATCTCGAATGCATTGAATCGCAGCTTCTTTGAAAACTAATAAAGCAGGGAGGATACGGCTGTGAGTGAAATCATAGTACCAGAAATTGGAGAATCCATATCTGAAGGAACGATTGCGAAGTGGATCAAGAAAGAGGGAGAAACGGTCAGCCAGGGAGATTTGCTGCTTGAACTGGAAACCGATAAAGTCAATCTGGAAATTACGGCTGAGCAAGACGGAGTGCTTACGGAGATTCGCAGACAAGAAGGGGATACCGTTCAGGTAGGTGAAGTGATCGGAATTATCGGAGCGGCATCTGCTGCAGCCGGTGCCCAGCAGAAGGCACCTGAAGAAGCAGCGCCTGCGGCGCCCGCCAAGGAAAGTGCACCGGCCCAAGCGGCCGCTCCGGCTCCTGCGGCAGCTATTAAAGCCGATGCGGACGATGCCGGTTCCTCGGTTACCGCTACTCCGGCAGCTAGAAAGCTGGCCAGAGAGCGCGGTATCGACTTGCGCCAAGTGCAGTCGGCAGACCCGAGCGGAAGAATCTATCCTGGCGATGTGCAATCCCATGTGGCCGGAGCCCCTTCCGCTCCTGCACAGGCTGCAGCCAATCGTCCGCAAGCGGCTCAGCCTGCGGCGCCTATTGACGTGAATCCGGCCAAGCCCGTTGAACGAATTCGGATGTCCCGCCGCCGCGTAACCATCGCTAACCGTCTCGTGGAAGCTCAGAGAACGGCCGCGATGCTGACCACCTTCAACGAAGTGGATATGACGGCAATTCTTGACGTGCGTAAGCGCCGTAAAGATAAGTTCAAGGAGAAGCATGATGTTGGTCTTGGCTTCATGTCCTTCTTCACTAAAGCAGTCGTAGGGGCGCTCAAAGCCTTCCCGCTGTTGAACGCAGAAATTGTCGGCGAAGAAATTTTGGCCAAGAAGTATTATGATATCGGAATTGCCGTAGCCGCCAAGGAAGGTCTGGTCGTTCCGGTAGTGCGGGATGCAGATCGTCTAAGCTTCGCTGAAATAGAGAGAGAGATTGCTGATTTGGCAAGTAAGGCCCGCAACAATGCGTTGTCGCTGTCCGATCTGTCGGGCGGAACGTTCACGATAACGAATGGCGGAGTTTTCGGTTCCCTCTTGTCAACACCTATTCTGAATACGCCGCAGGTAGGGATTCTCGGAATGCATAAAATCCAATGGCGTCCGGTTGCCATTGACGAAGAGCGGATGGAAAACCGTCCGATGATGTACATTGCCTTGTCCTACGATCACCGGATTGTAGACGGCAGCGAAGCTGTCCGCTTCCTGGTAACCGTCAAGGAGCTTCTGGAAGATCCGGAATCTCTGCTGCTGGAAGGATAATCTCAACGGCAAAAAATCCTCCGAAGAAAACTTCGGAGGATTTTTCTTTTTCCTCATTGCCTCTTGGCCGCTGTACTTAGTTGCTTAGCTGCTGTTTGTACCCGTTCCCCAGTCATTGTGAAGATGAAGAAGAACGCCAGGCCCGCTGTAATCAGGGCCCACATGAAGGTTTGAGCGATGGAGGAGGACAGCAGCTCCGTTATTTTGTCCAGCAGCTCTGGCGGGATTAGCGCACGCTTATCCGGGGATAGCATATCGCGCGGATCGCCGATGTCGATCGGAGGCGCCCCTCCGGCACCGGCAAATTCCTTGCCAAGCCCGTTGGTAAACAGGTTCCGCTGAATAATGCCGAAAATAGTGATGCCGAGCGTCATCCCGAGAGAACGCATGAAGGTAAGAGTCGAAGTAGCTGAACCCCGCTGCCGCATATCAAAGTTGTGAATGGCTGCCATGCTTAATACCGAGAAGTTAAATCCTACCCCAAACCCCGTAATAATCATATACACCGTTAGAGTAGACCGGGCCACCTCGGTTGATAAAGTAGACAGCAGGAAAATTCCGAGGAGGAAGCAAATTCCCGAGAAAATCATAATGTTCCGGTAGCTGGTTCGCGTCGTTAGAAACCCTCCGATTTGGCTGCCGAAAACCGATCCGATCATCATCGGCATCAGAATGAGCCCGGAATGGGTCGCCGATCCGCCGAAGACGCCCTGTACGAAGATCGGGATATAGATGGTGGCCACGATAAAAGTAGCCCCATAGAATAGCGCTACCGCGTTACTTGCGGCGAACAGCCTTTTACGAAACATGCTGAACGAAAGGATCGGCTCCGCGGCTTTCGTCTCAACATATAGAAAAACGGCAAACAGGATGGCAAAGGCGGAAAAAAGACCGATGATGACGGCGGAATTCCATGCATAGTGCTGACCGCCCAGCTCGAGCGCGAACATTAGGCTGACAACGGCTGTCACTAGTGTAGCAGCGCCCCACCAGTCAATTTTTTGTTTCGATTTTGCCAAGGACTCATGATAAAAGAAGGAAATAAAAGCAAGTGCCACAACGCCTATAGGCAGGTTGATATAGAAAATCCAGTGCCAGTTTATGTATTCAGTGATGTATGCTCCCAACAGAGGGCCGAATATACTGGATATTCCGAATACGGCGCCGAACAGGCCGCTGATTTTCCCTCTTTTTTCCGGAGGAAAAATATCAAATACGACGGTAAAGGCGATGGGCATCAGCGCTCCTCCGCCGATTCCTTGAATGGCACGGTAAATGCTGAGCTGCTCGATCGTTTGCGCTGTCCCGCATAGTACGGAACCGAGCAGAAAAACGAGCATACCGAACATGAAGAAGCGTTTGCGGCCATACATGTCGGACAACTTTCCGAAGATGGGGGTGCCCGCCATCGTCGCTACCATATAAGAGGAAGTCACCCAGACGATTTTATCGAATCCGCCTAGATCGGAGACAATGGTCCCCATGGCAGCGGCCACAATGGTATTATCCATCGCCGCCATCAGAATACCGAGCAGAAGCCCGGCCACTACAAAGCCAATTTTACTATTCTTAGCAATCATGAAAGTGCTCCTTTGTCATAAGCTGGTCTTGCCCTGTCGATCTGTCTCCGCGCAGAGCGAAGCTGATCTATATTGGGTCCTTCTTGATGAGCAAAGATTTATGTCCCACCACTCCTTCCTCATATCGTTCCCCGCTAATTTATTATAATAAATCATTATTTCAGCCTGCGCTTTATTTTTGTAATCTTAAATTTCTTTACAGCGTGAATAGGGGGCAAAGAAAGAATCTAACGGACATAAAACCTTACTTTAATACATAGGTATTCATCTGCGAAAATAATCCTCAGGAGCTTTTAATAAAAACGGGACAACCGAGGTGGAAAAAGGAGGATTTCAGCGATATACTGGGGGGTGTGGCAGCATTACTTTACTATTGTCCGGTTCGAATGAAAAGTATGGACATATTCTCTGCTGATTTATAGAAATACAAGATATCAATAGTTCTGACATTCAGTTAACATAACATTTATTATGTAAACCAAAGGATCGAAATCGTTTGATTCCATATAAGGAGCACCAAATGCGAATTGAAGAAATGATAATTAAACAGGCTGCACTTACGCCGGATCGTTGGGCAGTGGCCGATTCGAAGCAGCGGTTTACTTACAAGGAATTTATGGAACAGGTACTGTATAGAGTGGACGAGCTGAAGGCAATGGGGGCGGGGACCGGGGAAACGGAAATATTTGCGCTGCAGATGCCCAACAGCATCGCTTGGCTGACAGACGTGCTGGCTGTCATGATGCTTGGCGGTATCGTGCTGCTGCTTCATCCGGAGACGACTGTGGAGGAGCGGACCAGGCTGTTCGACAAGATCGGGCCGCAGTGGCTGTTGGGGATGGACGAGGAGCTTCGTTGGCCGGGGAACAAGCCAAGCCCCCGTCTGCCCCTGCGGCAGGCCGCTTCTGTCAGAGACCTGTTCCTCATCGGGTACACATCAGGTTCTACCGGTGAGCCCAAAGGCTATGTGAAAAGCCATCGTTCCTGGACCTGCAGTCTGGAAGGCTGGACAGAAGCGTTCGGATTGACCGGCAGCGAGCGGATTGCCGTGCCTCTCCCGATGTCTTATTCCGCACAGCTGTATCCGGCCATTCATGGGCTGGCAACCGGCGCGGAGGTCATCCTGATGGAGAGCTATTCGCCCGGAGGGCTTCTAGCTCATAATGCGACCTGCGTAACCATTATCCCGGCGTTACTCGATTCACTAATCCGCTATGCGGATAGCCGGATACCGGAATCGCTGTCGGGGAGGATGCCGAGAACGGTCATATCCGTAGGAACCAAGCTCTCCGCTGCCCAGAGAGCAAGCTTCCGGCGGTGCTTTGGCGAGAGCTCTTTGTACGAATATTACGGTTCATCCGAAATGGGGTATGTGACCTATCTCCGTCCGGAAGAGGCGGAGCGGGCTCCTGATTCGGTAGGGGCTCCCTTCCCGGGGGTGGAGATCGCCTTTATGGACGCCGGCGGTCACCGCATCGAGGCTGAGGAAGGCCGGCCGGGCAAGCTCTATGTCCGCACTGACCAAGCGTTCGAAGGCTATGCCGGGGAAGAAGCTTTGACAGAAGATTGCTGGATAGGGGAATGGGTAACTTCCCATGATCTCGGGTATTGCCGGAAGGATGGAAATATCGTGTTGACCGGACGGGAGCGGGATGTGATCAAAACCGGGGGAAGCCTGGTCTATGCCGCGGAGGTAGAAGCCGCTCTAATGGATATAGAAGGGGTGGCGGAGGCGGCTGTTATACCGGAAGAAGACGGGCAGAGAGGCGAAATCATCCACGCTGTGATCGTACTGCGGCCGGAAGGTGACCTCGCGCTTGTCAGGCGGCACTGCGCTTCCAAGCTCGCACCATACAAACGCCCAAGAAAGTGGAGCGTTGTAGACAAGCTGCCGAGGAACCGGAACGGGAAAGTGGTCAAGAGCCGGATTTTTGTGTCCGATTGAATGTCATAGGATAGTTTTTTCAAGGCAATTTCTGCTATAGTAGTGAAGAAAGCGTTTTTATTCTATATTGTGCCAAGCAGGGGGAGCAAGATTATGAGCTTACCAACCGGGAACAGACAGGAGGACCGGAGCCTCTGGCTGGAATGGATGAGAAGGATTGCCGATCCGGTCCTTACCTCCTTGGCCGCGCGCCGGCTGAGAGCGGACATGCCTGTGGAGAGCAGGGGGACGGATCGGGCGGACTATACTTATCTGGAAGCATTCGGGAGACTGCTGGTCGGCATGGCTCCATGGCTGGAGAGCGGACCGGATGACGATAGTCCGGAAGCGCGATGGCGAGAGCAATATGGTGAACTGGCAAGGCTTGGGATCGATGCCGGCACGGATCCCGAGTCTCCGGACTGCTTTAACTTTACCCAAGGATATCAACCGATCGTGGACGCCGCTTTCCTGGCTCATGCTCTACTGCGTGCGCCGACGGAGCTTTATGGCCGGTTAAGCGGACAGGTTCAGCGCCGGCTTGTTAAGTCGCTGCAGGCGACGCGGTCTCGCAAACCCCATTTTAACAATTGGCTGCTGTTTGCGGCGATGATTGAAGCCGCTTTATACAGGATGGACGAATGCTGGGACCCGATGCGGATCGATTACGCCCTCAAGCAGCACGAGCAATGGTATAAAGGCGACGGAATTTATGGGGATGGCCCGGACTTCCATTGGGATTATTACAACAGCTTCGTCATTCAGCCGATGCTCATCGATATCGTCGGAACGGTCGCACAGGAATCGGACGATTGGAAACGCCTGCAGGAGAAAGTGGAGGCCAGGGCGGTCCGCTATGCCGCCATTCAGGAAAGAAGCATCTCTCCCGAAGGCACTTTCCCGGTCGTCGGCCGGTCCCTGGCCTATCGTTGCGGGGCGTTCCAGCATCTTGCGCAGATGGCGCTGCAGCATAAGCTGCCTCCGGACCTTCATCCGGCTCAAGTGAGGTGCGCCTTGACGGCAGTGATACGGCGGACATTGACGGTGCCGGGAACATTCGACGACAAAGGCTGGCTGCAAATCGGACTATGCGGCCATCAGCCGGAATTGGGCGAATCGTATATTTCTACCGGAAGTCTGTATCTTTGTTCAACGGTCTTCCTTCCGCTGGGCCTGCCGCCTTCCGATCCTTTCTGGCAAGGAGAGGCGGACTGGACGGCGAAGAAAGCCTGGTCCGGGCAGAGTGTGCCTATAGATCAGGCTTTAAGCCGGTAACTGCGCAAGCTCTAGAAGTAGTTTGGGTATGAACAGACGAAGGATTTAGAGGAGGAGAAATCGAATGAAAACAGGCAGTTATAAGCTTGAAACCCGTTGTCTAAGCTCGTTGGTGAAAGTATTTCCGGATGAGGAACTGAACGCCCGGGCCTATACCAAGGGATCCGCTCTATCTAACGAGATGTATTCTTTTCAGATCGCTTATCGCTCCGATTTGTTATTGAAGTGGCTCGAAGTCAAGGTGGAGTCGGAGCTGAACGAGGTGTTGTCGGTCCGCTCCGTAGGGCTCGTACCGGCCGAGATGGTTGCCTATCACGATCATGACGAGCACATTCTTCGTTCGACTCCGGGATTATATCCCGACCCTCTGTATAACATTGCGGAGGAGGGCCTGGCAGGCCTGCCCGGCAATTGGCGCTCCCTATGGGTCGAGGCGGATCTTCAGGGCAAGGTGAAGCCGGGCCATTACCCGATTCGCGTTTTGTTCATGCACGCAGGGGAATGTCTGGCCGAAGAGACCTTCGAGCTGGAGGTCATTGGAGCCGAACTGCCGGAGCAGCAGTTGAAATATACGAACTGGTTCCATACGGACTGTCTGGCGACTTACTACTCCTATGAGATTTTCAGCGAAGAGCATTGGCGGGCGATAGACAATTTTGTACAAACTGCGGTTAAGCACGGCATGAATATGATTCTGACGCCTCTGTTCACCCCTCCGTTGGATACCCGGGTGGGCGGGGAGCGACCGACGGTCCAACTGGTCGATGTGGAGAAATCCGGAGATACCTACCGCTTCGGCTTCGACAAGCTGAAAAGATGGGTGGAGCTCTGCTCGAGGAACGGGGTCCGGTATTTTGAATTCTCTCATCTATTTACCCAGTGGGGAGTCAAGCATGCGCCGAAAATTATGGCTGTCGAGAATGGAACCGAGAAGCGCATTTTTGGCTGGGAGACCGATGCGACCGGGGACGATTATCGGGGATTTCTCTCGCAGTTCTTGCCCGAGCTTGTCCGCTTTATTCAGACCAACGGCCTGGAGGAGCGAAGCTTCTTCCACGTTTCTGACGAGCCTCACAAGGAGCATTTGGAAAACTACCAGAAAGCGAGCGATTTGTTGAAGCAATATTTGGCTGATTTTCCGATGATCGATGCTCTGTCGGACTACGAATTTTATGATAAAGGCTATGTCAAGAACCCGATTCCTGCTACTAATCATATTGAGCCGTTCCTGGAGAATAAGGTTCCGAACCTGTGGACTTATTATTGCTGCTCGCAATACAAGGAAGTGTCGAATCGGTTCCTGAATATGCCGTCCGCACGCAACCGGATTCTGGGCTATCAACTGTATAAATTTGATATTGCCGGGTTCCTGCATTGGGGCTATAACTTCTGGTATGCCCAATATTCGATCCGGCCGATCGATCCATACACCAACACGGATTCCAACTACGGGTTTCCGGCCGGCGATGCATTCGTGGTCTATCCGGGTCCGGATGGACAGGCCATAGAATCGCTGCGGCTTAAGGTGTTCTATGATGCGTTCCAGGATTTGCGGGCGTTGAAGCTGCTCGAAAGCCTGATAGGCAGGGAGCAGGTGCTTGAGCTGATCGAGGAAGAGCTGGAGGAAGAGATTACGTTCCGTACATACCCTCGGGAAGAGGAATGGCTGCTCAACAAACGGGAGCAAATCAACCGCATGATCAAGGACAGCTTGTCCCAATAGCCCGGCGCATGAAGCCTGTCGAAGAACGCCCTCGGATGAGGGCGTTCTTTCTTTACTGTTTTATATGGCTTTATTTGACCCAGTACTTCAGATTTCGAAACTTCGTTTCTGAACGTCCTTCCACTCCATAAACACCGTTCTTAAAGTGACGTGTCGCCGGCCCGCGATCTTCTACGGTCAGAACCAATTCGTCATCTGCATAAACTCGAATGATTCCCTCATCAGCATTATGAGCCACCTTTAGGTTCCACCAATTGTTGTACACATTAGATTTGATAAGCGCACCATTAGGATCGCTAAAATATCGCCTCACCGTGTTATCTGGGTGAACTACCAGCATGATGTCGGTTGCGGGCGTACCCGCCGGCCTGTTAATCCGCAAAATTTGCATCACTGACGATCCGACCGACCCTTCTTCGATATAGACATCTGCTTCCCACATGTGCTCACCAGACGAATACTCGTTATACCAGCGCATCTCGGTACGGGGGTCCGTTGTATTGCCTTGTTTAAAAGGTTTGTCCGTATTATATACCCACATGGTATGTGTATCGGTCGCTGCATCGTAATGGTATCGCTCGCTCAAATCAAGATCCCATGGCTTCTGGATGTAATAACTGAAGGGAACTTGAGTCCATCCGATCGTTGGCGGATCTTGTGCAGCGCCGGCATTTGCCACGGCGCCATTCACTGTCGGCCCGAACTGAAATAGTAGGCAGGCAAGAGATAGAATAAGGATCAGGCTAACCATTTTTTTGGTTTTAAACCCGGCTTGAGCCAATTGATATCATCTCCTAAACGATAAATTTTCCTTCTATTCTAAGATGCCGATCTTTGAAGATGTTGTATCAGGCAAGATAAAGGACCTCCATTTCACCCCCAATCACTCTTACATTTATTTCCTGATACAAACTTTAATACGGTATTCTTGAATTCGCCTTTCCATAATGTGTTATTTTACTTTTGGATTGTGCTTTTTAACGATTTTGTGAAGAACAAGCTGGGCTTGTCGGGAGAGCGGATTTTTTGTCAATGCGAAAGACGGGCTGATTTACGCGAAGAAGGGGAGAGCATGATCCTATAGCGAAGCTGGAAATTGCCCAAGAAGATATCGTGACGTTGAAGATTCAATGCGCAGAGCCGGAAGAGTACAGGGGGGCAATGGGTGGCGGAGGATAAAAATCGATTCATAACGAAGGAAGAATCCGCGCGGATTCATGGAAGTCCTTCAATGCCTATCGTGAACAGTATGGTCTTTCGATTTGGATGCAATAACAGAAAGAAGGAGTCCGGGAAGGTCGTGGAGAATCGGCCTAACTTGCCCTTCGGGCATTGTCGAAAGCAGCAAACGGCCGCATTGGGTTCGGAACCGCAAAGGTTCCAAAACTCAACCTTCCTGGACTTACATACGTCGTTTTGGGCTCTGCCCCGGCCTATTCCCGGTCGGAGAACACCCGGGTCATCAGAACGGCCATTTGGGCGCGGGTGACCGGTTCTTCAGGCCGAAAGGTGCCGTCGGGATATCCGTCCACAACGCCGTATTCGGACATCGTCTGAATGGCGGCATGGGACCAGCGGTCGGGGGCGACATCGGCATAAGGCCTCTTGGTGTTCGCGGATACCGGCGGGTAGTTTAACAGCCGGGCGAGCATGGCCGTCATCTGCTCCCGGGTGAGCGGTTCATCCGGAGCAAAGCTGCCGTCAGCTATTCCGTCCACAATGCCGTTAGCGTACGCCCAGGCAATAGCTCCGGCCGCCCAATGATCCGGCGTCACATCCGCGAAGCCGATTCCGGACGGGCTTCCGCCGGACAAGGCGGCGTCTCCGGCTGCTCCGCCGGCTCCCGAGACGGGGGCTTCTGGCCCCTCCATCATGATCCGCGACAGAACAGTGACGGCCTGTGCTCTGGTCAGCGGTCCGTCCGGAGAGAATATGCCGGCTGCCTCTCCATTTATCCAGCCATGATCATAAGCATCCGCAATTTCGTTATGCGCCCAGTGGCCCATGCTGTCCGGGAAGGCCGCCCCGTTCAGCCAGAGGCGGAAGAAGTCCCAGGTTCGCGCATCTTCCTGGGCAAGGCTCCAGCTTCCGGCACCTTTCAAATGATATTTTCCCACCAATTCCAGTTTGAGCTTCATAGCGGCTTCATTCTCATACCACAGCTCGTAATCTCCCGGGCTAAGCTTGCGCCCATTAACAGTTAATGCCGGATCGGTGGGCAGGACCGTGAAGGTCGCCCTGGCCGAACGGCTAGACGGATCGAGTGTAACGGTTCCCCGGTAAGTCTTGATCAGCTCGTCCGCCATCCGGTTCTGAACGGAGATTCCCAGAATCGTTCCGTCCGATTTCCAGAGTCGACCGTAGAAAGGAAAACCGAGCACGATCTTATCCGCCGGCACCTGGGACAGGGCGAACTCTATCGATTTCTCGATGAACCTCCAACTGGCGACAGAGCCGGGGGCCAGATCCCCTTCATAATGCTCGTCATAAGCCATGATCATCAAATGATCGCTGTACTCGGCCAGTGCCTCGTAATCGTATAGCCCCAGCCACCCTTGATCCGAACCGTACGGATTGGCAGCGACGGCTACGGACACTTCTTTATCCGCAGGCAGTCGGGCTCTCAGAAGCTGCACGAGCGCTGTGAAATCCTCACGGTACAGCTTCGGTATGTTCTCCAAATCTATGTTGATTCCGTCCAATTGATAAGTATGTATAGCTTCGGCCAATTGATCCGCCAGATGCTCTTTATTTTGCAAGGCCAGGATTCCCAAATCGCGATTCCAATCATTGCTTAAGTAGGGGACTACACGAATATTCCGCTTATGCATTTCCTGGATAAAACCGGGATCGAGAGACGGGGAAAGCTGCAGAGAGCCGTCCGGATTAAGCTTGAAATAAGAGGGGGAAATGACATCCAGCGAACCCCGGGTAGTTTCGACATAATCGATATATTTTCCGGGAGAGCCATGAAAGACGTAGGACATATTATATTTGCCCGCTTCCGCCGGGGCCGACCCGGCGAATAAAGAGAGGGCGACAACGGTGCTGAGGAGCGTTTTTCTATAGTTGCTGGACAAGGATGATTCTCCTTCTAGTCAAAGTATTCTAATAGATTCTCTATTTTAACTATAAAGGAGAATGCAGGAAACTCAACGGGCCAAATGCTGGAAAAACCTATACCATCTATTTCCTACGAGGGGGTTGCGGCCCCGGATTCCCGGAGCCGTAAGTGTTGGGCTTCTGCCTGCCGAGCATGCTCTTATCCTTCGGTCCCGAGAATAAGCTCCAGGTGGGGATGAGTATGAAGCGGGACACAAATGCCGTGGTTTTTGTCCGGATTGGCCATCCACAGATGAACGAGCGGCGTGCAATCCCATTGTACCGTACCTCTCTGGCCTCTAGCGGAAAAGATAGGCTTTCTGTATACCAGAGGCTTTCTCAGCCGGGCGCTGCGCTCGCTCCAGCTTCTGCGTATCCGGTGAACGGCAACTCTTCTGGCCGGCCGTGCCAAGGGGAGCGTCAACACCGCCCGATCAATCCGCGTTTCTTGCGGCAACGCCGGCAGTTCAAAAGAACAGTAGGTCACTGTTCTTCTCCTCAGCCTTCGCTGCTTCATGCGGTTAGGAGACAGGCGGATGGTGGAAGCGGGCGGGTCTGCCGCTTCTGCCGGCGCTTCGGGCGGAACCGTCTCTGTTTGAACAGGAACAGGGGGCTGGGGCTCACTGAATGCCGGCTCCTCCTCATCAACGAACTCTTCCTCCAACGGCCATAGAATCGTGGGAATATCCCGCAATCTTTGCTTGGCGGTATTCTCGATCGCCTCTCCCAACTGGCGGATATATTCCTCCGCAGAGTGATGCTGTGCTACGTATACGCGGGCATGCTGCGACAGCTTTGCCCGCAGTGCCTCATCCTTGTACAGGCGAAGCATCGCTTCGGCCAAGGTTGTATCGTCGTCCGGGACGGGCGGCAGCTTCACGGCCGTTTCTTCCGGAAATTCACTGAAGGCCCCGATGTTCGAGATGATGGCCGGGATTCCGGAAGACAGAATATCCAGGAGAGAAGCCGAAGATTCGCCATATGTGGGATAACGGAGATTAATGGCTGCATCGGTTTCCGATAAATGCCGCTGATAAGCAGCATCATCCACATGTCCCAGCACCTTAACGTATGATTCCAGCCGTTCCTCCCGGATAAGGGAACGAACCTGGCGCAGGAATTGCGGGTCAATCGGTCCTACTAACCGGTATTCTATATTCGTAATTCCCTGGCAGACCAGCCTTCCAAAGGCGCGAATGGCCGTCTCAATCTGTTTATGCGGCGTTGCATATCCGAAGCTGGCGAACACAAACTTATTTCCGCCGGCGCATGAAGTCCGGTCGGGAACGGCGGCGGCCTTGGCCGGCAGTCTGGTCACTCTCACATTTCGCACTCCGTCGGAGTTAAGAGAATCCTTGCAGTAACGGCTGTGAACGATAACTTCTTTAGCCTTGTTCAGAAAATATTTATTAATCACGATTTGCTCGTGAGGCCTTTCAATTTGACCGTTCCGGATGGCGGCCGCTACATGCTTGGCACTCTGGCCGTAATGGCTGGACAGAACGTGAGTATAGGTTTCGACATCGTCTTTGGACAAGGTCCACTCGATACTCATCGCATGCAGGTTCAAATCATGCAACACAACAATGCCGCTATAAACTCTCAAATACGGAATCATGTAGATGTGAAAGCCACTGTTGCCCATTTGATAGATGACGGCATCGTAATCCTGGGCCCGGTCATGAAACAGCCGGTGATTGTAAATCCGTACCGTCGGGCCGGGGGGGATGTTGGGAGCATAATCGTCATCCACATAGAAGTCGCAATCGTAATTTCGGGCAAGGAGAGGCAGAATAGACTCCATGTAATCGGCAATTCCGGAACGAATCGGCGGCAAGGGAGTAAAGATAGCGATCTTCCTGCGTATCAACTGCTTATAGCTGGCGATGACCTTGCCCGCTACGGTTTCCCAGCGAAAGCCGGCAGCCTGCCGGAATCCCCGTTGCTGCAGCTCTGCTCTCATGGCCGGCTGGGTAAACAGTTCATACAGTCCGGCTCCGATATCGCTCGAATAATGGGGGTTGACCAGCCTGGCGGCGTCTCCCGCAATTTCCGCAAGCGAGGAGCAGTTGGAGGTCAGTACCGGTGCACCGCAGGCCATTGCCTCGAGGACCGGAAATCCGAGTCCTTCGTATAACGATGGGAAGGCGAATACTTCCGCGGCATTATACAGGTCGGTTATTTCATTATCGGGGACGAATCCGGTTATAACGATATCCTCCGCCACACCGCTCCGTTGGGCAATCTCCATTAGCTGTTGGCGATCTTCGGGAGTAACGCTGCAGCACAGTACCAGTTGATAGGCATGGTTAAGCTGGCGGTTGGCTATGGAGAAGCCTTCGATCAGCCGGGACATATTCTTGCGGAAATCCATGCCGCCGGTGCACATGACATAAGGCTTCACAATTCCGTAGCGGGCAAGCAGCTCCGCCCGGTTCACGGCAGGGAGCACCTTGAACCTGGAATCGATGCCGCCCATGATCGTTACTATCTTGTTCGGGTCCATCCCGAGATGTTGTACGGCATCCTGTTTGGTCGTTTCCGAGATGGCCAGAATCACATCACAAGATTTGATAAACTCGATAACCCGATAATAGAAAGCCTCGAATCCCTCGTTATGCAAATATTGATCTTTGTAAAGGTGTGGGATGATATCATATAACGTTACCGCCAACTTCGTCTTTCCGTACCACTCCCGATTCATCATGGCCTGATTTTTATATTCGAAAGGACTCAGGATATGGAACAGCTCGATTTGATTATGGCGCAGAAATTTCTGCAGTTGACTCTTGAGAGCATCCGGACCGTTGTTGATATCGGGATAAAAGTAAAAAAAGGAGAGGTCCTTGCCGAGGATGGAAACATGCTCGATCAGATTTTTGGAATATCTTCCGATGCCCCGATAATTGGACACCCCCTGAACGAAAGACATATCGAAGGCTATGTTCACTATGTTCACCTCTTCTAAAGATATCGACATTAACTGAACAGTCTGGAAATGATCATCCCGATGGACGCGGGAGAAAAGTTAAGGTGAATATCCGAAGCCGCTTTTCTCGCCAACGCCTCCCGTCTGCTTTTGTTCTCGTAGGCTTCCCGCATCGTTTTGCGCACGTTCGCTATGCTAACGTCCGCCCAGCGATGGTTAAGGTAATAATCGGGCCGCTCCCGCTGCAATTTCTCGTCGACGGGAACGAGATTTTTCTCCGTCTCGATCAGGAAGCTGTTCGATTCGTTCATAAATTCGGTTGCCCCTCCCCAATTTATGGAGATGACGGGTTTCCCCAGGCTCATCATTTCCATCGCCGGCATTCCCCAGCCGCTGGCCCGGTCCATTGAAATATAGACATCCGAGCTTTGATAGAGATTGATTAAATTCTCTTCCGAGAAAGGCGTCGTAATTAGCACGATCTGATTCTTGTAACGGCCCGGCGGAATCAGGGACAGTATTTCTTTAGCCGCAAACCCTCTTTTGTACCCGCTGTGCAGATATACCTTCAAGATCAGGCTTACATCCTCGGCGGGAGAGAATTCTTCACAGAAAGCTTGTATAAGCATTTGATACCCTTTGCGGTAATCGAAGCCGAATACGTACAAAAACACGAATGACCGGATCGGCGGGGAGAAAATTAATTGCTGATACGGTTTCCCTGGATAATATTTCGTTACATCAATAGGGTACGGGACGATTTTGAGCTTCGAGGGGTTGACCCCGCTGCGGGAGAAAGTTTCGTAATTAAAGCGGGAGGGGACCCAGATTTCGTCCATTAAGTTGGCCTCCGCCGCCCAGCCGCTCGGCAGCCGGTCCGTTTCGAACAATGTAACGCCAATCTGGCGGGCTACGTTCGGTACATGAAAATGCTCCCGAAACAGGGGAGGTAATCCGTGGCGGATGAAGACGACTCTGTCTCCAATCTTGGGAGTGGATAACCGCTGCAGCCATTGTTTCGTCTGTTCGCCGATTTCCGCGTGATCCGGCCCTATAGGATGGATTTGCACGGGGATATTCATCGTTTCCAACGTTTTTATGAAATTTCGGGATACGTTGCCGTATCCTCCCATGTCCAGGACGGGCCCCATCCAATACACCCCGGTATACTTCATCGAAGGCTTCCCCCTTTAATCGGCCGATAAAACTGCGGATTAGTAACCAGTATATGGCGCTACGGAAGGGGGGAATTAGGTGTTTGAATCAAAAACAAGGAAAATTGGGTAGATGCTCTTACCATCGATCGGGGATGTCTTCATTCGTCCATACCCCGATTTTCCTCTCCGCATATATTAGATCACACGCTTGCTTGCCGCTCTCTCTTTGAGTTCAGTTCTTCAGTAGAAACCAAAGGATGGATGAATATGGGAATTTTCGGGCATCAGATGGGAGCTCATTTTCTCTATAATAACAAGATGCTACCATACAACAGAATTCCTAAGAACAACTGGTCCGAAAGAACGGTTGAAATTCCGATCGTGATTGATTTTTTGCAGGAGCATGGGCAAGAAGGCTCTATTCTCGAGGTAGGAAACGTGCTCTCCCATTATCCGGATCTGATCGAGCATCTTCCCGGTCTGGCCGGCCGGCATATTATCGATAAATTCGAAAAGTGGCCGGGAGTAATCAACATCGATTTAATGGACGTTCAGACTCGATACGATGTCATCGTATGCGCATCGACCGTAGAGCATATCGGGCAGAAGGCGTATGGAGAGTTCCAATCGGGTGACCGGGAGGCCCCGCTGAAGGCCATTCGCAAAATCTACGATTTGCTGAAGCCCGGAGGCAAGGCGATCATTACCGTTCCGTTCGGGCGTCTAACGGACGTAGGGTGGCTTATTCAATTCAATTCGGAGTATCTCCGGCTCCTGACCGCTAAATATGATATTCCGGATACCGCCGTCTCCTTTTCCTTCATGAGGAAACTGGACACGGACATAAGCTTCGAAGCTCCGAGCCAATTATGGGTTCAATGTGAAGAGCGGGATTTGGCGGACTGCCGGTTCAACCATCCGTTCTTCCTGGCCAACGGGCTCGCCGTTATCCGTTTGAACAAAACCGACGAGCTTCCTGCGCTTGCCGAACTCCCTCCTGCCGAACTGCGCTATGAGACTCCACCGGGGATCGGCAACCTGTATTATTCTTCATTTATTCTGCCTAGGCCTTCCGATAAGGACGGTTGGATCCGAAGCAATCAGCCCGGATTCATTTTCTTTGGCCCGTATATCAAATTGCCCGTCCAGGTATACCGCTTCGAAGTGCGGATAGAAATAGTCGGCGCAGGCCACTTTACGTTGGATATCACGTCCAATGCCGCTAATAAATTGTTGTGGCAAAAACACTTGTTCCTAACGTCTCAGCTGCAGGAAGTCATCTATTTGCATGAGGATGAAAAAGATGTCGAAGTGCGTTTATATAAGCACGATATGAACGCTTGCGCGGTGCGTGTGCCGTCGATTTACTTGGCACCGTTATAGCGGAAGGGGAGATTGATTTGACCAGACCTCATTATTACTTGGGTGACCACACCGTATTAACAAATATAAATCACGGCCCTTATATGTTTCTGGATACACGGGACCCGGTTAACTTAGCCATTCTATTAACGGGCGATTGGGAGAAATGGATTACAGACATTATGTTGACGATCGTCAAACCTGGAATGACCGTGCTCGATATCGGGGCGCATACCGGCTTTTTCTCTATTTTATCAGGGCATTTGGTAGGGCCTACCGGCCAGGTGCATGCGTTCGAGCCGAACCCTTTTCACCATAGAAATCTGTTAAAAAGCATTTCCTTCAACGGGATGTACGGGCGTGTCCATCTGCACCGGGTCGCGCTGTCCAATCAAAGAGGGGAAACCGAATTTCAGACGATAGGGGATGGCGGGACAAGCATCCAATTTTTAGGAATCGAAGCTATCAACGAGCCGACAATGTTCAAAGTCAAGCAAGGATTGCTCACCGACTTCCTTCCCAGCCTTAAAGCGGACGTGATTAAAATCGATGTAGACGGGGCGGAGCCGTTGATTATGGATAGCGTGTTTGAAGTGATCGACCACAATCCTTCCATCATCATTCTTATGGAGTATTTGCCGGTTATATGGCGCGGGGGAGAACCGGGGCCCGTTCTGCAGAAATTTGTCCAGCGCGGCTTCCAGTTCCATATTTTGCGCCATGATGGCCGGGTGGAGCCTACCAATGCGGCGGTATTGGAGGCTCATAGAGACCTTTATCACTTGGATTTGCTGATTGTCCGCTGAAGCTGCGCCTGTATCCAGGAGCAGTGACCACATTTTAAGAGATGGGAACGGAGCAAGCGGCAAGCAAGTGTCATCGTTTTACTTATCAGCTCCCTGCAGTGCACACTTGCATAGCTGGGCCCAAACCATAAATTAAGCCGAAACTAATAAAAATCGTAAGAAGGTATCCTTCTTACGATTTTTTGCGCTTATGGACAGAAGAACGGTCATTTCGCTTTCTCAATGATAAGCCCTATCGAGGTAGTGACATATTGCGCCAACAGCAGTCTTAAGTGCGGATTTGAATGGGGGGGAACATCAATATGGCGGTCTATCGGGCCGGTGCCTACCGAATAATCGACTTCTATGGAATGTCCTTGTGCGCGCAGCGTATGGACCATCCATTCGATGTCCTTAAGGCGGAAGAGGACCGTAGGGCCTTCTTCCAGCGTCTGGTCGTTGGAGGAAAGGTTGAATTCGGTCGTATGAATGGCAACTCCCCCGGGCTTCAGGCAGTTCATTTGGTTCAAGATAAACTGCTTGCCCAGCGCAATCGATCCACAGTGCTCGAAGGAGCAGGAGGACCAGGTAAAATCGAATTGGTTAAATAAATGCGGAGGAATCGCATTCATATTGACCACTTCAAAGGTAACCCGCTGACGAAATAATTCAGGATCGCATAACCCTCTTTCATTCAAATCCTGAATACCTGCGGCATGCATGTTGGATTGCGCCCAGCCCTGTACGGAGGCGGAGGGAGCATCCAGATCGGTGGCCGTGATATAGCAGCCTCTGGAAGCAAATAAGGAGGCGAGCGGCTCTTTGCCGACACCAAATCCCAATCCTCTTCTGCCGGGGCCTAGCATTCCCCGTTCCAACAACCCTTGATAGATATAACAGTATTCCCACAGCTTTCGATGATACTGCAGAGGCTCCTTCAAGGCGAGGCAAGCTTCCTGTAGCCAGACGGACTCGAAGTCCTGTTGTTTGCACACCTGTGAAATCAACATTGAACGGATCGCTCCTTCTGCGAAGAGGATTTGAAAATAGTCCAAATGCAGTGATGTTTCTATGGTATGCGTATCTTCGGAAGGAAGGCACGGCACAGGGCCAGAGCAGCAGAGTCTTTCCATATTTTACTCGTTTAACCGGCTACTAAAATATGCTAGACTTTAACCGCCGAAACTTCAATAAATTTTCTTGAAGTGCGGGGGACGGTATGTGCCGACAATTGGGCTTGCTCGGCACTTGGGGTGAGTCGCTTATATTAGCGTAGGGATACTTCCTTTTCTCCCGAATCCGACAACTAACTCCGCAGGCAGCGAAAAGGAGCTCAGTATGAAACGATTGGTTAAAACAACAGTAATAGCGTTTACATTAAGTGTGTCTTTGGCCAGTTTGTCTTCTCCGGCTTTCGCCGCATCCTATCAGGTTCAGGATAATGATAGTTTATGGACAATCTCCGAGAAGAATCAGTTATCCTTGGAGGCCGTTATCAATGCCAACATGGGAGTGGATATGTATAACCTGCAAAGCGGCCAGACGATTACGCTTCCAGTATCTACGGAGCATTCTTATGCCGTGCAGAAGGGGGATTCCTTCTGGACAATAGCGCAGAAATTAAATATTCCTCTAGACTTGTTAATGGCGGCCAATTCTCAATATGATCCCTATAATTTATATCCGGGGCTTGTGCTGGAATTGCCGGAAGGCTACACGAATTCGAACCACTCGGTAGCTGCCTTAAGTGCGAGTCCGGAGTCTGCTCCGGCGCCTGCGAGCAATGCGCAAACGATAACGACGCCGACGGGCGAAACCTATACTTACAGCAAAGTTATACAGGCTTCCGCTACCGCTTATTCCGCCTCGCATGAAGAGAACGGATGGGGGCCTGTCGATTACTACGGCAATCCTCTGAAACTGGGAACGATAGCCGTAGATCCGGCAGTCATTCCTATGAATTCTACCGTTTATATTACCGGTTATAACAGTCAGGGGCTTCCTGTCGGAGGAATGATCGGCAAGGCAACCGACCAGGGCGGAGCGATTAAGGGCGACCGGATTGACATCTTTATGCCGGGCAGCCGTTCAACTGCAAGCCAATTCGGCATTCAGAACGTAACCGTTTATGTATTGAACTAAAGATACGGCATCCTAATGATTTGCATAAACGATCAGTCTCGTAATAGGCGAGGCTGATTTTTTTTCAATGAACATGGGCGGGATCAAACCAACCTGCGGGCTCAAGCATACTTTGTAATTATCCGGGTGTAAGCCTGCAGGGAGGTGCAAGATGGGGATAGAGCTGATCGGAATCCATTGGGTGTACGTAGGGTTTGTCGTCATGATTATCGGCTGCATGATCATGAGAAGGGATACATCGCTTGTATGTATAGCCGGAATCTTTCTGCTCGGCTGGTTGGCTACATCGTCCTTAAGCCAATCTGTAAGCGGAATCTTCAACAGCTTTATCTATGCGATCACAGAGCTGTTGAATACGATACTGATTATTTCGATTATCGTGTCCATGGGCCGGGTGTTAACGAGAACGGGAATTAATGAAACGATGGTGTCCCCCTTTATCCGACTGATGAGAAGTCCCGGCCTAGCCTATTGGACAGTCGGATTGGTCATGCTGGTTATTTCCTTCTTCTTCTGGCCGTCTCCCGCCGTGGCGCTCATCGGGGCCGTGCTGCTGCCGGCTGCGGTTCGGGTCGGTCTGCCGCCGCTCGGTGTTGCCATCGCAATGAATTTGTTCGGCCACGGCATAGCCTTATCGGGGGACTTCGTCATTCAGGGGGCTCCCAAGCTGACGGCCGACGCTGCGGGTATACCGGTCTCCGAGGTTGTCCAGGCCAGCATTCCGTTAGTTCTGGTCATGGGAACGGTGACGACTGTAGCTGCCTTCTGGCTGATGCGCCGGGAGATGGCAGCCGGGAAGCTTACTCTCGCTACCGGAGCGGTCCGCAAGGGGGAAGCCAGAGCGGAAGGAGGAGAGGACCCCCTGGCCGCTGCCCTGCCGGACAAAGCCAAAAAAATTATGGCCGTCATCATTCCACTGTTATTTGTTGGCGACTTGGCAGCCATGTATTTCTTCAAGCTGCAGGGAGGGGAGGCAACGGCTCTGGTCGGGGGAACCTCAGTGGTCATTCTGATCACCATCACCCTGCTTGCTCATCGCAACCGGGGACTGGAGAGAACGACACAGTATCTGGTGGAAGGCCTGCAGTTCGGCTTCAGGGTATTCGGGCCCGTCATTCCGATCGCCGCTTTCTTCTATCTGGGGGATTCGGCCTTCTTCAATTTATTCGGCAGTGTTCTGCCTGAGGGGTCTCAAGGCATCGTCAATGATTTGGGGCTCGCTCTCGCCAATACGGTTCCGGTTAACAAGGAGGTGGGCGCCGTTACCCTTACGACCGTCGGCGCCATTACCGGATTGGATGGCTCCGGATTTTCGGGAATCTCGTTGGCCGGCTCCATCGCCCAATTATTCGGTACGGCCATCGGCTCCGGGATCGCTACATTGACTGCGCTGGGTCAAATTGCCGGAATTTGGGTCGGAGGAGGAACCTTGATTCCCTGGGCATTGATTCCCGCCGCGGCGATCTGCGGGGTAGATCCTTTCGAGATGGTTCGCCGCAATGTACGGCCGGTTGTGATCGGCTTGGTCGTGACGACCATTGTCGCTATGTTCCTGATCTAAATTTTCCCGAATGCACAAAGAGGGCACTCCTTATGTCTAGACGTGAACGGCTAACGCTGCACGCCCGGTTCACACCTTGTTCATCGTGCTGTAGCCGACTTTTCACATGAAGCTTGCCGAGCCGATCGTTCCAAGCAGCCTCTGGCGCAAAGCATGCCAAGACTAACGCAAATCCAAACCGGGCGCAACGTATCCGTTCGCCCGGTTTTTAAGGAAGTGCCTTCTATAGATCGGCCCCGTTCTGATGATTCGTTGCCGAACAATGATTAATTATATTTAGGCAGCCAGTCGCCATGGGCTTCGATCAAGTCATCGCACAAGGAGACAATATCATCGATGGAGAGCTCTGCCGATGTATGCGGGTCCAGCATGGCGGCGTGATAAATATGCTCTCTCTTGCGGGTGATCGCCGCTTCGATGGTCAATAACTGGGTGTTTATGTTCGTCCGGTTCAGTGCGGCTAGCTGCGGAGGCAAATCTCCTACATAGGTCGGCGTGACGCCGCTTGCGTCTACGAGGCAAGGAACCTCAACGCAGGCCTCCTTGGGAAGATTGGTGATCAGTCCGGTGTTCATCACGTTCCCACCGATTTTGAACGGGCGGTTCGTCTCCATCGCATCGAAAATATAGGAGGCGTATTCATTGGAGCGTTTATGCTCAAGGCTGCGGTTGTTCACCAGTTCATCGCGCATGGTCTGCCATCTTTCGATTTGCCGGATGCAGCGCCGCGGATATTCGTCCAACGGAATATTATAACGGTCGATTAATTCGGGATAGTTCTTCTTGATGAAATACGGGTGGTACTCCGCATTATGCTCCGATGATTCCGTTACGTAGTAGCCAAAGCGGAACATCAGTTCGAAACGGACCATATCATTATGCTTTTCCTTCTGCTTCTCCTTCGCTCTGCGCTTGATTTCCGGATACAGATCAATCCCGTCTTTCGTACATTCCAGAAGCCAGGCCATGTGGTTGATTCCGGCGATTTTGGTTTGAACTCCTTCCGTATCCATTTCCAGCTGGCGGAACAAATGCGGCATGCAAACCTGGACGCTGTGGCACAGCCCGACCGTACGGACACCGCCGTATGTAATCATCGTGTTGGTCAATACGGCCATCGGATTCGTATAGTTCAGGAACCAGGCGTCCGGGCATACCTCGCGGATGTCCTTGGCAAAATCGAGCATGACGGGAATCGTCCGCAAGTTTCGGAAAATACCGCCGATGCCGATCGTATCCCCGATGGTCTGGCGCAAGCCGTACTTCTTCGGAATTTCAAAGTCCGTGATCGTACAAGGGTCGTATCCTCCGACCTGGATTGCATTCACTACATATTTGGCTCCCCGCAGCGCCTCCTTGCGATCCGAATACGCAACGATTCGGCAACGGCTTCCCGTCGTCTGTTTCAGGTTGTTGAGCATGTTTTCGGAATCCTTTAGCCTGACGGGATCGATGTCAAACAAAGCGAGCTCGAATCCTTGCAGTGATTCGGTCAGCATGCAGTCTCCCAGCACATTTTTGGCAAAGACCGTGCTTCCGGCCCCGAGGAAAGTAATTTTGGACATGGTTAGAAGGCCTCCTTGAGTAAATTGATGTTGTCATCCATCTCCAGGCACTGCCTTTGTACTTGGGGATGGCTAAGCCGTTACTTATGACTATACGGTTCGGGGAGGCGCTTGCATATGGAATCATTTCACTTTCGTATGGAGAAATGTTGTTTTTTGTATGAGATGGAGGGATAAGCTTCCTTATTCTGAATTCATGCCGGGACCTGTGGGCGATCAAACCAATCTAACACCAAAGCTCATCCCCCGAATGATTTGGTCAGGTGATTTTGACCCGGACTCTTGCAATGCGTCTGCAGTTGTTTTACTTTGAATAATATAGCCGTCCAGGCTGTAAGCGGATCGAAAAGGTTCCGGACGGAATATGGATGGACGTGGCCTATCCGCAGGAATGGCCTGATAACATAGAGAAAGGAGCGGGAAGGTGATGGGTAAACCGACTCATACGGTGTCTCTAAATCTTTACCCGGGTAACGGGGAATTGGTCGTCTTGTTTGCCGGCCAGGCGCAAACGCCGCCATCGCATAAAGTGGGGCCGCAGGTGCTGGATTATCATCTGGTTCATTACGTCCTCTCCGGTAAAGGAAGATTCCGCTGCAGGGGTAGAGATTACGAGCTGTCGGAGGGAGGGCATTTTTTCATCTTTCCGGGGGAGCTGTCCAGCTACGAATCGGATGAACAGGACCCTTGGAGGTATATATGGATCGGCTTTAAGGGAACCCGGGCAGATGAGCTGCTTTCGCAATTGTCCATCACCCCTTACCAGCCGACGGTGAGCACGAAGGGAAACCGTAAAATTCCCGTCCTGTTTCATAAGATGGCCCATGTTCTCGGGGAGGGACATCCGTCCTGCGATCTGCAGGTCGGCGCTTTGTTGCGCCTGCTGTTAGCGGAATATGCGAGACAGCTGGATGTGCTGCCTTCCCGTTCCTCCAGCGCGGATCCGGTGCAGCTGCAGGTCGAGCAGGCGATCCGGTGGTTGAATCTGCAGTATTCACAGCCAGTTTCTATCGAACAGATGGCCCATACGCTCGGCTATCACCGCTCTTATTTATCGAAAATATTCAAGCAGCATACCGGAGTGTCTCCGATGCAATTTTTGCTGAAAATCCGTATGGAACGGGCGCGCTTATTACTGCGGGAGCCGCTGACGATCGAACAGGTTGCGTCCAGTGTCGGTTTCCCCGATGCGCTCTATTTTTCCAAGCAGTTCAAGAAATGGTTCGGCAGCTCGCCCACCCGTTACCGGGAGCTTCAGGGAGGATCTGTCTACGACTGCCAATACTAAAGGCCGAAGAGCCGGGAAACCGGACAGAGGGGAAGAAGCAATGCGACTGCTTCGGGATATATTTTTCAGACAAATTAAAGACAAGGGGAAATTGAATTTGCCCCCAGAAAAGGCTTGTCAATCCGTTCTTCCGTTGCTATGGTAGAAGATAGGTAAAAATCCAATCCAGTAAAGGAAGGTTGCACCTAATGAAACGATTAAGAGTGGGGATCATAGGTCAGGGCAGAAGCGGACGCGATATTCATGCTTATATTATTAAAAAGCTTCCGGAACTGTATCAGATCGTCGCCGTATCCGACCCTATGGAAGATCGCAGACAAAGAGCGGAGGCTGAGTTGAACTGCGATGCTTACGCCGACTATCGTGACTTGTTCCAACGGAAGGATCTGGATCTGATCATCAATGCAACGCCGAGCCAGCTTCATGTTCCGGTATCGTTGGAGTGTCTGAACAGCGGTTTCAACGTGCTCTGCGAAAAGCCTCTCGCCAGAAGAGTGGCCGATGTGGACAAGCTGATCGAAGCTTCGAAGGATTCGGGCAAGCTGTTGGCCATATACCAGCAATCCCGTTATTCTCCCGCCTTCGAGAAAATTCGTCAAATTATCGACTCCGGGGTGATTGGCCGGGTCGTTCAAGTAAGCATCTCTTATAATGGTTTTGCCAGAAGATGGGATTGGCAGACGCTTCAGGAGAAGAACGGGGGCAATCTGCTCAATACGGGGCCGCATCCGGTCGACCAGGCTCTTCAGCTGTACGGCAACGATGTCATGCCGAAGGTCACCTGCATGATGGACCGGGCGAACTCTTTCGGAGATGCGGAGGATTATGTCAAGCTGATCCTGCATGGAAACGGAAGACCTACGATCGATGTAGAGATTTCCTCCTGCTGCGTTTATCCGGAAGGAACCTATAACGTTCAAGGGACACTCGGCGGGATTAAAGGGTCGATCCAGCATCTGGATTGGAAGTATTACAAGCCTGAGGAAGCGCCGGAGCAAAGCCTGGTCAGTGAGCCGCTGAGCAATGCCGACGGCACGCCCGCATATTGCGGAGAAGAGCTTAAGTGGTACGAGGAAAGCTGGGATCTGTCCCAGGAGGACGGGGGATTCTTTGACCAGATGGGCAAGAAGTTCTACACGATGCTCTATAATTCGTTAGCCAACGGGCAACCGCTGGAGATTACACCTGAGCAGGTCCGCCAGCAAATTGCCGTCATGGAAGAATGCTTCAGGCAGAATCCCGAGTTCGCCAATCATAGCTTCTGACGCCATTTTATCTATATATGTAAAAAAACCGCTGATGACGCCGTTAGGGTCTGAAGGCGGTTTTTTTTGTGCGGGTTTCGCACGGTCTTGTCTCTCTGCTACTTACGGTTTCTCCAAGGCCGCTCCTCATCCTCCGATGCCGGGAACAGGTTGTCCTCGATATTGTCCAAGATGGCTTCCACAACCTCGCTGATTCCATCGGTGGCCCCCATGTCTTCCTGGTCGGGAGGAGTCGGGATGCCGGCAGTTTCAAAAGCGGTTTGGCCGGTTATTTTTTGCTCGTCTGTCAGATCAGGTTTTCTTTCGTCAGACATAGATTTCAAGCTCCTTTAGTAAAAATTGGCGGAAATCACCTATACCATCCCCGCACAAGCGGACTTCTATACATCCCGCGGGAAGATGAAGGGGCGACTGGATTAAATTTTTATAAAGACAATGCCGCGAATTCTCGGAATGTTCAAAAAACGATTGAGCTTCCGGACAGCCGAACAGGTAAAATAGAATATGGATGACTATTGGGAGGTGACGAACATGGAAAACTCCGGCCAACGGATAAAAATCAGCCGCCGCCGATTTCTGGGGACGGCCGGCAAGCTGGTGCTCGGGATCACCGGTTATGCGGCGCTGTCCGGCACCGTATTCTATCTGGGGGCTAAGAGCAGCAGCGCTGCGCGGAAGCCGAAGCAGGAGATGAAACCGGCCAACCTGGCACTCCTTGGGGAGGAGTCCGATTTTTCCGATATAAAGGATACGGTGAAGGTCGAATACGACGTCGAGATAGAGGATGGGTGGGTTAAACAGAAGCGTCACGGCTTCGTCTATGTCACCCGTTCGGAGGACGGCGAACTTCTCATTATGTCGCCGATTTGCACGCATCTTGGCTGTAATGTGACGACCGCCTCGGATAAAGACAGATTAGAGAAACCGGGGTTGGCTTTCATATGTCCATGCCATGGGGGAGAATATGATAACACAGGACGCCACATTGGAGGACCTCCTCCCCGGCCGATCGATGTCTTCGAACCGATTGTGCGGGAGGGTAAAGTATATGTTGCCGTACTTCATCCCGGGCAGAGAAAATAATTTGCTTGGCGGGATCTCATTCCCGGCAACAAAACAAACCGCCTCGTGAGGCGGTTTTTCTCAAAATATAAGAAAGTATAAGCTTCACCTTATACCTGTTCTTATATTTCGCCTGTCCAACGGACGGTGGCAGCCGTTTATGCTTGTATCGATCGTCAGCGGAAGTTGATACGAATTTATTCCTCGCCGTCGGTAAATTCCCGATATTCGTCGGCATTCATAAGTCCGGCAAGCGAGTCCTCGCTGTTCAGCTCCACTTCAAACATCCAGCCCTTGCCGTAAGGATCGGAGTTAACCAGCTCCGGGGAGTCATCCAGTTCACTGTTTACGGCGATCACTATGCCCGAGACGGGAGAGTAGATGTCCGATACGGTCTTGACCGATTCTACGCTGCCCGTACTGTCCCCGGCATGAATCTCATCTCCTTCGGAAGGCAGCTCCACGAATACGATGTCGCCCAATTGATTCTGGGCGAAGTGGGTGATGCCGATTCTCACCTTGTTTCCGTCGAGCTTCTCGACCCATTCATGTTCTTTGCTGTAGTATAAACCGGATTTGATCTCGCTCATCGAAAATCCCTCGCTTTACGCATATTCGTACAACATCATTATAGTGCGCGGAAACACCAGGCGCACTTCTAACGGATTCGCTACTAGCTTATTATACTTAAAGAACCGGTGTCAAGGACGGCAGAGAGGGTTGACAAAAAAGCAGGATGTGGAATAATAATGGTATAAATCCCCATTCAGGGGCATTTTCGTAAGCGACGACACATATGGGCGAATGAAGGTGCAAGGGAGAGATTACTGCCGGCGGAGCCGGAATCAGTAACGCCGAAGGAGTAAGCCCGCGGGTGAATCTCTCAGGCAAAAGGACCTGCACCGGACGCATCTCTGGAGAGAGCCTGCGCGCAAGTTGCTGCAGGTCACCCAAGGGGAAACCCCAGCTTCATGATCTAGGAGCCCGGGGGTAACTCTCAGGTAAAAGGACAGAGCGGAGGAACGCAGCCGTCGGGTTGTGTTCTTTCCGCTCTGTTTTTTTATGTATGGAAAGAATGCGCTATCTTGGCCAAACAGATTTCATATGATTTGGAATCCGTCTTGAACAAGAGCGCGGCGGGAGCGATCAAGCGATTGGAGGTCAAAGTTTATGCTGAAACGAACACCGCTGCACCCTATTTATGAAAAATACGGGGCACGGGTCATTGATTTCGGAGGCTGGGAGCTTCCCGTGCAATTTGCCGGGATCCAATCAGAGCACCATGCGGTGCGCCGGCAGGCGGGATTATTCGATGTTTCTCATATGGGAGAGGTCCTGGTGACCGGACCGGATGCGTTCCGCTTTCTCCAGCGGATAACGACCAATGATCTGTCGAAGCTGGAGGATGGCCAAGTGCAGTACAGCTTTATGTGCTATCCGGATGGCGGGGTCGTCGATGATTTGATCGTTTACCGGTTTCACGGGGAAGAGTACATGCTGGTGATCAACGCTGCCAATATCGACAAGGATATAGCGTGGATAGATTCACAGCTCTCGGGCGATGTCCGGTGGAAGGATATATCGTCGGAAACCGCGCTGCTCGCTCTGCAGGGGCCGAAGGCCGAGCCCATTTTACAGAAGGTGACGGAGGCCCCCCTTTCCGGGTTAAAGCCTTTTCATTTCCGGAAGGATATTCGCATCGCCGGAATCCAGGCGCTTCTGTCCAGAACCGGGTATACGGGGGAAGACGGCTTCGAGCTGTATGTGCGCAGCAGCGATGCCATTACGCTCTGGGAGGAGCTGTTGAAGGCCGGCGGAGATGACGGCCTCGTTCCGGCCGGCTTGGGAGCCCGGGACACGCTCCGTTTCGAAGCGAGGCTTCCTCTGTACGGCCAGGAGCTGTCCCCGGAGACTACTCCGGTTGAAGCCGGTCTCGGAATGTTCGTTAAACCGGAGAAGGGAGAATTTATCGGACGCGATGTTCTGGCGGAGCAGAAGGCGAACGGTGCCCCGCGCAAGCTCGTCGGCATAGAAATGATAGACCGGGGAATTCCAAGAAGCCACTACCCGGTTTATTGCGGGGATGTCCGGATAGGAGAGGTGACGACCGGCACCCAGTCTCCGACCTTAAAGAAGAATGTCGGCCTGGCATTGATCGACCGGAAGTATGCGTCCATCGGAACAGAGGTTGCCGTTGAAGTGAGAGGGAAACGGCTTCAAGCGGTCATCGTGCCGACGCCGTTTTATAAGAGAAGCAGGTAACTGCCGACGGGCTGCGAAGAGATGACTGTGGAAGTTCACTACCTAGGCTAAGAAGAGATGACTGTGGAAGGTCGCTACTCGGGGTGGGAAGAGATACTGTGGAGGTTCCTTGCTCAGGTTGGGAGAAGAGAATCCTGTGGAGGGTCCTTGCTCAGGCTGAGAAGAGGTAACTGTGGAAGGTCGATGCTCGGGCTGAGAAGAGATAATTGTGGAAGTTCACTACCCAGGCTAAGAAGAGATACTGTGGAAGGTCGCTGCTCAGGTTGGGAGAAAGACGTGCAGAAATGCACGTCTTTTTGGGGGGAAATCCGCGTAAGGCTGATTCTAGAGCAAAAGTGCACGTCTTTTTGGGGGGAAATCCGCGTAAGGCTGATTCTAAAGCGATTGTGCAGGTCTTTTGGCCGATTTTAGGGGAATCGCCTCATTTTGTCCGAAAAGACATGCAGATTTGAGCGTCTTTCGCTCAATTTAGGAAAAAAGGCGAGATTCCAATGCACTTTTGCTCGTCTTTGGGCCATGCGTCCCCTTCTGTAGCAGTATTTTGAATAAATAAAACAAGGCGACAAGAAGCCGAAAAATAGCCCAAGCTTATTCAAATTAATGATAAAAGGAGCTTGAATGGATGATGCACCGTTATTTGCCTTTGACGGAACAGGATCGCCAAGAGATGCTGAGCGAAATCGGAATTGCTTCCGTTGAAGAGCTGTTTGCCGATATTCCCGCCGGTATCCGATACCAGGGGAAGCTGAAGGTTTCCGAAGCGTTAAGCGAACCGCAACTGCTGCGGTACATGCGCGGGCTGGCCGCCAAGAATGCGGATTTCGACCGGTATCCCTGTTTTCTGGGGGCGGGAATTTATGATCACCATATTCCGGTCGTGATTCAGCATGTCATTTCCCGGTCGGAATTTTATACCGCCTATACTCCTTATCAGCCGGAGATCAGCCAGGGCGAGCTGCAGGCGATCTTCGAGTTTCAGTCCTATATTTGCGAGCTGACCGGGATGGCTGTAGCCAATGCATCGATGTATGACGGAGCGACGGCTCTCGCCGAAGCCGGTGCCCTGGCCGTCGGGGCGACCCGGCGCAAGCGTATCGTCGTCTCCAGCACAGTGCATCCCGAAGCCAAGCAAATTCTGAGAACGACAGCCAAGGGCTTGAACGTGGAGGTCGTTGAGGCCGGTTACCGGGATGGGATCACCGATATAGAGCAGTTGGCTTCGCTTATCAATGAGGAGACGGCCGCCGTACTTGTGCAATCGCCCAACTTCTTCGGCTGCGTGGAAGATATTCGGGCGATCGAGCCGCTTATTCATCAAGTGAAAGGGCTGCTGGTCGTAAGCAGCAATCCGCTGGCGCTCGGTCTGCTGGAAGCGCCGGGCCATCTGGGGGCGGATCTGGTAGTGGGAGACGCTCAGCCGCTGGGCATACCTGCTGCACTCGGCGGCCCTACCTGCGGATACTTTGCCGCATCCGCCCAGTGGATGCGGAGGATGCCCGGAAGAATCGTCGGGCAGACCGTAGACCGCCAGGGCCGAAGGGGCTATGTGCTGACACTGCAGGCGCGGGAGCAGCATATCCGCAGGGAAAAAGCGACCAGCAACATTTGTTCGAACCAGGCTCTGCTGGCTCTTTGCGCATCCGTCTATTTATCGACGATGGGCAAGCAGGGCATTCGCGAGGTAGCCCGGCTTAATTTGCAGAAGGCGCACTACGCCGCGCAGACGATCGGTTCCTCCGGCCGGATGAAGCTGGCCTTCTCCGCTCCGTTCTTTAACGAGTTCGTCATCCGGCTGCCGAGGGGCTGTGATGTCCGGCGGATCAATCGGGAACTGCTTGAGGCGGGAATGATCGGCGGCTACGATCTGGGGCGGGATTACCCGGAGCTGGCGGATCATATGCTGGTGGCTGTTACCGAGCAGAGGAGCCGGGAAGAAATCAAAACATTCACATCTGCATTGGAGGGATTGCTATGAGCGGCAGTGGAGAAAAGCATGACAAGGCTACGATTTTCGAGCTGAGCCGACCGGGGCGGATCGGTTATTCCCTGCCTCCGTGCGATGTGCCGGAAGCCGATCCGGCTTCCCTGATTCCGGCCTCTTTGTTAAGGAAGCAGCCGGCAGAGCTGCCGGAGGTCTATGAAGTCGATGTCATCCGGCATTATACGGAATTATCGCGGCGCAATTTCGGGATCGACAACGGATTTTATCCGTTGGGCTCCTGCACCATGAAATATAATCCGAAAATCAACGAGGATGCGGCAAGAATGACGGGATTTGCGAAAATTCATCCTTACCAGCCGGAGGAGTCCATTCAGGGCGCCCTGGAAGTATTATACCGGCTGCAGAAGGATTTGCAGGAAATTACCGGCATGGATCAGGTAACGCTGCAGCCTGCGGCCGGAGCACATGGAGAATGGACCGGGCTGATGATGATCCGCGCCTACCATGAAAGCCGAGGGGAGAAGCGGACCAAGGTGATTGTTCCCGATTCGGCCCATGGGACCAACCCGGCAAGCGCTGCCGTGGCCGGCTTCGAAGCGGTCACCATCCCTTCCGATTCGAGGGGGCTGGTGGACCTGGATGCCCTGCGGAAAGAAGCGGGCCCGGATACGGCAGCGCTGATGCTGACGAATCCGAACACGCTCGGCTTATTCGAGGAGCACATTGCCGAAATAGCCGACATTGTGCATCAGGCTGGAGGGCTGCTTTATTATGACGGCGCTAATGCAAACGCCATTATGGGAATAACCCGACCCGGAGATATGGGGTTTGATGTGGTGCATCTCAACCTCCACAAGACTATGAGCACCCCTCACGGGGGCGGAGGTCCGGGAGCCGGGCCGGTCGGGGTGAAGGAGAAGCTGATCCCGTACCTGCCGACGCCGATCGTAGCCCGCAGAGAAGACGGGGGCTACTTCCTGGATTACAATTTCCCGCATTCCATCGGCAGGGTCAAAAGCTTCTACGGCAACTTCGGCATTTTATTGCGGGCGTATGTCTATATATTGAGCTATGGCGGGGAAGGATTGCGCCAGGTATCGGAAAATGCCGTATTGAATGCCAATTATATGCTGAAGAAGCTTGCTCCCTATTTCGATGTGCCGTACGACCGGAAGTGCAAGCATGAATTTGTACTGTCCGGCAACCGCCAGAAGAAGCATGGAGTGCGTACATTGGATATGGCCAAGAGGCTGCTGGATTTCGGCTATCATCCGCCGACGATTTACTTCCCGCTCAACGTCGAGGAATGCATCATGATCGAGCCGACGGAAACGGAAAGCAAGGAGACGCTGGACGGCTTTATCGAGGCAATGATTCAGATTGCTCAGGAGGCGGAGCACGATCCCGAAAGGGTCAAGAATGCTCCGTATACGACGGTAGTACAGAGGCTGGACGAAGCCTTGGCCTCCCGCAAGCCTGTGCTCAACTGCAGCTGCGCCCCGTAAGAGTTTGCCCGACGAACCAAATTTAAGCTGTAATACACGGCGGCATCTGAAGAGTAATAGTCCATAGGCGTAGACAGGTAATCTGTTTATAGAAGGTAATATTGGAAGAGGGAATATGCGGGAACCATGCAACTGGAACGGCGTTGCTGCCCATATGGTCGGGAGATGGTCCAATAGGATCTATCTCCCCTTAATGGGACTTTAGGATTGATAATCGGCAGCGGCATAAAGCCTGAGAGTACTTCTTTTATGAGCCTGTTCTGGGGCAGTTGGACGCAAAAGTACTTCTTTCTGCTTATTGGAGTGGCGATCGGGGCTATCTAGAGCAAAAATTCCTGTATTTTCGCAATTTATATGACTCAAGGCATGAAGCTTCATAATCACTCGACTTAACTGAACTGCCGCGACCTAATCGGGGAAGAGGGAGGATACATGGTTAGTACTGTTTAATATTAATGACATTAATAATTAATTATGATAATTAAATTCGTAAGCCGCAGCTTAACCGCACATTTTCTCCCAATCGGGCTTGTTTTTTAGATTCCTGTAACAAATAATGGTTGATTAAAGAGAATTAACTGCTAATATAAAAATATAGCAAATATTCGAAATATTTAGATAACCTTGTCCTGCGAAAGGAGCAATGCAATGGTTACTCTGCCAAAAGTGAATGAGCTCGGATTTTTCGAAATCCGGCTGGAATCGATTGGCGGCCTCGGGGCCAACCTGGCTGGCAAAATGCTTGCGGAAGCAGGCGTGATCGGCTCCGGATTGAACGGCGTCAGCTTTTCCTCCTACGGCTCAGAAAAGAAAGGCTCCCCTGTCAAGGCACACATCCGTTTCTGCGATAATTCCACCAATATCCGCGACACCACACCTATCGAACGGCCTCACATCGTCGGCATCTTCCACGAATCCTTGTCCAAAACCATCAATGTCATCAGCGGCATATATGAAGACAGTCCGGTCCTGGTGAATTCAGCTAAAACTCCCGAACAGCTCAAGCAAAAAATGAACTTGAAGGCCGGAACGATTGCGGTTCTCGATGCGATTACAATTGCATTGGAGGAGAAGAACCGGGTCAACATGGCCATGCTCGGCGGCCTGTTCAAGCTCTGCCCTTTCCTGGACCCGGAACAGATGAAGCAGGTGATCCGCAAGTCGCTGGAAAAGAAATACCCGCAAGCGGTTCAACCAGCGCTCCGCACGTTTGAAAGGGGTTTCAACGAAGTGAAATCACAAACCTTCGAGCTGCCTCCGGGTGAGGCGATGCCTTCCTATATTCGTCAGGACACGCCGCTTCTGGGGTACGCCACCCAGCCGCTGGGCGGGACGATCACGAACCCGGGCAACAGTATTTTGAAGGATTTGAGCATTTCGCGGGCGGGAATGATGCCTCACTTTGATCTGGAGAAATGCATTCATTGCGCCGCTTGTGACAATGTTTGCCCGGATTTCTGCTTTGTATGGGAAGAGCAGGAGGACCGGAGGGGACGGCCGCAAATGTTTTTGCAGGGAATCGATTATCAGTATTGCAAAGGCTGCCTGAAATGTGTTCAAGCTTGTCCGACGGAGGCGCTGGCCAGCGCGAGAGAAGAGGAGGGCTATGCGGAACAGAACCGGGTGCCTCATCGTTTTAACCTGGCTTTGTGAGGAAATTGCGTTAAGGAAAGATCAACGAAAAGTTACTAAGTAAGCGATTGGAAGCCCAAGCTTGGCGAGTGATGCGCGTAATGTTCAATGATTCACGGGCTTCTATAGAGACCTGGATCATTCATGGAGAGAAGGGTGGAACAACCAATGGCTATGGATTTGAAGAAGGAATTGGGTCAGGGGAAGGTCGAGCAAAGGATTGTATACGAATCCGGAAACGAAATGGCTGCCTATGCGGCACATCAGATTAACTATCATATAATGGGTTATTTTCCGATTTCCCCTTCGACGGAGGTGGCCCAGTTTCTTGATTTGATGAAAGCAAACGGCCAGCATGATATCGTACTGATTCCGGCTGACGGAGAGCACGGGTCCGCCGGAGTCTGCTACGGGGCTTCGACGGCCGGCGGGCGGGTGTTCAACGCGACAAGCGCCAACGGTTATTTGTATATGCTGGAGCAAATGCCGGTGCAGTCGGGCACTCGCTTTCCGATGGTGATGAATCTCGTCTGCCGGTCCGTGTCGGGTCCGCTGGATATTCACGGCGATCATTCCGACTTATACTATGCCCTTAATACCGGATGGCCGATATTGATGTGCCGTGATCCGCAGGCGGTCTATGACATGAACATCATGGCGATCAAGCTTGCGGAGGATCCGGAGGTTCGGCTGCCTGTTCTGGTCGCTTTCGACGGCTACTTTACCTCTCATCAGAAGCGCAAGGTACAGACTTTCGCCCATCGCGAGGATGTTCATAAATTTATCGGGGAGGAGCCGGTACGCGGCTTTCCGGATACGCTGGATCGGCACAACCCGATTACGGTAGGTCCCTATATGAACGAGCCGGACTATATCAATAACTGCTATCAGCAATCGGTAGCCATGTATAACGCAGAGAAGGTCTATGACCGGATTCGCAAGGAGTATTATGAGCTGACCGGAAGGGATTATCCGCTGCTTGATCTGTATCGGATGGAGGATGCGGAGGTCGCGGTGTTCCTGCTTAACTCATCCGCCGAAATCATAAAGGACGTGGTCGATCAACTGCGGGCCAAGGGTGTGAAGGCCGGCTCCATCTCGCCCAACATGATTCGCCCGTTCCCGGCCAAGGCGATTGCCGAAGCGCTGCAGAACGTCAAGGCGGTGACGGTCGGGGACCGGGCCGATTCCTACGGTGGGCATGGCGGTAATATGGTGAACGAAGTGAAGGCGGCGCTGTTTACCTACGGCAATCGGAATACGCTGGTTATCAGCCGCATTTATGGTCTGGGCGGCAAAGATTTCTACGCCGAGGATGGCCACCATTTCTTTCAATTGGCTATGGATGCTGCCGCCAAAGGCAAGGTGGAGGTGCCGTTCGATTATTTCGGGCATACTCCCGGAGACCCGGCCAAAGCCCCGAAGAGGGTTCTGCAGCCGATGAAATTCGAGGAGCTGAAAACCGGTCTCATCACGGTTAAGCCGGATGAACAAAGCGGCAAGCTGACGGTCAAGATGCCGCCGCTGCGCTCATTGACCCGCAAGCCGAAGCGGATTGCCCCGGGTCACGGCGCTTGTCCGGGCTGCGGGATTTTCTCGGGTCTGGAGCTGTTTTTTAAAGGAATCGAGGGCGATATTGTAGCCCTGTTCCATACCGGATGCGCGATGGTCGTAACGACCGGTTACCCGTATTCCTCTCATAAAGCGACGTACATTCACAACCTGTTTCAGAATGGGGCCGCTACCCTTTCCGGAGTCGTGGAGATGTTCTGGGAGAGGAAGCGTAGAGGCGAGCTGAAGCATCTGAACCTGCCGGATGATTTCACGTTCGTCATGATTACCGGCGACGGCGGAATGGATATTGGCATGGGGCCGGCTATCGGGGCGGCGCTTCGCAATCATAAGATGATTATTCTGGAATACGATAACGAGGGCTATATGAATACCGGAGCTCAGTTGTCCTATTCGACCCCGATGGGCCATCGCACCTCGACCTCCAATGTAGGTTCTTTCCAGGGCGGGAAGCTGTTCCATCACAAGGATACGGCGCAAATTATGGCGGCGACTCATATTCCTTACGTGTTTACGGGCTCCGAGGCCTATCCCCAGGACCTGGTGCGCAAAGCGGCCAAGGCCCAGTGGTATGCGCAAAATGAAGGTTTGGTCTACGGCAAAATTCTGATCGCCTGTCCGCTCAACTGGCTGTCGGATGACGGAGAAGGCTCGAACATTGTCGGAGCGGCCGTCGACTCCTGCTTCTTCCCGCTATATGAAGTCGAGCGCGGAATAACGAATATTACGTACAATCCGGAGGAGAAGAAGAAGCGGATTCCGGTGGCCGATTGGCTGAAAACTATGGGCAAAACGAAGCATATGGCAAAGGAAGAATATGCGGAGGCATTGAAGGCTTTCGAAGAGGAAGTGGAGAGACGCTGGTCTATTCTGAAAGCGAAGCATGAGCATCCCGCTTTATAGGCGCATAGAAGGGCACTCATTTCTTGGATCGCGATTTTCTCAAGTATATAGTTTTTTATAGAAATCTTATAGTTGGAAGGCACTCTCTTTTGCTGTCGGGGTGCCTTTCTTTGCACTTGCATACTCAGTGGGAGGCGAGGAGGAGACGTATGCTTTATGTATGTTGGAATAGCGAAACGAACGAGATATTCAGCTGCTTACAGCTTAATAAGTACGAATTAGAGTATTACGGGGCTTGGCATACCGAGGTGGAGCGGGAGATCCATCCCGAAGAGGCAGCCGGAATGCTGGCCGGCCTTGGGTTAGAGGAAAAGGAGAATTGGCGGCTATTGAATGTGGACGAGCATGCATTGAAGCTGTTTAATGTTAAAATAAATAATAATCCGCAAGCCCGTCTTTATTTCGATGGGAAAGGACGTTCCTGGGTAGTAAAAGAGCAATAAGCCGGGATGGCCAGCGGTATGAAGATCGGCAAAAAATTAAGCAAAGCCATCTGTTATTTAGAATTATTATTATATTAGAATAATTATTGAAAATAAACTCCTTATATGTTAAGATAAATATGTAATTGATAATCGTTATCATCTGATCAGAGAAGCTCATGATTATCTATTGCAATTATCCATAAGGAGGAGTAAACAAATGAACATAACCGAACAATTAAACCGGCAGATTGCAAATTTTCAGGTGTTGAACTTCAAGCTGCATCATTATCATTGGAGAGTCAGCGGGCCTCATTTCTTTACTCTTCATGCGAAATTTGAAGAATGGTATGATCGCGCAGCAGCTTATACCGATGATTTGGCCGAGAGAGTGCTGGCTCTCCAGGGAGAACCGCCGGTAACCCTTCAGCAATGCCTGGGACTGGCATCCCTGAAGGAGGCCGCAGGTGGAGAAACTGCGGAGCAAATGGTCCGGACGCTGGCCGAGGATGTTTCCATATTGATAAGCGAACTGAAAGAGACTGCGGCTGAGGCAGATGAGGCTGGAGACCGGCCGACGGCTGATATGCTGACTGATTTCCAGACGGAGCTGGAAAAGGATGCATGGATGCTGCGGGCTTTCCTTGCGTGATTTTCAAGTCTCAATAATGTAGTAAAAAGGACCTCTAATCCCACCTGGAGTGGGAATGGGGTCCTTTTTTAGAGACAAAGCTCGCCTCCAAGATGCGCAGGTCCAGTACAACAATTACTCCAGCTCCGGTTGAACGGGAGGGCGGTGTTCATTCATTGCGACCTCGTCAAATAAATTTAATTTGGGTTCCGATCTTTCCTTAGGCCGCATCAGATTAAGACTGGCGAGGATTTGCTCCAATTCTCCAATGGTAACCGGCTTAGCCTGCCTCATCAGCTCATACCCGAGCATTCCGTTAATTTCGATCGTTCCCGTTTTGACATCGCTGAAGGAAGAGATCCCATTTTCACGCAATCTGGCTTCGAGTTGATCAACGGTGATACGCAGCTTTTTCAAATTCTGAGTCAGTATTTTTCCATCTTTAATAACGAGAGTCGATCTGCCTATAAACAGTTGTTCTATCAAGTTGAATTTCATGGCCAGATACTGCACGGCAATCAACAAGGCTACGAAAATAACCAGGGTAACGATAGTTTTCCACAGCCCGTCCTCCGCAACGGCGTGTCCGGTAACCGAAGCCATGGCCAGCAAGGTGATGATTTCGAGTCCGGTCATTTCGGCGACGGTTTTCTTCCCCATAAATCTTAAGAGGATAAAGCCGCAAAGCAAGATAACCAGTGCATTCCATATAAAAGCCACACATTACCCCCCTTTTAACACGAGTCCTCAAAATAGCTTGTCTCCATCGCTGACAATTATACCCATTTAAGCGTCATATTATTTGTTCTTGGCAGGTGAATTCAGGGGCTTCAGGGGAAGATTGCAGGAATGTGCGATTTGCTTGAAAAGCTGCCGGTAAATCAGGTATATTTTACATATCCAAGGTATGGCGGTGGAGTGAAGCCCCAGCCGAAGTAAGGGTAAGGGGGGACCTCGTGCTAAAATACAGAAGAACTATTTATTTTTTTATCGTTTTTATCATCTCTTTGCTTTTGTTCAAACTAGTCAATAACCTGGGTTCGGTAATGGAATGGTTTTCTTCCATCCTTAAGCTGATGAACCCTTTCTTCATCGCCTTTTTTATTGCTTATCTTCTAAGGCCTGTTGTTAATTTCATAGAATCCAAGCTGGCGAAGGTCCGGTTCAAAAGGCTGATCAGTATTTCGATCGTGTATGCCAGCGTCTTCGGCTTTATCATTATTTCCATTACTTATGTCTCTCCGGGAGTTATTGAGAGCGTCACCGGATTGCTGTCCAGCTTGCCGTTTTATATACAGAAAACCAATGTATGGGTCACGGAAACGGTTCTGACACACGAATGGGCGCAGAGATACAATATTGCCGAGCATGCACAGGAAATCATCAATTCACTATCGAATCAGATTAGCGATATTATTCGCCTGATTCTGAACAACATCGCTTCCGGGTTATTTATGCTAACCTCCACGTTAATCAGTTTAGTGCTTGGACTGATCATCTCTATTTATATGCTGAAGGATAAGGAGAAGCTTGCTATCGGGGCGAGGAGGCTGCTTCAGGCTCTGCTGACGGAGGATAAGGCGGACCAGGTCATTCAATCCGTCAAACGAATTGATCAAACCTTCTCCAGATATTTCGCCGGGGTGATCTTCGACTCGTTAATCGTAGGCATGATAAGCTTCTTGGGACTGTTACTGCTGCAAGCGCCTCATGCGCTTCTGGCAGCGGTCGTTATAACCATTACGAACGTCATTCCTTACTTCGGGCCTTTGGTCGGCATGATCTTTGTAACGGTCATTACTTTGTTTGTATCGCCCATGCAAGCTTTGTGGGTAGCGCTGTTTGTATTTCTGGTTCAGCAATTCGACGGTTATTATCTGGGACCCAAAATACTGGGAAGCAAGGTCGGCATCAGTCCGCTCTGGGTTATTCTGGCCATTCTGATAGGCGGCGGCACCTTCGGCGTTATCGGAATGTTCGTTGCCGTCCCGGTCTTCTCCGTCATTAAAACCGCAGTTGACGCTTTCGTAAATCGCAAGCTGGAAGCTAAACGGGAGATCTAAATGAGGCTCACACCATGAAGGAATTTCATGGTGTGAGTTTTTTTGTATCTACAGAGCTTCGATAGGAGCTTTTTGGTCGAAGCTACACCACATTAACGGTTTACCCAAAATGTAACTCTAGTCCCCTTCGGAACTTCCTCATCCGCTGCCGGTTCCTGATTAAACACGGTTCCCTGCGGATGATCGTCATTTTCGATAAAAAATTTATACTTTAGCTGTTTCGACAGCAGAAGCTGCTCCGCCTCTTGCTGTGTAAGGCCGAACAAGTCAGGCACCGCAACCTCTGCTTGCTCCGGATCGCTGCCTGTCTGGTCCGGTTGTTGATCTTCATCGGCCGGCTGATCTGAATCCGGGTTTGGCTGCTCGTTTGCCCCTTTATCCTCTTCTTTAGGCTTAGGGGTTGGTGTGACTGCCGGCTTCTCTTGCTGCTCGCCTCCGCTGTTATTCGGAGGGTTCTGATCCTTCCCTGCTGTAGAGGTAGGGGAAGGGCGAACGTGGGCATGATCAATCCCACGCGTCTTCTGGATCATGATTCCTGCAATCAGGACAAGACAAATAAAGGACAGCCCGGTTATAAAGATCACTTTCCGGGAAGTCTTGTTGCGTGTTCTGCCGGCCGGTTTTTCATCCGCCTCTTCTTCCGGCTCTTCATCGACTTCCTCAGTTAATACCGGCTCCTGCTTCTCCATCGGGCCGGCTTCTTTCGGAGGAAGGCCAGAGTGGGGAAGGGCTTCCTGCCCGATCAGAAGCTCGTGCATATTAAACAGAAATGCGGACAGCGATTCCTCACCGTTCATGGCGCGCCGGACGATAGCGAGCAGTTTCTGCAGATGGGCCGCCGGCAAATCCTTCATGCTGGTCCGAATTTGCTGCTCGAGATCGTAAATGTCGGCAGGGATTTCCGAAGAACGCGCGCACAGCTGATAAAGAAGAAAGCACAGCCCTCTGACACCCTGCCGGTTCTTGGCGTCTTCCGACCAATATTGAATAAACTTGTAGGTACCATTGTGAGACCATATATTCTCGGCCGTAACGGAAAAGAAAGCGGCATGATTCTCCTTGGCCTCCTGCAATCCCCGGCCCAGATCGAAAATAATGGCAAGGATATCCTGCGAAGTCCGGACAGTCTGATCCAATACGCTGATGAGCGGCTGCCCTTCACAGGCATGCAGGGATACAAATACATATTCTTTATCTATTCCGGCGTCAAGAATGGGGATGAACCGGTTGTCATCTATCCGTGCGGCTTCCCCGATCGATTTGAAATAGGCATCGGCCGCCGATTCCCAAGGTTTCTTCGCTATAAACAGAAGAACCTCTCGTCTAAGCGACATATCTTTAGCGCTGTATATAAATCCTTCAGTCAAGGATACCAGTTGCTTTATCAGAACATATCGGTTTCCGATAATTAACTCCATAATTTTCTGTTCCTCCTCATATCCACTCCTATCATATTATCATAGAGCGGTTGAATATGGACAGAGTCCTGTTAGAATGAAGTCCCGATTCATTAAGATTTGATGAAGCGGGAGGAATTCCGGCGGTCATCTCGGGTATACTGGGGATATCCTGCAATTTGTGTTTACAGCTTCCGCTGGTTGCTCAAGCTCAACCGGTTATGGAAAGGAGTGCTGCTAGAGATGATTGCAATCCCTAAGGCCGGACGGTCCATTCTTACCCTGGCTGTCGTTTTGTTTTGTACGGAATTTGTCCGCAGTGCCTTTTTGTTTTCTTTTCTGCCCAATTATGCCGTCCGTTCACTCGGCCATTCGGTAGCCATAGTCGGTCTGGCGGTTTCGGTTCATTATATCGCAGATACGGTCGTTAAAGGCTTGGCAGGTTATTTGCTGGACCGCTTTCCGCTTCGCTGGCTGCTGCCGGCCACTTTTGTCATAATGCTGTCCGGATTTTTAATCTTTTTCTATAGCACGCATGTATGGCTCTTGATTGCCGGTTCGGCCTTGCTCGGAATCGGCGCTTCTCCCGTCTGGCTGATTTGCCTCGGCCAAGTCAAAGAGAATCAGCGGGCGGAACAGATGGGGACCATCTACACTATATGGATGGCAAGTCTCGGTCTCGGGCCGATCCTTGTCAATTTTACACTGGACCAAGGATATGCAGCATCCTTCTTTCTGTTTATCCTTCTGCTTGCGGCCGGTTTTGTCTGTTCGCTATGGACGATGAAGAGGAACAGGGCTCCAATGGAGAGGGCGGACGTTTCCTTACACCAACTATGGAGCCGTCTGGCCAGACTGAAATGGCTGCTCCCGGGAATGATCCTGCAGATGATGGCCGCAGGTCTGCTTCTGCCGATTCTGCCCAGCTTCGTATCTGAGCATCTGGGAATGAGCCAGGCGGAATATTCGTTCATGCTGCTGCTGGGAGGAGCGGGGGCCATCCTGTTCCTGATTCCGATGGGCAAGCTGGCTGACCGGTGGGGGCATAAGAGGATGCTGGGAATCGGCTTTCTCTCGCTAACGGTCATCTTGTACCTGGTGGTTGGCTCCCGGTCTGTCTATCTGACCATGCTGCTGGCGTTATTGCTAGGTCTGGCCTATTCGGCGGTCCTTCCGGCCTGGAATGCGGTTCTCTCTTATGCCGTGCCCAAAGAGCAGAAGGGCATGGGCTGGGGCATTCTCTCCGGCATTGAAGGGATCGGCATTATGATCGGCCCGGCCATAGGCGGATGGGTCGCCAGCCGGTATGCGGGGACGACAACGGTAATGCTCAGTGCCGGAATGTTAATGATCATCGCTATCTTTTATTTGCTGCTGCCCGAGAGCAAGCTGATTTCTTCACATGAAAACAAACAAAACAAGAATAAGAACTGACTGTCCCCTAGCAAATTCCTTCTTTTAAGAAATGATTAAGAATTTGTTAAGTTGCAATTAATACCTCCTTTTTATACTGAACTAGTCTAGCTTTAAAAAAAAGGAGGAGCTGCAGCATGATTTCCCAATTTCATTCGGATGTTTTTCGCTGGATTAATGACTTGGGCAAGCAGTATTCGGTTCTTAATCCCGCCGTCGTTTTCTTGGCCGAATACATGGTGTATATTCTGGCGGTAAGCATGATGATCTACTGGATTACTCGCTCGGTACAAAATAGAATGATGGTTCTTCAAGGGGGCATCTCCTTCATCATTGCTGAAATTCTGGGGAAAACGGCTGGTCTGATCTATTACCATAATCAACCGTTCGCCGTGCTGCCCGAAGTGAACCAGCTTATCGAACACGAAATCGATAATTCCTTTCCGAGCGATCACACGATTTTGTTTTTCTCGATTTGCATGTCCTATTGGCTATTTCGCAAGAAGTCGGGCTGGTTGTGGCTCGTGCTTGCCTGCTGTGTGGCCGTTTCCCGCGTATGGGTTGGTGTACATTACCCGGTTGATATCGCTGTAGGTGCATGTTTAGGCATCCTTTCGGCTGTATTTGTTTATTGGATTGAGTCCAAGTCGGCTTTGTTGGCGAAATGTCTTGGATGGTACGTGCAAATAGAGCAGCGTATCCTGCCTTCGAGAAGCAAATCGAAAGACGCATAGGATTACCTTCGGGCAGGCTGACGTTCTGGTGGAAATATTGCCGATGGCCCAATCTTAAACTCGCAGCCGAACCTGGTGTATACTTGGGAGGACAGAAATCCAATTTCGGTAAGGAACGGGTGAGAGTATGAAAGCCATTCGGGTGCTTGTAGCCGATGATGAGAAGGAAATTAGAGATTTGGTGAGAAAATATTTGGAAAGAGAACGGTATTGCGTACATACGGCAGCCGATGGGGAGGAAACCCTTCGCCTGTTTGAGCAATATTCATATAATCTTATCCTGTTGGACCTGATGATGCCGAAGATGGATGGCATCGAGGTATGCAGAAGACTGCGGAACCAAACGAATATCCCCATTATTATGCTCACAGCCAAGGATCAAGAGGCGGAAAAGGTGTTAGGCTTGGGCATGGGGGCGGATGATTATATTACGAAACCGTTCAGTATCCATGAACTGATAGCCCGGGTGAAAGCCCAATTGCGGCGCTTCCTGATCCTGGGCAGCGAGAGTTACTCCAATCGCTGAAACAATATACGCTTGGAGCCGGCCTGCTGTTTCTCCTGTCTACTCCAACGATGTTTGTTACCTTTCTGTTCAAAAATTATGTGCCTACGATTATTTTTACATCGGTAATTACTATGATCAACGTGGCGCTGGCGGATAAAAAATACAGCGCTCTGTTTCCCTGGTCGGCTGCACATGTGATAGGGGACCATGCATTTTTTCCCGAGTATCCGCCGTCCTATTCGTATTTGGCGATTATAATTACCTCCATAGCCGGATTCACCGCCACCGTCCTTTACTTCCGCAAGGCCGACATTCATTGAGGCGCAGCGCAGCAATTCTCCGGAGCGTACAGTCGATTCAATGGAACAGCGATTGAATCTGCATAGGGAAGGGCAGGGAAGGAACGAAGAAGCCCTATAACGCAGGAACTCTTCATATAAAGCGAGGAGTGTTTGCAACCTTTAACCTAATTAGTGGGCCTAGTCCGCTGTTAGGTTATTTTTAATTTGATAAGGTATATTTGTGGATGGGCTGGCGTTGGCTGCTTCTTTATTTTGGAAGGCAATGAGTAGTTTCTGATTATTAAGACTTTGTAAACATGTCTTGTATCCCGGCTGGACTTCTTCTATAATTTGAATCTGTATGACATCAAGAAGGGACACTCACAATGAAAAAATATCCTATAGCTATCTGGATGTTATCTCTGGGTGCTTTTGCCATCGGGATGACGGAATTTGTTATTATGGGCTTACTGCCCAATGTCGCCGGGGATCTCAACGTATCCATCAGCCAAGCGGGACAATTAATAACCGGCTACGCACTTGGCGTTGCCATTGGCGGCCCGATCATCGTTATATTGACGTATAAGTTAAACCGAAAGAATCTGCTCCTTCTGTTAATGATTATTTTTATTGTTGGAAATTTGTTCAGCGCCTTGAGCGCAAGCTACAGTTTGCTTATGACGAGCCGTGTCATTACGGCGTTGGCGCATGGTTCTTTCTTCGGCATCGGGTCGATTCTTGCAGCGAGCATGGTCAAACCGCAATATAGAGCAAGCGCCATGGCTCTGATGTTTACCGGGCTTACATTGAGCAATATTATCGGTGTTCCATTCGGTACTCTTATAGGTCAAAACTTTGGATGGAAGATGACGTTTGTCATCATCAGTATTATAGGATTGTTTACACTGCTGGGCATTGTCAAATTCGTGCCGCAAGCGGATGAGACCAATCGGGTGCCGTTATCTGCAGAGCTTAAAGTGCTGACGGATAGAAAACTATGGTTGACCCTGATGGTAACTTTGTTTGGTTTTAGCAGTGTCTTTGCATACTTTACGTATATTTCGAAGATTTTGACAGATGTTTCACATATTGAAGCCAAGTGGATTTCATTGATCTTGATTATATTCGGGATCGGCGTTACTCTGGGGAATATCATTGGGGGCAAGCTGGCCGACCGGGATTTAAATACAGCGTTGCGCGTAATATTTATCGTCTTCACGCTCTATTTCGGATTGCTCTATTTTATACAACAGCACAGCTTGGTCATGGTTGCAGGTGTTTTCGTATTTGGCCTGATCGGTTTTAGTATGAGCCCTTCACTTCAGTATAAAAGCACGCTGGTGTCCAAAGATGCGCCCATCCTGGCCAGTACGTTGAATCAATCGGCATTTAACATCGGCAACGCCCTTGGCGCTTTCATCGGCGGATTGGTAGTGACGCATTTGAGCCTGTCGATGCTGGCTATTGTAGCGCCGTTCCTAACGTTGATGGGATTGGTATTCCTGATCGTCGAGCAAAGTGCTGCGAGAAAAGCCGATTCCGCGTCCAAACCCGGCTTGACGGCGGTCTGACCGTAATAAGACTTAATGAACTTAAAGATTCTTATGTCGTAAAAAATGCCCCTATGAGGCTCGGTAATGTACCGGGTTCGAATAGGGGCATTGTATTGATTCCCGGGCAAGCAATCCGAGACAAGGGACAAGAGGGCTGTAACCAGGAAAAAAAGAAAGCCGCCATGCTGCCTGATAGGCAGTTAAGGCGACTTCCTGAATGTTAATAAGTTAGTTCGATTAATTCCGGATGAGATAATCGAATGCGCCCAAGGCCGCATTAGCGCCGGAGCCCATCGAAATAATGATCTGCTTGTAGGGACTGTCGGTACAGTCGCCGGCAGCAAATACTCCAGGAACGTTAGTGGCACCATGGCGATCGACAACGATCTCCCCGAAGCGAGTGCGTTCAACGGTATCTCCCAGCCAATCGGTATTGGGGACAAGGCCAATCTGAACAAATACGCCTTGCAGCTCAATATGCTGTTCAGCTCCCGTATCCCGTTCGATGTAGGTAATGCCGTTTACTTTATCGTCTCCGGTGATTTCCTTGGTTTGAACGTTCTTCAGGACGGTTACGTTAGGCAGGCTGTACAGACGGTCTTGCAGTACGGCATCCGCCTTCAGCTCTGGCATGAACTCAAGAACCGTAACGTGCTTCACAATGCCGGCAAGATCGATAGCGGCCTCAATACCGGAGTTTCCTCCGCCGATGACCGCAACGTGCTTGCCGGTGAACAAAGGACCGTCACAGTGAGGGCAGTAGGCCACGCCTTTGTTCTTGTACTCGGCCTCGCCGGGTACGCCGACATTGCGCCACCGGGCGCCTGTCGAAATGATAACGGTCTTGCTCTTTAAGACAGCGCCGTTTTCAAGTTCAACCTCGATAAAGTCTCTCTTCTGCAAACTCTTGGCACGCTGAGTCTTCATGATGTCAATGTTATACTCTTTCACATGCTCTTCAATCGTTGCCGCGAGCTTGGGACCTTCGGTATATTTAACGCCGATGAAGTTCTCAATGCCTAAAGTATCCAGGACCTGACCGCCGAAGCGTTCAGCTACAATACCGGTACGAATGCCTTTGCGCGCCGCATAGATGGCTGCGCTGGCACCGGCAGGTCCGCCTCCGACCACAAGCACATCGAAGGGAGCTTTATTCTCAAATTCCGATGCGTCCGGAGCGTTCCCCAGCTTGGCGAGAATTTCCTCCAGCGTCATGCGGCCGCTGCTAAAAAATTCTCCATTGAGGAGGACCGTCGGCACGGCCATAATATTTTTGCTTTCTGCCTCTTCCTTGAAGGCCGCTCCATCAATCATGGTATGCGTGATGCCGGGATTGAGGATGCTCATCAAGTTCAATGCCTGTACAACGTCAGGACAGTTTTGGCAAGTCAAGCTGATGTAGGATTCAAAGTGATATTCGCCGGGAATGTTTTTGATTTGATCAATTATGTTTTGATCCACCTTGGGAGCTCTTCCGCTGACCTGCAGCAAAGCTAACACGAGGGAAGTAAACTCATGTCCCAAAGGAATTCCGGCAAACGTCACGCCAGTGTCTTCGCCCACACGATTTACACTAAAACTAGGTGTTCTAGGCAATCGAGCTTTCTCCACCGTAATTTTGGATGACATGCCGGCGATTTCATCGACCAAAGCCAGCATGTCATTGGATACGGCATCGGACTCCGCGCTGACCTTTAGCACTACATCGCCTTCCATAAGTTGAAGATATTGTGCTAATTGTGCTTTTATATCCGCGTCCAGTGCCATAATTTATCGCTCCTTAAATCTTTCCTACGAGATCAAGACTAGGCTTAAGTGTAGCAGATCCTTCCTGCCATTTCGCCGGGCAAACCTCTCCCGGATTGTTGCGGACGTATTGCGCAGCTTTAATCTTGTTGATCAAAGTGCTTGCATCACGGCCGATGCCGCCGGCGTTAATTTCTACCGCTTGAATGACGCCGTCCGGGTCAATGATAAACGTTCCGCGATCAGCAAGTCCATCTTCTTCATTCAGCACTTCGAAGTTGCGGGAAATCGTGTGCGAAGGATCCCCGATCATAACGTAAGTAATTTTTCCGATAGTTTCCGAGCTATCGTGCCATGCCTTATGTGTGAAATGGGTATCCGTCGATACGGAGTACACTTCAACGCCGAGCTGCTTCAGCGTTTCGTATTGATTCTGCAGATCCTCCAGCTCGGTCGGGCAAACGAACGTAAAGTCCGCCGGGTAGAAGCATACGATACTCCACTTGCCTTTGAAGTCGGCGTCTGTAACTTCGATGAACTGACCATTGTGGTATGCTTGAGCTTTAAAAGGTAGTACTTCTTTTCCAATAAGAGACATGATTAATATTTCCTCCTTCAATTGTTTGTAATAATTATAATTTGATATTAATTATCTTCAGTGCATTTGTCAAGTTCGAGCAGAAAATGAAACCAAAAAGGACCCGCTAATCAAGCCTCAAAAAACTGAACAATGAAGAGTGCGCAGCGGTGAAGGGGAAGGAAAAACATTAATGAAGGAACGGAATCCTACTTCCAATTAGACTTGTCTTTCCTTCTTGCAGGGCACCGTCAGAAAATGAAAAATAGACGGATTTTCAAGGTAGTGAATGAAGCATGGGCCGATAGCATATTGTTGGAATATGGGATATTATGGACAAGAGGGATGAATGCGCTTTCTTTAAATAGGAGAGGAGGCTGGATATGATGAAGGTCGGTCTTAGCAGCTATAGTTTATTGAAAGCTTTGAAATCGGGGGAAATGACGATCCTGGATGCCATCCAATGGATCGCCGACAACGGCGGAGAGCATATGGAGATGGTTCCTTACGGATATACCGTCGAGGACAACCATGACTTGGCGGATGCGATTCGCGAGAAGGCGGAAGCGGTCGGCATCGAGCTGTCTAATTACTCCATGCCTGCGAACTTCGTTCAAGAAACGGAGGAAGCCTTCGAGGCAGAGGTGGCCCGCGTCAAGAGACATGTCGATGTCGTGCATCGGATGGGAGTTAAGCATATGCGTCATGATGTAACGGCTTTTACCCTGCCGAAGGAGCAGATGACGATCGCCTGGTTTGAGGAAAGCTTGCCGCTTATGGTGAAAGGCAGCCGGATCATTGCCGATTACGCCGCACAATTCGGGATCACGACTACGATCGAAAACCATGGCTTCTGCGTACAGGCGAGCGACCGGGTTCAACGTGTTCTGCATGCGGTAGACCGTCCGAACTTCAAGACGACGCTGGATGTCGGAAACTTCCTGTGTGTCGACGAAAATCCAATTATCGGAGTGATGAACAATCTGCCCTATGCCTCTCTCATTCACTTCAAGGATTTCTATTTTCGGCCTTTCGATGAGTACCCGGGTGAGGGGGCCTGGTTCCGAACGGCTTACGGCAACTATTTAAGAGGAGCGATCTTGGGACAGGGGGATATGCCGATCCGCAAAATCGTCAAGCTGATCAAGGATTTCGGATACGACGGATATATTACAGTAGAATTTGAAGGCATGGAGGAATGCAAGCTGGCCTCCAAAATATCGATGGACAATTTGCGGCGCTTCTGGGAAGAGGCATAAGGCGTCCTGTCAGAGTAATTCTGAAATCGCTCCATTTGGTGAAAAAGTGGCGACATGCTTAATTCTAGAGCGATTATGCAGGTCTTTTCTCGAAAAAACGGCGACATGCCTAATTCTAGAACCATAATACAGGTCTTTGGAGCGATTTTTGCGAAATCGCTCCATTTTGCCAAAAAGACCTGCACATTTGCGCGTCTTTCGCTCTTTTGTTGTAAAAAGGCGGGATTCTAATGTACTTTCGCTCGTATTTGGGCATCCTTGTCCGAGGATTCGCATCCAAACGATGCAGAGCAATGAGGCGATCCGCAGATTGGCCCGGGCGGGCGTAAGAATGCCTTTGTATGTCGGCGCCTCCAGATTTGGGACGATCCCTTATTTGCTCCGATTCGCTTTCACGTGCTTCAACTGTGCCACGATAATGACGCTGATGATGACAAGGAGAAACCACGAGCTGATTTTGCCAAAGCCTACGAGCTGCCATGTTTCTTGTTGGTTCGGATATTTCCATGCCCCGAAGTAGGTTGCGATGTTTTCTGCCAGCCAGATGAAAAAGCCGACGAGCAGGAAGGCTGCCGTAAGCGGCATCCGGTAAGTCGTAGTGCGAACGGTGTACCAAATCCATGTTTTCCAAAAAACAACAGGCACGAGCGCCATGAGGAGCCAGCGAAAATCGGGAATGAAATGATGGGTGAAGAAGTTCGCATAAATCGCCGCGCCAAGCACGACGGCAGGCACCATTCCCGGCCAGCCGGACATATCCATCTTGAGCCGCCTCCATACTTGACACATGTAGCTCGCCACACTGGCGTACATAAAACCGCTATATAGCGGAACACCGAGCCATTTCGTATACCCCGGTTCGGGATAGGACCAGGAGCCCATATGAACTTTATACAGCTCCAACATCAGGCCGATGATATGGAATACGCAAATAACCTTGATTTCATCGAGTGTCTCCAAGCGGCTGCGATACATCAAGTATTGTACGATAATCAGCACGAGTAAAATGAGATCATATCTATGGATGAACGGTACATCAATCCATTTGGAGACGGCCAACGTTCCGAAAATCGCCACCGGGAATATGCAGCTCATCGCCTGCTGATAACCGAAATGAAGCAACTGCAGGAAGGACTGGGCATAGGTTCGGCGCTGAGTCTTTGCTCCTGCGCCCTTCGATTGTTCTGTTTGCATTAGCGCCTCCTATGAATTGTTAGATGTCTTCAGGAGCATCCTTGGAATACTCCAGGATATCCCCGGGCTGACAATCCAGCACTTCGCATATTTTTTCTAAAGTGGAAAAGCGAACCGCCTTCGCCTTTCCATTTTTCAGTATGGAAAGGTTTGCCATAGTGATCCCTACCTTTTCTGAAAGCTCGGTGACGCTCATTTTTCTTTTTGCCAGCATGACATCGATATGGATAAGAATGGCCATATGTACACCTCAGACGGTCAAATCGTTTTCCGATTTGATTTCTAATGCATTTGTTAACAGTTCCTGGAGAACGGCTGCGAAGACGGCTACAGCAGAAGTAGCAAAGATAACGATGGCTCCAATGATTGCAATGGAATAATGGAAGGCGATCTGGAATCTAAGGAGCGCAAAACCGACGGCATACAATAGAATTATCGCAACGGCGCAATATTTAATAGATTTCAATGAAGCTATGGCATGTTCAGAGAACGCATTATTGTTTTCAATGTAATGCAACAGTTTTAAAGCTTGGTACAGTGCAAAATAAAACGGTATGGCCGAAATATACACACCTGCGGGCACAGGATATCTCAAATAGGCATAATCGGGATTCATCTCTGCTGTGCTTCTAGCCAAACCCGGCAACCAAAAAATAAACAGTACAAGAGCAACCATACCAATAACGACAACAGCGATTTTCAGGAAAATGGTTTTTCCTCGTATCATCTCATGGAGCACCTCACCCTCCGTTAATGGCAGTAGAATATCATTTTATTTATCGAATATCAATATATTTTTAGCTATACACGATAAATATTTATTATTTTTCAGGTGATGTCGGCCTGTTGCTAATGGCTGGCGTATCTCTTGAAAAGGGGCGTGCCTTCAATTAAGTATGCTCCTCTTGCCGACCATAAAATTTATTTATACAAGTGAAAGAAATAATCCGTTTTACTTTTTATGGATAAAGTTGTAAGTTGGGTTTGAGGTGATCCGATGTCAAATCAAGTGAACTTTGGCCGAGTGTCTAAAGAGTATTCCAAGTATCGGGATGAGCTGCCGGAGGTCATCTTCGAGCAGTTTAGGCGCAGAAATATCGAATTCTCCGGTAAGGCCGTGGCGGATTTGGGTGCGGGGAGCGGCATTTTCTGCAGGGCATTGGCCCGGCAAGGGGCATCGGTCACAGGGATCGAGCCGGAAATAAGCTTAATTAGTGCGGCGAAAGCCCAGGATGAGGCGGAAGGCCATTCGATCCATTATATTCATTCAGTCGCCGAGAGCATAGACTTGCCCGATCGCAGCCTGGATGCTGTAACGGCTCTTAGGGCCTGGCACTGGTTCGACCGCCGATCGGTTCTAAAGGAAGTGAGGCGGCTGCTCAAAAGGAACGGCCTGTTGATCGTTATCAACTCAGTCTTTGTTCCGCAATTGTCGGATGTGGCGCAGCAAACGTTCAGGATTGTCAAACAATTCGGGGTTGAAATTAAGCCGGCCGGAGCTATGGGGGAGGTTAAGGAAAGAAGAAACGATTTTCCCGTGAACTGGTTCCGGGAATGGGAGGAAAGCGGCCTGAAGCTGATGGCTGAATGGCAGTACGATTACGATCTCAGCTTTACGGTGGAGGAATGGTGCGGCAAGATGAGAACCCTCTCTTGGATGACTAATGTGGAGGATGAGCGAAAGGAGAGGATCATTGCCCGGATCGAAGGGGAATTGTCCCCATTACCCGAGCCCCTGTCCATCCCGCATCAATATTCTGTCGCGGTTATGATAATGCCTTCTTGACCGACCGATAAAAAAAGCTCCTAACGGAGCCATCTCGAAGATGAATAACCCGGTATTAGAGGAAGCTTTTTATGCCAATAGGAATCTATATTTACATCGTATTAACGCTGTAAAAGATTCCTTATGTGGTAAAAAAAGCTCCTCCCGGGAGCCGCAAAATGCTGTCCCGGGAGGAGTGATGGCCTTTATTTTGTCCCAGATTCATGCTAAGCACGGGTCTTGGAGCCGAACAGCAGGGCAACGACCAGACCTGCCACCAATGTGATGGCGCTAATTCCCAAAGTCGCCATATCGGAGGTGAAGCCCGGGAAGACGACGACGATAGATCCGAGAATCAGGCCGATTATGACGGCATAAGTCATGTGAGGAAACTCTGACAGCAGATAGCGGATGCCCTTGCTGCTGACGATAAAACCGACAATCACGCCGGATCCGATAATGGCAATGAGCGGCAGATTAAGCTCGGACAGGGCATGAATGGCCGTGGAATAAACTCCGAGAACGAGCAGGATAAAGGAGCCGCTTATCCCCGGAAGCAGCATGGCCATACTGGCAAGCCAGCCGGAGAAGAACAAGCCTGCAACCGTGAGCAGCGTTAAGTTCGTGATCGGCTCTGCGGATTTATCCGTTTGAATGAATGCCATAGAAGCGAGCAGGGCCGCAGCAAGAATGAGAACGATCATGTGCGGCAACTTAAAATGGCGCTTGGCTTCCGATTGCCTGAAGATAAAGGGCAGGACGCCGATGATCAGACCGATAAAAAAGAACTGCGTTGGCTGGTAGTGATGCTCCAGTAAATATTTGATCAGACGGCTGAGAAGCAGGAGGGCCGTTCCCATTCCTGCTGCCAGCGGTATCAGAAACCCGATGTGGCGTTTCCAATCGCGGCTGAAAAATCCGCTGATCGCTTCCAACAGACGGTCATAAATACCAAGCACGACGGCAATGGTACCACCGCTGACTCCCGGGATCAAATCGCTGATGCCCATTAGCAGCCCACGGTAAATGTTCTTCCATTCCATAGTCTCTTTCCTCTCTTTATCCGAATATGAGCCTTGCTTGATTTCTATTTCTTTATAGGGTTGTCCGACTTCGATCCTCAATTACTATACCATAATCTGCTTGGGAAGCGCACCCATCCATTAGTAGCATTCTTAGCTCGCCGTACTATAAAAGGAGGAGTGAAAGTTGATCTATTATCGATACGGGGACCTTGCGGTAAGGGCACTGGAAGAAAGCGACGCCGAGCTTCTGGTGCATTGGCTGAGTGATCCTCGCGTGTTGGAGTTCTATGAAGGGCGGGACAGGCCTTTAACCATGGAAACGGTCAAGGAGCAATTTTACGACCGATCGATAGAGATCGATCCATGTATAGTTCAATATCAAGGCAAGGATATCGGGTATATTCAATTCTACCCGATTGGCGATGAAGAGAAAGAAGAGTACGGCTATAGCGATTTTGCCGAAAACATATACGGGATGGATCAGTTTATCGGCGAGCCGGATTATTGGAACCGCGGAATAGGGACCGAGCTGGTGCGATCGATGGTCGACTATTTGATCCGTGAGAAGCGGGCGGGCAAAATCGTAATGGACCCGCAAACCTGGAATGCCCGGGCCCTTAAAGTGTATGAGAAATGCGGGTTTGTCAAGGTCAAGCTGCTGCCGAAGCACGAATGGCATGAAGGCGAGTACAGAGACTGCTGGCTGATGGAATACCGGAATAATTAAATAAGGCGGGACGCGCCGGAGAGGCAAAGACAGTAGATCAGAGCTTATTTTGTTCTATTGTCTTTTTTTTCTACGACTGACCAATTAACATACAATACTTATTTTCTGTTTCCTTGAGGTACTTTGCAGGA
>NZ_JBHTIU010000044.1:0-20195 GCF_042677205.1 Paenibacillus residui
GGGAGAAGCTCTTTTTCTATATCCGCTTTTTCCAATTCCTACACCCACAGAGATTTTACACTATCGCAAGAGTGTCAGGTCAGCAGCCGTACAGCGTACACTTCTTTGCAAAAGCCTCTCAAGCCGTTATATATCTTTGCCGCTTTGGAAAACTTCGAGACCAGGCCGAACACCGTCGGACCGCTTCCGGACATCAATACGCCGTCGGCTCCCATCCGCTGCATGCTGTCCCGCAGTTGCCTTACCTCCGGATATAATTCGAAGGTTATATTTTCCAATACATTACCCAGTGAGCGGCACAATAAATCAAATCGTCCCGAACGGATGGATTGCAGCATATCCGGAATGGAAGGATGGTGTTCGATTTCGGAAGCCTTCAGCTTCCCGTAAACTTCCCCTGTAGATACATTAATGGGCGGTTTAGCAAGGATAACCCAGCACTGTGGAGGTGAAGGTAGGGGCTCGAGCTTCTCTCCCCTGCCACTTGCCAAAGCAGTACCTCCCATCACACAGAAGGGCACGTCCGAACCAAGCTCGGCTCCGAGCTCCATCAATTCCCGGGCGGGGATGCCCAGATTCCACAGACGGTTCAAGCCGCGAAGAGTGGCGGCGGCATCGCTGCTTCCCCCTGCCAGACCGGCCGCAACGGGAATTTTTTTGTCCAGGTGGATATAAACCCCTTTATGTACGTTATATCGTTCCTTAATCAGCTTGGCCGCCTGGAAAGCAAGGTTCTTCTCATCCAGCGGGATATAGCCCGCCTGACTTGATATGATAATGGTGTCCCGAGACAGCTCCTGCATTTCCAGCCTGTCCGCCAAATCAACCATCGTCATGACCATTTCCACTTCATGATACCCATCTTCCCTTTTGTATAATACATCCAAAGAAAGGTTGATTTTAGCCGGAGCCTTTTCAAATACTTTCATGCAGTCACCTTCTTCGCATTTACCGTTAAACAGCTTAACATATTATAACATGGCTGGTCAGCAAAATAACCCCATAAAGTGGCGCATGCCTTCGAAGCGTACTCCGTCCTGGTCACCCGCCATGCAGCGCCGCAACGTGTGCCGCGAGAGGCACGCATTTGAGTCCTCCAATCCCGGTCGCACTCCCTGACTTTCTTTCGATAGCAGCTTGATAACATTTTGCGGCTAATGATACTAAAAAAAGCCGGAACGGCTATCCCTCCGGCCTCCGGCTTCTGGCAACCCGTTTCGCCGGCTCAGAGCTTGCGGCATGTACTTCCGGCGAACTCGGCATTTAACGGTTCGGACGGTTTCCGCTTGTGGCCTGCTCGGCGATTTGGATCGCCCGTTTAACCATATTTCCGGCATCCTTGGTCCGAATCCCGCCCCAGCCCTCTTCTTTGACCGTATTATAGAATCCTAAATCTTTGGCAAGCTCATATTTAAACTGTTCGGACATGACGCTTCTTCTTCTCCGGCTCATCAGTATCCCTCCTTTCGCTCAGGGTTAGTATGTGTAAAGGCAGACAATAAAATAACCCCACAGAGTAACGTCCGGCCTTCGAAGCATATTCCATCCGTGTTCCAACAGAGTCAGCGGCCAAGACTTCCTCTAAGCGCTGTCGCTCTTCCCTAATTACACTCTTTGCGGCGAGCCTTGAATATCCCCTACAAATAAAAAACAGCAAAACCCAAAAGGGCTTTGCTGCAAAATTCGTTCAGTTAAGTTTGCATATAAGAGATGCGGACTTGTCCTTCATCTTGGCAGACGGTTACTTCTACGGACTCCGTCAGTATATCCGCATAGCTGTATGACACTCGTTTAAAAGCATGCTGCTCTTGATCAAGCTTTACGATAAAAACAGAAGGGTAGGTCTCTTCCAAAACTCCAGATCGTTCAATGGTCTTTCGGCGACCACCGTTTGCACGCAACACAATCTTCTGCCCAACGTGGGGCTCCAAACTGCGTCTGATCTCCAATAGCGCATTTTTAGCCATTGTAAGCTACCACCTCTTTCCTTAGTCCATTATAACTCAAGATGGGCAGCTTGTCAATTAAGGATAATATTATATCAGCATCATAATTGCGTTGTCAACGGTTAATTTGTCCCGAATTTTTTTGAACAACGAGGCCTGCCGGTACGGTTCCCGAATCCGGTTAAACCTCCATAATTCTACAAAAAAAGCACCTATAAGCAAGGTGCTTGAATCAGGACTCCATATGGGTCTGCGGCTTCGGCAAAACTAATCGGAAGCTTCCCCGGGTCTGTATGCCTCCCAGCCCTTCAAGCCCCGACTGGGTTTGATGGATAATGTCGGAAATTTGGATCGTATCATCAATGGAAGTGAAGGATACTCTCGATGCCACAATCAGCGGATCCAGGGCATGGATCAACACCCGCGAAGGCGAGCTGGCAAAGTTGGCCCCGGCGAGCAGCAACGCTTCATAATGGGACTGACAGGCGCCTGCTATAATAACGAGAGAGTCCCGGTTTCTGTCGTACTGCCGGGCTATCTTCACAGCCTGAACGAAATTATGCGAATTTTTGTAATTGCTAAGATTCATGACATCCGGCTGCCCCTGACCTTTGACAAGCCCGTCATGCCCCGTAATGACCACGATATCGGGCTGGGACTGCGGAAGCAGCTTATATAGTACAGACGGCATTGCCGATTCATGGACATGTACCCCTTCAGCGGGTACTCTTAGCTGCTTATACAGCTCCATACATTTTCTCAAGTAGCGGGGGTCTCCGTCCAGATGGAGCACTTTGCCCGGAAGCTCAAAGAAGGAGCGGGCTTGGCGCGCTTTATTCGGATTGACGCGGCTGTTTCCCTTCTTATGGGTCTGTTTCTGCGTTTCGCCAAATCGCCGTATGGATTCGTCCGCACTCCTTTGAAACGCCTCCTCGTCCTTGTAAATCCTCGCGGAGCTGACCGGTTCCAAATCAGCCGGCGGTGCATCGGCCAGAAGCCGGTAATTGATCCCTCTCAACCAGGATTTGTACCGACTTATCGCTTCGATTCTGAAGATGACATCTCCGCCGTAGGATTTTCTCGTTACCAGATCCCCTTGCTTCATCGCCATAATCCCTCCCCTTGAACTATCCTATGGCAGGGATGGGCTTTTGGTGTATAAGAAGTTTACAGGGAGCGCAGCATGATGTTGCTTAATCGGGCATATTCGTCAATGGACAGTGTCTCTCCGCGCCGTACCGGATCTATACCCGCCTCTGCCAGAATAGTCTCCAAACGCGATCTCTCCCCTTTACCGAAGAAACGGGCGAGCAAGTTGTTGGCAACCGTTTTCCGTCTCTGGGCAAAGGCTGCCTGCACAACATCAAAGAAGAAGGCTTCGTCTTCCACCTGTACCGGAGGCCGATCTCTTACCTTCAGCTTAATGACCGCAGAGTCCACGTTAGGCTGCGGAATGAAGACCGTGCGCGGAACAATGGTGACCAATTGAGGCTCACAGTAATAGCTAACCGCTATACTCAGGCTTCCGTAATCCTTGGTCCCCGGTCCCGAGGCCATACGATCGGCAACCTCCTTCTGAATCATAACCACGATGTTACGGAGCGGAAGCTTCTCTTCCAGCAGCTTCATCACGATAGGGGTCGTTACATAGTAGGGCAAATTAGCCACAACGCTGACCTGTTCGCATTCCCCCAGATGTTGGCGCAGCAAATCACCCAAAGGCAGTTTAAGCACATCCCCGTGTACGATCTGCACATTAGAGTAAGATGCCAGAGTTTCGTCAAGTATGGGAATCAGCCGCTGGTCAATCTCCACAGCTAACACAGCCTTAGCCTCCCTGGCCAGCGGTTCGGTGAGAGATCCGATCCCGGGTCCGATCTCCAAGGCTCCATCATCGGGGCCCAATTCAGCCGCTTCAACGATTTTACGCAATATATTTTGATCGACCAGAAAGTTTTGCCCCAAGCTTTTCTTAAAGGAAAATCCATGTCGGGACACAATCTCTTTCGTTCGATTCGGTGCAGAAATATCTCCGTAGTCCTTTAGTTGTTTGTCCATTTACAACCCTCTTTTGGCTAATTCCTTAATGGCCTGCTCGAATTCCGCCCGGCTAATTTTAAACATGCGGCATCTCTTATGAAACTGTTTTCCGTTAGCATACCCAATTCCAAGCAGCTTGCCCGCCTCCAGACGGCGTTGGGAAGCTTGGGGATGACCGATCAAGCCCGCTTCGATCAGATCCTGCCAGGAGATTTCCGATTCGGCCGGATTGAAATCTGTCTTAACATTCGCAAGAGCCGTCCGAATTGCCTCTGGGGAGGCATTCTCGACGCCTATATCATCCTTATATAAGGCGTCCTCCTTCTGGAGGAAAGCGTGCTTGCAGCCGGGTACTCTGGCAGTAATCAGTCTTCTCAGTTTCTCCCCCGCATGATCGGGGTCGGTGAATATGATGACGCCTCTCCGTTCCTGCGCCAATTCAATCCGGCGGTAGATGTCTTCGTTAATGGCCGATCCGCCGGTTTCGATCGTATCCGCCTCTACGGCTCTACGAATAGCAGCCGTATCGTCCTTCCCCTCAACGACAATTAATTCCTTGATCATTCGGTTCACCTCAAGCGAAAAATTATGAACCATTTGTGCTGCGCTACTTGGTATGAAGTGATTTAGAGACCGTTGGAATTCCAAGTTATCCGTAAAATTTTTATCCTAGACAAATTTGGACTTCCAATCGCCGTTATCCTCGGATTAACATAATGCTATCAGCGGTTCGTTCCCGCCATACGATTGAACCGGACCACCTATAACAAGCAAAAAGAAGAGGAGCTACCCTCTTCTTGTCATGCTTCACTGTCTTTTAATTTATACCATTAACTGGCCCAAAAGCCAAGCTTAATCAGCAGTTGGTTTCTTAGGTCCGATAACATATACGGTATAGCCCCGTTTCACGCCAAATTTATTGGCATAAGACTCGCTCTCGAAGTAAATATCAATCTTGTTGCCTTTAATGGCGCTGCCTGTATCCTCGGCCCGGCGATAGCCGATTCCATCGATATAAACCCACCATCCCATCGGGATGACACTCTTGTCTACAGCAATGGTACGCCCTTCCGTTACCTTCGTTCCGGATGCGGTAATTCCGTATCCTTCATCTCCGGGATTTTTCCCCGTTGAAGAAGCCCCGGCTGTATATGCCGTAAGCGTAACATTGTTCAAAATTTTATTATACTTCGTCGGAACTCCGTTGTCGGGAATGAACTCGCCGCCTGACTCTGCGGACAAAGCCATGACTTGCGGATTTTTAACGCCTACCGCAATAACTTTATTCACGCTCTCTTCGACAATCGTCTCTCCTACGATGCTTTCCGCAATTAACTGACCGTCTTCATAAACCTTCTCGGTCTGCACCAGCTTGCTGCCTTCTTTCCCTTCCTGAACTACCTGCTCTTTTCCCTTGAGCAAGTTATGATCATCTTGGGTTATCGTTTCAAAGGCAAGCGGCACCGTCTGTTCTTCAATCTGTTTCGTAACGCGGATCACCTGAATAGAGGCGTCCGACACAATGGGATCTTCTATGGCGGGAACGACTCTATCGTCTTCCCCAACATGTATATTTAAATCTTCCAACGCACTGGCAACCGTTCTTCCAGTTGTGTACAATGTCTTGGTCTCCCCATCAGCAGTTACCAGAACAGGCAATGTATGATCGATCGTAAATCGGTCGCCGTTCTCGATTTGGGTGTTGAGATCCGCCGAAATGCGGTCATGCTCATCTACCGAGATTCCTTGTTCATCCAGCAGACGACTCAAGATCCACTGTTTCGTTTGAATCGTTTTTTCTTCTCCGTCCACCACCAAAGAAACGCTTTTGGTTGCCGTACCGTACAACAACATGAAAAACATGAAAGTCAATGCGAATGAAGCCAAGGCAATTATTGTTACCAAACGCAGGTTTTCATGCTTCCAACGCAATGCGAAGGACATGCTGGATGATCGTTTTACATGGGTGTTCTCAACCTGGATTGCGCCCACTTCTTCGGTCCTCCTTCAAAGCCCCGCCGTCGACTGTTACGCATGATTAAGATCTGACGCGACTAAGATAATTGGGTTTAGATTAATATCACCGTAATTTCTTGATTGACAAGATCACACTTTTGGCGCTCTTGACCTAGCTCCACCTCCCCTTAAACAAAACTCTATGTGAAAGTCCGGATATGTATCCCAAAATTATTAGCGATTAGAAATTCGGCGATAGGTTTTAAGCTTTCATGAAAGTTATCATAAGCTCTATCGATCAACCTTGTAAAGAGGGTGAGCCCTATATAAAAACCCGATTTTCGAACCTATTCCGGCAAATTCTGAAAATTACAAAACATAACCGTTCTATTTCTATCCATTAATAAAGGTTTTCTGATTATTTCGCCGTTTTTCGTGTTGCATTAGGAAAATAAGCGCCTTAGGTTTATAATGGACAGACATAAATTAAGTTAAAAATATCCATAATATGGGAAAGCGAGGTAGGTTTTTTGGCACCGATTTTGACCCTTGAAAACGTATTCGGAGGGTACTTTATCCACAAGCCAGTCCTAAAAAATATTTCCTTTTCTGTCAATGAAGGGGAAATGATAGGCCTGATAGGTTTAAACGGAGCAGGCAAAAGCACAACAATCAAACACATTCTCGGTTTGCTTCAACCGCAGCAAGGCGATATCCGGGTGAAAGGGCAGACCTTGGCCGAGGCTCCGGAGATCTATCGCTCCGCCTTCGCCTATGTTCCGGAAAGCCCTGAATTGTATGAGGAGCTTACGATTTGGGAGCATCTGGAGCTTACCGCTCTTGCCTATGGACTTTCCAAAACGGAATTGAACACGCGGGCCGACAAGCTTCTGGATTTGTTTCACATGAGGAATAAAGTCAAGCATTTTCCGGTACATTTGTCCAAGGGGATGCGCCAGAAGGTAATGATCATGAACGCCTTTCTGATCGAACCGCCGCTATATATTATCGACGAGCCGTTCCTCGGATTGGATCCGCTAGGTATTCGCTCTCTGCTGGATTTGATGGTCACCTTCAAGGAGGCGGGGGCGAGCTTCCTGATCAGCTCTCATATCCTATCCACTCTGGAAAAATACTGCGACCGTTTCCTTGTACTTAACGAGGGGGTCATTGTTGGAGAGGGAACGCTTGTCGAATTGGGGCAGTTGGCAAATATGGAAGGCGCGCCACTCGACGATATTTTCTATAAACTGATTCAAAACGGGGGAAAAGGAGATGTTTGATCCCATTCAATTATGGGGTAGAAGATGCCGATCCTTCTGGAAGGAGGCGGCCTACTACTGGCGGTTCATCGGCAGAAGCATGAGCCAAGGGGTCTTGTTCTTTGCCTTTATAGCGGCAATGTATATGTATATTCAGTGGCTGGAAACTTTGCCGGACAACTTTCCTTATTACTGGTTCACGGTCCCTCTGATAACCTGGGCGGTAGCCTTCAGTCCCATCCGTACATTCCTGCAGCCGGCGGATCGAGTGTTTTTGCTCCCGGTGGAAAGCCGAATCGGGCCTTATTTATCCCGGGCATTACGGTACAGTTATCTTTGGCAGGCTGCCACAGTTCTCGTCGTGGCGATTATTTTATGGCCACTTTATAAAGTATCCAAAGACGGTTCGACCTCCTTTCTTCTGTTGAGCGTATTTCTATTAATTGTTAAATGGGGGAATGTTCTCGGCAGTTGGCAAGAGGCCCGGCAGGTTCATGAGCGCAGTCGACGACTGCTTCGCTTCATTAGATGGACAGCCTCCACCAGTGTCGTTTTTACCGTATACCAGTATGGACCCGCTATAGCAGGCATCATCGGCCTTCTTTGGATAACCATCCTCTGGGCAAGCTACAAGAAGACGAATCAATATCCGATCCCTTGGGAATATCTGATTCGGAAGGAGCGGGAGCACCTCTCCAAGCATTATCTGTTCTTCAGCTGGTTCATTGAAGTGGATCACCTGCCGAATCGTGTCAAACCACGGCGCTGGCTGGCTTCCATTACAGGCCGATTCCCGTTCCGCCAAGCGTCCACTTATTTATATTTGTTTACGAAGACGTATATTCGCTCGGAAACGGCCAGCATTTCGGTCAGATTAACCGTTGCCGGGGCTCTGCTTCTCCTTCTAGTTCCCGATCCGAACTGGAAAATCGCGGTGTTCGGCATCTTCATATGGATGTCCTGTGTCCAGATGTCTTCTCTGGATCAGTATCACCGTTATACGTTCTGGCTTAAGCTCTACCCTGTTGATGCGATGAGCAAGAGAGCAGCGATTATCCGCATTGTTTATGTAAGCCTGCTCAGCCAATGGTTCCTTCTAGGAGCGGTGCTTGTCTGGCAATCCCGGGGATCCGGCTTCTCCTTGGCCGCGGTAGCTGTTTCTTTGATGATGATCAGCGCTTACTGCCTCATCTTCATGAGAAAAAAGCTGAAGCGGACCTCACTTCAGCTTTAGCAGTCGTATAGCATTCGTTGTCGTTATTTCTGCAATTTCTTCCAGCGTCTTCCCTGTCAGTTCGGCGGCCGCTTCGGCTACAAGCCGGACATAGGCGGACTCGTTTCTTTTGCCGCGGTAGGGATGGGGAGTAAGATAAGGCGAATCCGTCTCAATCAGCAGCCGATCGAGGGGCACCTTCTGCAGCACCTCTTTCGGCTGTTTGGCGTTCTTGAAGGTTATCGGCCCGCCGAAGGAAATATGGAAGTTCATATCCAGGCACAGCTTGGCAGTCTCCCAGCTTCCCGAATAGCAGTGCATGATGCCGCCTACTTCCGAAGCTTTCTCCTCCCGCAGGATTTTAACGATATCGCTATGAGCGTCCCGGTTATGAATCACTATCGGCAGACCCAGCTTGCGGGCCAAACGGATCTGATCACGGAAGACGCGATCCTGTACATCCTTGGGAGAAGTATCCCAATAATAATCAAGTCCGATCTCCCCTATAGCGACTACTTTCTCATGACTGCATAACGATTCGAGCCAATCCAGATCCTCGGGCCGCATATCTTTGGCATCCTGGGGATGCCAGCCTACAGTGGAATAAATAAAATCATATTGTTCCGCGAGCTTAAGGGAAGTAGGGATCGTTTCCCGATTAAAGCCCACATTGACTATTCTTGTAACTCCTTGCTCTACCGCTCTGGCTATGACGGCTTCGCGGTCTTCGTCAAATTTCTCATCATTCAGATGCGCATGAGTATCTGTCAGCATGTTCTGCTCCTTTCCAAAACCATTACCGATCTGCATCCAGCAGCCTGCGCAGAGTTTCGGGCATATCGTCCAGCGCAACAATTTCAGCCGGATAATAAAGTTGATTCTGGCCCCGGCGGATGCCGCTGATGGAACGAACGATCTCAGACCGGGTCGATATTTCGTTTAATTGTTTGCGCTCATCCAATAACAAAATAGGCAGCTTCTCATCCAATTCGCCGGGTCGGTACACATCATAAGGCAAATCGAGCGGAAAATCAATTTCGACATAATATTCGGATTTCCACCCCCGGCGGTTCATCCAAAGCTTCAGCTCTTCAGCCAGCGCTTCGTCCTCTTTCTCAATCGGAACATGCTTAAACAGCCTGCGGTGAATAAATCGGGCGCACAGGTCGGCAAGTACCCCATCTTCTTCCTCCATCCAATACATGAACACCGTCTGCATCAGCGCTTCATCCAAATAAAAATAATCATTCACTGATAACTTTTGATCAAAAAGCGCCTGTATCGGTTTCACCATAAAGCGAAACGGGTATCTATCTTCGTATAAAGCTTTAGCACGCATAAAGATTTTATCCAATAAAATTTCCGCGCTGCGGGTTACGGGATGGAAATAAACCTGCCAGTGCATCTGATATCTGGACATTAAATAATCCTCTACGGCATGCATGCCGCTGTCTTTGACAACGACATGCCCCTTATAGGGCCGCATCATTCTAAGAATGCGTTCCATGTCGAAAGTGCCGTAATTTACACCTGTATAATAAGCATCTCTCAGTAAATAGTCCATCCGGTCCGCATCCAATTGGCTGGATACTAAGCTGACGACTATTTCCTTAGGATAAGATTTGGCAATCACCGCAGCTACCTGCTCGGGAAAACTGGGATCGATCCGGCGCAAAACTTCATTAACCTCGGTATCTCCTAAAATCATTCGACAAGTCCAATCCTCATGATTCGTCTTGAATGTTTTCTCGATGGAATGGGAGAAGGGCCCGTGTCCCAAATCATGAAGCAAGGCGGCACAAAGACAGAGCAACCGCTCTTCCCGCGGCCAATCCGGATAATGGTTTCGCTCGAACAAGGAAATGATTTTGCGGGTTATTTCGTAGACTCCAAGAGAATGGGAGAACCGGCTGTGTTCCGCTCCATGAAAGGTTACATAGGAGGTACCTAATTGACGGATGCGGCGCAGCCTTTGAAACTCTTTTGTGTTGATTAAGTGCCAGATAGTCTCGTCTTGAACATAAACATATTTGTGGACTGGATCTTTGAACACTTTCTCTTCCATCATAAGTCAGTTCCTCCTTTTAATCTCTTAAATTCATTAGTTTTCTAGACATTAATTCGACAAAATATCGAAGGAATTTGTCGAAAAATATATGGATGATTTCCCAATATAAAAGGTTTAGAGGAAAAGTTTCTCTTCCCTGCTATTCCAAAATATAGTATAAATATACAAGATTCATGACTGAAAAATCCAGTTTGCACCTTAAAATATCGCGTAAACGCTGGGTTAGAGACAAAAACCAACTGTCTATCTATCTTTTTCCTGTAAATGGATAGGCAAGGGAAATGATTTGTGTTGACTATTATGGGAAGAGTTGGTATTATAATAAAGTAAAATATTGTCGAATAATGACGATTAATATATTGAAGAGGTGAAGTTTTCATTATGTTGAAATCTACCGGAATTGTAAGGAAAGTTGATGAATTGGGACGCGTTGTTATTCCTATAGAACTTCGCCGTACTCTAGGAATCGGGGAAAAAGACGCCTTGGAAATCTATGTAGATGGCGAAAGAATCATGTTGAAGAAATATGAGCCTGCCTGCATCTTTTGCGGCAATGCAGAAGACGTGACTTACTTCAAAGGAAAAATAGTTTGTCAGAATTGTGTCACGGAAATGCCCGCACCTGTGACAAAATAATAATAATGGTGTATAATGGGTATAATCGATAATTTGTTAATTCTAACCTTTTTCATATCTCCTCTAATCCCTAAGTATGGAAGCATTATTTTTCCGCCTGCTACTTAGGGATCTTTTTTTGTTCAAGGAGAGTTTTTAGTTGTGTTTCTACTATTATAATAACTGATTGTATACTTCCCTCTTCGGCACTCCCCGATCTTGCGCGGCTCTTTTGATCGCTTGCTTGCGATCTTCCCCTTGGCGAATATAGAACTCCACATGGTCCTCCAGAGTCAGCTCCTGCCACCAGGCTTCTCGGTCGTCAGCCTCTGCTTCTCCCGCACCGACCACGATACAATATTCTCCCAACGGTTCCACTTCATCGAGATGCTGCAGGCAATCATCCAACCGCCCTCTAACGACTTCCTCATATTTCTTGGTTAATTCCCTTACCAAAGCGACCTCCCGGTTTCCCCAGGCCTCGCGTATTTCTTTAAGGGTTTTGACAATCCGATGAGGGGATTCATAGAAGATGACGGTCGCCTGGACGTCTTTCCATAAACTCAGTTCTTTAGCCATCCCCTTCTTATCCCTTGGAAGGAATCCAACGAAGACGAATTTATCGGTCGGCAGACCGGAAATGATTAAGGCCGACAACGCGGCATTAGCACCCGGAATTGGAACTACGGGTATACTATGCTCCACAGCAGCACGAACCAGATCGTAACCGGGATCGGAAATGGCCGGCAGCCCCGCATCGGAGACCAATGCCACGGATTCCCCCGCCTCCATCCTGCGGATTAGCTCCGCTCCACTCGCTTCTTTATTATGTTCATGATAACTGACCAGACGGTTGGAGATTTCCAGATGGGACAGCAGCTTGCGCGTCTGCCTCGTATCTTCGGCCGCGATCCAATCGGCTTCTTTCAATACTCGTACCGCCCTGTAGGTGATATCCTCCAGGTTTCCAATCGGTGTCGCCACCAAATATAGCGTTCCCGTGTTTCCCGCATTTCGAAAGCTTTGCTGAATGTTCATCTTTCCCCTCCTTCCTTTCCTTCTTCGGACGACAGGCTATCCCTATTGCCATAATAGATTTCCATGAGCTCCTCGCAATATTCATGATTATTCTTATAGACAATAAGCGGAGGAAGCAGCTTCACTTCCGGCTTGCCGTCGCGAATCGCTTCAATTAGCACCATGTTACTTTCTTCCCCTTGCCGGGGATGAACAAAACGGATACGCTTCGCTTCCAGCCTGTACTTACTTAACGCATGCAAAATCTCCACCAGTCGGGAGGGACGGTGAACCATCGCTACTTTGCCCCCTGTTCGGACCAGTCTGCTGCAAGCGGCTGCTACATCATCCAGAGTGCAGAAGATTTCATGCCGTGCCGCCGCAACATGGGGGTTTAGGTTCTGATCCCCGGTTCTGGCTTTCATATAAGGAGGATTGACCGTTACCAAATCAAACTTCCCATAGCCCAATGTCTCATGAATGGTCCTCAAATCGCCCTGCATGATGCGGACCTGTTCTTCCAGACCATTAAGACGCACGTTCCGGTCCGCCATATCGGCAAGCCGCTCCTGAATTTCTACCCCCCATATATTAGCCTTGGTACGGGTTGTCAGCAGCAGTGGAATAACTCCATTTCCTGTGCATAAATCCATGATTTTGCCTCGTGGCGGTACCGTACAAAAGCGAGACAACAAAACAGCGTCCATCGAAAAGCTGAAGACCTCGCCACTTTGAATGATGTGCAAATCATTCGTCAATAAATCATCAACCCGTTCGTGTTCCTGGAGTTTTACCGGAATCGATTCCATGATATTTCCCTCACAACTTTAATCTGAAAATAATATGGTAACTTTTCATGCCAATCCGAAAGATCTTTACTTTATGATTTAGTAAATTTAACTTTCGGATGTGGTAAGAAAAGCTTCTATTGATGCCCAATCAGAGATGTCGTCAAATTCTTCTTTAGTGGTAGCTTTTCATGCCAATCCGAAAGATCTTTACTTTATGATTTAGTAAATTTAACTTTCGGATGTGGTAAAAAACCGCAGAGACTTATATCTCTGCGGTAGAATCATTTATTCAAAAAAGATAAGCAGAACAAGCAATCTCCCTCATTACGAAGATGCCCGTAATAAACATTACATATATGAAAGCCTTCATAGTATAGTCTGGCCAGGTTATCGTAGCCTTCTCCTATGACCGGCGTTTCTTTCCCTTCTTGATGTTTGACTTCGCCAGAGGTGTCCTTCTTCAATAATTTCCTGAGCTGTTGGTTCTCGTTCGTCAAACGGTGATTTTCCTCCATGACAAGGACAAGCTGTTGTTTCAAGGAATTGAGGTCGGCAAGATTTGCGCTCATCCGTTCTTCCATTTGTTCTATCTGTAAAAATAGTTCTTTTTTGTCCACGGTTTCACCCCGACGTTAAAATCCGCTATTCCTGTTCGACAACATCTTCCGAAGGAAGATCCAGAATTCTGTTCTGTTCGAACAATTGAACTTTAATCATCTTTTCATTAGCCTTAATGCTTAATACTTTGCCGGTACCATATGAGGTCATTACAATTTTGCCTATCTTGGGAAGCTCATCCTTCACACTTTCATAATTATCATGCTCATACTTGAGGCAGCACATCAATCTTCCGCATAGTCCGGAAATCTTGGTAGGATTTAATGACAAATTCTGATCTTTGGCCATCTTGATGGATACCGGCTCGAAATCCCCCAGGAAAGAGGAGCAGCATAATATTCTTCCGCAAGGCCCGATTCCTCCAAGCAGCTTCGCTTCGTCCCGGACTCCAATTTGCCTAAGCTCTATCCGTGTGCGGAAGATGCTGGCCAGATCCTTGACCAACTCTCGAAAATCCACCCTACCTTCGGCCGTAAAGTAAAAAATAATTTTATTGCGATCAAATGTATATTCTACATCAACCAGCTTCATCTTCAGTTGATGGTCCTTTATCTTTTCCTGGCAGATGCCAAAAGCGTCCTTGGCCGCCAATTTATTGCCTTCCACTAATTTCGCATCGTTATCATCCGCAATGCGAATTACTTTCTTGAGCGGGAGCACGACATCATCTTCAGGCACTTCCCGTTTGCCGATGACAACTTTGCCATATTCCAATCCTCTTGCCGTATCGACTATCACATGATCATCCTTATCCACTGGCAAGTCTATAGGATCGAAATAAAATATTTTGCCCGCTTTCTTGAAGCGAACACCGACTACTGAATACAAAGCTACCCCCCCTGTAAGTCAATCATCCATTTTTCGAGCGTAAGCTGGGGATTGGCGTTAAACCTAATCCGTTTCCGGACATCAACCGCCCGCTCCATTCCTGTAATCCAAAAACCGACTTCCCGGCTGAAAGCTAACGGGGACATCCAGTCAGCCTGATCTATATAAACTATATTCTCCTTATGACCGCTGCTCAAACGCACCATATCCTTGAGCCATAACATCCACAAATCCATTAATATGTCTATATGCTCGTTGAGCTTACTCTTGAACACCTTCTGCTGTAAAGTAATCATCGCGTGAGGAAGCTTCGTCAATGATTCCTTGGCCAGCTGCAAAACCGTATTTCTCGCCTCCGCAAACCATTCCGCAGATACCAGCTCCCTCGCCGCATGCACTCCGGCCGCCAGATGAACCGCAGGCGAAACCAGTATCGGCGAGAGTCCTTCTTCTATTAGAATAGAAGACATCTCCAGCGGGCTCGCCGGAACGAAAGAAATCCATTGCGCCCGGGATTGAATGGTGGGCAGCAAGGCATGTCCATTTTCCGTTATCAGGACTGCAATGATGTCCGTAAGGGGCTCCTCCAGAAACTTCAGCAAGCTGTTGGCAGCCTGAACCGTCATCCGGTCCGCTTCATTCAGGACATAAATTTTCGTCTGGGAAGCGGTGGCACGATAGGCAAACTCTTTCTGAAGCTCACGAATTTGATCTATCTTAATCGAGGCGCCGTCGGGCTCGATCCATACCACATCCGGATGGTTGTTATGATCTACCTTACGGCAGTTTAGGCAATGGCCGCAGCTATCGTCAACTAATTCGCTGCAGTAGAGCGCTTTGGCCAATTCCTTGGCCATCTCCCTGCGGCCCGAACCTGAAGGGCCACTGAATATATAAGCATGGGATAGCCGTCCCGACCGCAAACCGTTCTGCAGAATTCTCTTCGCTTGAGCCTGTCCGGCTATCGCTTGAAAGGACATAGCTCCCCCTCATTTCAATAGAGGAGATTGATAAGCATGCCGCGAATTTCTCCCACTTTACTCAACAGCTCAATTTTACCGTTCTCCTGCTGCAGCAGCTCATCCGCCATGGACAAGAGAACGGCGTCAATCTCCTCTAGCAATTTATAACGTTTGGCCCGCCCGCGGCGGTCCCAGCCCTTCGTCTCTTTAAGATGGACTCCGCGCCGGGCAGTCTCCTCCAGAAACTTCTTGACCAGCAGTTTGTACTGCCGAAGCTCCCTTAGTGTCAAGGATTTCGCAAGACGTTCGCCCTGCAGATGAATTTGGTCCAGAATTCGCTGCAATTCGTCCGCGGTTACCTGCTGATCATGCCTCCGCATGAATTCTGAGAAAGGCTTCGGCTGAATCTGCTGGTTTAAAGAATTGTCCAGCGGCTTGATATCTTTGGCAAGGGGCCGCAAGCCCGGTATTATCTTCATGCCTGTAGACCTGCCTTCATCGCGGACAATGGCGCCGCTTAATAATGTTCAAACCGTTCCACTTGAAGGACGAAGACGGCGGCTCCGCCCACTTGTACCTCAACGGGAAAAGGTATATACGAATCCGTCGAACCTCCCATAGGAGACACGGGAGTAACCAGTTGATCACGGACTTTACAGTTGGCTTTAATGACTTGCATCACTTCAGGGATTCGGTCATCCTCAATACCGATCATGAAAGTGGTGTTGCCTGCTTTAAGGAATCCCCCCGTACTGGCCAACTTGGTTGCGCGGAAGCCTTCCTTGACCAGCGCGTTGGACAGCCGGTTGCTGTCTTTGTCCTGCACAACGGCAATAACAAGTTTCATAGATATCCCTCCCTATTATTATACCCTAACTTGTGAGTCGGGGTGTACAAGCTTTTCAAAATCTTCTGCAATTTCGTCCGCAATCTCCTGGACCGTCCGATCCGCCCGAATCAAGCGAACCCGGTGCCGTTCCTGTTCGGCGATGGTCAGGAAGCCTTCTCTTACCTTTTGATGGTAATCATCGCCTTTAAGTTCGATGCGGTCCAAGCCTTCGCCATTGAAAGCTTGGCTTCTCTCCAGCAATCTCCTTCTGCTGATCTCTACCGGAACATCCAGCATGTAGGTTCTCGCAGGCTGCAGGCCCGCACTGGCAAAACGGCTTACGGCCAGGACAGTCTGTAAGTCAAGACCAAGCCCATAGGCCTGGTAAGCAATACTTGCATCAATATACCGGTCGCACAATACGATCCGGTTTTGTTCCAGGGCCGGGATGATTTTCTCATGTACATGCTGAGCCCGTGAGGCTGCATACAGGAGCACTTCCGTTTGATCAACCATCTCTTGATGATCAGGAGAAAGCAAGATTCGGCGAATTTCATCGCTTATCGGTGTACCGCCCGGCTCGCGTGTGACCAGCACATCCAAGCCTTGCTTAATTAAACGATCAGCCAGCAATTGGAGCTGAGTCGACTTGCCTGACCCGTCCGGGCCCTCGAAGGTGACAAAAATTCCTTTCACAAAATTCCTCCCGAAGAATGACTATACCTAGATGTATCGTCAGTTTTTTAAGCGAATGTATTTATCATCATTTGAACATATTAGGATTGGAACTCTTCACTCGGCGGCATCTCCCTGCTAAACCTTCCAAGACTCAAAAACCGATGGCCTTCCCCCTGAAAGTGGGCTCTTAATAACATATGCAGGCGCGCGCCCAGAGGTTAATCAGGATTCAGTACCTGAAGCGTAGCTAATGAGCGATCCATTGTTCCCTGAAACCTTGCCCCGGTATTGGCCAGGACAGCAAGGTAAGCTGCCGCTTCCTTCGTAACAGGCTCACCCGGATACAGAACAGGAATGCCTGGCGGATACGGAATGACCATCTCAGCCGAACGATACCCCACTGAGTTGTCCAAGGGAACCGTCTGTACACAATCATCAAGGCGGGAAGGATCGATGTCGAAAGGAATAGGAAGAGATACATGCGGCATTGAAGCGGTTGTAATCTTATTCGTCAAAGCATCATGCTTTTCCTTCTCATGAAGCCCGAATTTGTCGTTAATATCCGTTAAAGCGGATAGTAATTTTTCCGTGTCCGCCAGGCTGGAAGCAAGGCTGAATAGCAAGAGCACATGACGGGGATCCGCCATTTCAATCATACAGCCTCTAATCTCCAATTCTCGCTGTAACTCAAATCCGTTCAAGGTTCCCGTTCGATCCCTTAAAATAACTTTAAACGGATCCCTGGCATCATAAGCCCCATTCCCCTCAAGCTTCACCACCTGAAAAGCATCCAATGACGCCGCTTTATCACGAAATGTTCCGACACTCTCAAGTCCGCGCTCAAACAACCGGCTGCCTTCTTGCTGAAGCATGCTCCGGCATAGATCCAGGGACGCCATAATCGGATAAGAAGGACTCGAGGTCTGCAGCATGGACAGCCTGGAGGCTATCTTATGAACGTCGACTAAGTTGCCACGAACATGCAGCATCGCACCCATAGTCAGAGCGGTTAGCATTTTATGAGCCGATTGGACGACCACATCCGCACCTGCGGACAAAGCCGATTCAGGAAATGCCGGATGAAAGCCAAAATGAGCCCCATGGGCTTCATCAACAAGAAGCGGAATGCCCCGGGAATGAACGAGATCAGCTATAGGCTTTAAGTTTATTGCCATTCCGTAATAATTAGGGTTAGTGAGTAAAACTCCCTTAGCCTGAGGATACCGATCCAGTGCCTCGGCCAGATCCTTGCTGCCGACACTCGTGGCCAGTCCGGTTTCCGGATCCAACCACGGAGTCACAAAAACCGCCCTGGCACCCGCAAGCATCAAGCCATGGATAACCGACTTATGAACATTCCGCTGCACAATCAGTACATCCCCGCGGCCGCAGACTGCCGTAATCATGGCCAAATTCCCCGCCGTGCTGCCATTTACCAGAAAATACGTCCGGTCCGCGCCAAAGCAATCTGCCGCAAGCTCTTGAGCCTCCTTGATGACTCCTTCCGGCTGATGAAGATCATCCAATCCGGTGATTTCCGTAAAATCTATAGACATAATCTGTTCCAACATGCCCTTGTTCTTGGCAGAAAGGGCGGAACCCCCCTTATGTCCCGGAACATGAAAGCTCGAACGTCTTTGAAAATGATATTCTAATAATGTTTCATATAATGGAGCGCGTATGTATCTATCATGAATCACCCTGATGATCCTCCATATGGCTTTGATCTTTGTTCCTTAGTCCAGAAGCCCAGGGCTTTCCTCCTATGTTTAAGAAAAAAGGAGAATAAGCCAGTCACTTATTCTCCCCTTACTATATGAAAAAAAGCTTTATTAATAAAGCTTTTTTTGCAGTTAGCCAAAATTATGCATCCTTAGGGTACCAGATCTGTCTGAGCTGATGAATAAAAAATGGATATTTTTCGTCCTGCACATCCGTATGGACTATCTCCTCTTCGCAAGCGGCACATATAAATTGCGAAATAATGTGAATGCCGTCCTCTCTCTGCTGCCCGCATATGATGCATATAGTCTGACTTATTTCTTCAGTCGGTCTGGCTGCCTCCATCCTCCCCACCCCGCTTTTGAATTTCCTATTAGTATTTCCCAAATAGAAAACTATTAAACTCCCCGCCGCTATTTTTATCTTTTATTTATATTATGTAAGCTGATGACCGATGGTGTCTGTACGCTTTAATGCGAACAAGTCTTTTTCTTTAGGCGTACTTCCAATATACTAATGATAGGTCTATACATACAATCGGAGGCAAATATGAACAGGGGACTATCTGAAAAGGCTACGATATATAATTATACCTTGCTTAAAAAATGCGGGTATGGAAAATTGCCCTCTTCAATCTATATAACCATATTGTTATTATGGGGGGCGGGCTGTTTCCTTTGGCATTACAGCGGTGCTCTTGGGCTGCTGCTGGCTTTACCGGCTGTTCATGGTTTGTATTATGTGCTTATCCGCCTGATCAAGCGATTTACTCCCTGGTCAGCGGACTTTTCCTGGTTATGGACGAAGAACCTGCCTTGGAACGGATATCTGCCGGAAGGATATATCCGTAATCGCTTCTTACTCTCCATTCACATGCACCTGTTGCTTACTGGGGCCGCTATTATTGGAGCAGCCTACATCTGGGTTCCCGTCCCGGTATTTGCCACATTTATGTTTGTACATATTTGGACTCTGCTCCCGAGACTATGGATTCTGCAACAACTGAAGCAGGTTCACCCCCACGGGCTGATTAAAATAACCGCTGATGAATTATTGCTCTATTCAACCTGATACGGGAAATCCTTTAGAGGACGAAGCTGTCTTGTGTGCTTCGTCCTTTACTTCAGATTTCAATCGATTGATATGATTTGCTGTTTCATTGGACATACAAGTGCATTGATTAAGTGCCTTATCGACATCGTACCGGAGTTCAAGACAAAATAAAAAAAGCCCTGCCGGCAATATACCCGCAAGGCTTGGTTCTTATAAAAAATTCCGCATACTCTCCTTCGGGAGAGATTACGTTAAATTCAGGCAAAAAAAAGCCGCTTGGCAACGTCCTACTCTCCCAGGACCCTTCGGTCCAAGTACCATCGGCGCTGGAGGGCTTAACGGTCGTGTTCGGGATGGGTACGCGTGGTTCCCCTCCGCTATCGTCACCAAACGGTTATTCTCTTCAGGGGTTATTCCCTGAAAACTAGTAGCGAATTCAGCGATTTATCCATTGCACATCCATGATCGGGGTCCCCGCAAAGTACTCGGACTCTGCTTCGAAGCCTTATCTTCACTTTGTGGGGCATTTATTAGGTTAAGCCCTCGACCGATTAGTATTCGTCAGCTCCATGCATTGCTGCACTTCCACCCCGAACC
>NZ_JBHTIU010000045.1:0-14159 GCF_042677205.1 Paenibacillus residui
TGCAGAGGCTCCATGTCAAGTCGGCACCTTAGAATCGGTAGAATACGCAAACTTACGAAAAACCTCCCAAAAGAGAGGAATTGTATACATGGTTATTTTTTTATGGTGCGGACTCCGGAATTAGGGGGCCTAGCCGATAGTGCAGGTCTTTTTGGGTAAAAGCCGCGTGGTGCGTTATTCTAAAGCGATAGTGCAGGTCTTTTTGGGTAAAAGTCGCCACATGCCTGATTCTATAGCGATAATGCAGGTCTTTGGAGCGATTTTTGCGAAATGGCCCCATTTCGTCCAAAAGACCTGCACATTTGAGCGTCTTTCGCCTTCTTTTTGGAAAAAGGCAGTTTTTTAATGCACTTTTGCTCGTCTTTGCGACGTCGTTACCGACCCGGATGCGACATGTTGGCTTTATCCTCGCCTGGCCCATCATTTGCTCCAATGGTCCAATGGTTCAATGATTCAATGGGCAACGATGAAAGAGAAGAGCGAATGTAATCACAGAGTGCTACTTCTTTTCCGTCCATCCCGGTATGATCCCAGGAAATCATTTTAACGTTGTCCCGAAGTACCCCAAATTACAACCCCCCACCCCTTTATAAATGGGAGTCGTTTTCTCTTCAACACTATCCAGCGATTCGTATCGTACATTCTCAGGTCGTACCACTTCAACGAAATAATCCCCTGGAGCTACTCGATTCCCATCATTCCCGGTAAGGTCCCATGAAAATTTTGCAACGTAAGAGAAAGCGTTGGGTATTACCCCAGAAAAAGTTGGTAGTGTACGGCTGTATAACGCTTCTTGGCTATCTAGCGGACGAATTTGCAAAAGCCTGCAGAAATACATCTCTTTGAGTGCTCACTTCAGTAGCTGGTTTAAAAACCTGCGATAGTGCATCTTTTTGCCTGTTAAAGTAGAGATTTAGAGATTTGGAAAGAGAATTCATGTATTTTCGCAGGCTTTTCTTTCGAACATCTCCATTCGCTTCATAATTGATGTATTATCGCAGCAATTTAGGTTCGCCCAATGGCCCAGGATGTGTTCTTCAGAGTAGGGGCTCACTTTAGAATCGTTCATTTGGTTGCTGCCACAACATGATTGAGAATGTTCTGATGCAGCGATTCCGCCGTAATCCACGGCCCTCCCGCATTGATTCGCGGAATTTGCCATGGGTCGGTTTGCTGCGTAACCATGCCCTCTTCAACGGTAAAAGCGTATCGGATTCCTTCCTCCTTGATTAATTGGATCGCAAGCTCATCATAGATTCCATACGGATAAGCCAAGGAATCGATAGTTTTGGGATAGCTCTGATTCAGCGAGTCGATGCAGGTTCGAGTATCCTTCTTAATGCGCTCTTTATATTCGCCTTCCGTCTCTTGAACGCCATCCTTTCCTATTATTCTAGCAATCATCAACGCTTCTCCCGATTCCGATTTGCGGTGGAGGGCGTGCGAATGGCATTGGAAGTCAATGTCTGCGGCTGCGGATGCGATGTCTTCCACTTGGCGATGACTCAGATACGGGATATTTCCGCCCGACGGATTATCCAGAAATTCAGTAATTACAAAATTAATTGCGGGAATATTCTTTTCTTTAAGCAGAGGATAAACATGGTCGAAGAAGCTTTCGTATCCATCATCAACGGTAACTAATACAGCATTGTCGGGTATGGAGCCGCCTTCTAAAAACTGTTTGAATTGTTGCGAAGAGATAAAATTGTAGCCCTTTCCTATTAAGTAGTCCAAATGGCTGGAAAATAGCTCTGTTGGAATGGTGGCAAGGCTTTGATCCACATCGTGGACATGATGATACATCAATACGGCGACCTGGTCCCGATACCATAGGGCTCCGGTATTTTCCTTAGCGCTTATGCCTGCAAAAATAATTGCATAACCCAGAACGAGCAAGATTACTGTCTTGACTACTATTTTTCCCATCTTGTCCCCCTGTTATTAGGAATGATATATACATAGACTTACGAATAATGGGAAAAGTTTCAAAAAACGACAAAATTTAATATTATGTTTGCGCATTGTTCGATAGGTGTCTTGAGAACGAGATGGCCACATACAATAAAATACTGTAGCCGTATAGTTAGGGTGGGGCTCCTTCCAGATGAAAAGGAGGGGGAAGAGGAGGGCTGTTCGGGTGAGGCGTATGATCAAGCAGGGATCTTTTAACATGGCCCTATTTTGGCGTTTCTTCACCAGCTATTTTATCTTGATCCTCATTCCCGCCATCGTTGCGTGTACCTTTACCTACTTCTTCATAGTTCGTCTGATCGAAGACGATGCGGAGAAGCTGAATAACGTCACTATGCGGAATTTTGCAGACCAGACGGACCGTACATTTTCTTCGTTGAAGACAAATATGATCAATCTGCTCAGCACCCCCAATCTGGTCAGCTTTCTTCAGGTAGCCGGCGACTCCCCCGATAACCAGCAGCGCAACGAGCTCGTCCATTCCTTGATGGAGCAGCTCAACAAGATCGATTCGGGCGGGTTGATGTACAGCGCCTATCTGTTTTTTGTCCATGAGGACCTCGTCATTGATTTCCAGACATACACCGGCAAGGAGTTTTATTTTCAACATTATTATCCTCTGGAGCCTGCCGAGAAGTCGGCTCTGTTCTCCTATTTCTCCGATAAACAAATGATGCTCTTCACCGAACCCCATACGATGTACCAGAAGCCTCTGTTTACGAATCAAGTCCTGTCCTCGTACTCTCATATTTCCGTCTTGATGAGCTATCCGTTCAATACCCGCTCCCCGGAGGTCTATCTCGTCGTTAATTTGAATGAGGACAAACTGCGCGAGCATATTGGCATCACCGAAAGATGGGTGACGGGCACGGCTATTCTGGACAGCTCAGGGCGGGTGATTAGCCAGACTGGTTCCATGAGACTGGACGCAGACTCTTGGTCTGACATCCTGCAAGCCAGCCAAGAAGGCTCCCTGTTCGTTAACGAAGACGGGCAGGCGGTGTCCGTCATGAGGTCGCATTTCAAGGATGACTGGTATTACGTCAGCCTCATCGATTTGCAGACGCTGCTGCAGCCGGCGCGCTGGATCAGCAGGGTCAGCTTCGTCTTTCTCGGTTTCGTGCTCGTATTGGGCAGTCTTGTATCCTATTATTTGAGCCGGAGGCTGTATACCCCGATCCTGGAGATCAAAACCGGCCTCGAATCGCACCATAAAGCTGCCGAACCGAAACCATGGTTTCCGGTGAAGGGGAATGACCTCGATGTCATCAAGCAGTTCTCCGGATTGCTGATTTCCGAGAATAAAGAGCTGTCCAGGCTGGTGGGCGGAATGTTCCCAATAGTGCAGGAGCACTTTATGACCAAAATCCTGCTGGGAGAATACCGGGACGGATTGTCCATTGAATATTACGCCAGGGAGATTGACTTCCCTTATCCGTCGCAGGCCGTCCGGACCGTGCTATGTATCGAAATCCAGTATTACGCCTCCGTTCTGGATCAGTTGTCGGAAACGTCCCGGTCGTTCCTGATGGCCGAGCTGAAGGAGAACATCCGCAAGCGGATGCCCGTTGCCGTATGGCTCTGCCAAACCCGGGCCGACTTGTTGGCCTGCGTCGTGCATAGCGAGCCCGCGAAGCCCTTCGGTCCGAAGGAAGCGGCTCAGATCCTGCAGACGATTCTTGTACAGCCCTATTACAAAGCGACCATCGGAATCGGCAAGACGGTCGACACGATAGAAGAGCTGCATATTTCCTACGCTCATGCCCTGGCTATGCTCCGGTATAAGGGACTCCGTTCCGAGGTCGAAATTTACAGCCCGGACAATGCCCGGGATGATCGTGCGGCTTGGGACAGCTTCCTGTCTGTGCAGGAGGTGAACAAAATTTTTAACCGGTTCAAAACACGCGATTACCCCGAACTGCTGCAGGCGGTATACGAGCTGCTGGAGGAGGGCGTGAGGAAGAACGCTACCGCTTTTCAGGTAAAATACTTGTGCTCCGATGTGTTAAATACGTGGATAAGAGCGGTCGAGACGGAGCGCAACGAGTTCGGCATCCCTTTCTACTCCGGATTATTCGTCAAGCTGGACCGCTGCGTAACCTGGGAAGAGATCCGGGACTGCTTCCGGGAAACCCACGCGCTGTTGTTCCTTGCCGAGAAGCCGGATGCCCGAAGAGGGCAGCTTGCGGAAATTCTCGAGTATATTCATGAACACTGCGGAGAAGAATTGTCCATCGAACGATTCGCCGAGCGAATGGGCATGTCGGCCGGCCACTTCAGCCGTACGTTCAAGGAAGAGGTTGGCGAGAAATATGTAGAGTATATCGCCAAGGTCCGCCTGGCCAAGGCGAAGCGGCTTTTGCTGGAGACGGATATGAAAATCGACGAGATTGCCGAGCAGGTCGGCTATTGGGGGCGAAATTCGTTCATTCGAATCTTCCGCAGATATGAAGGAACTACTCCGGCGAAATACCGGTCGATCCATCGAAAATAAAGGTGCGAAAGAAGAGACTCCGTTTTTTCGTGAGTCTCCTTTTTTCTATGCGGCTTGTCGGCAAAAAAAAAGCGACCCGGCAAAATTGAGCGCTTTACGCACGGCTTGCCCGCTCCGTATAGTAAAGCCACAACAACGATCGGACGGTGCCGCGAAATGAGGTGCCGCAGCAACCAATAAAATGAAAACGTTCCCGTAAGGAGGTGGGGATGATTGGCAGATCAAGCAGAAAACCGCGGAACCGCCGATGCCGCAGTACTGCCCGGAGCGAAGGGCAAGAAGCCGCCGCATTTATGGCTGATGCTGAAGAAGCACAAGGCACTGTATTTTCTGATGCTTCCCGGCATCCTGTATTACATCATTTTTAAATACTTGCCCATGTACGGCATCATTATCGCTTTCCAGGATTTTTCGATAGGCCGGGGAATATTCGGCAGCAAATTTGTCGGTTTCAAGCATTTTATCGAGTTCTTCTACTACACCCCGGATTCCTGGAAGCTCATCCGCAACACGATCATGCTGAATATTTACGATCTGCTGTTCCATTTTCCGGCGCCGATTGTGCTGGCCCTTCTGTTCCATGAAATTAAAAATAAAGCGTTCAAAAAGTTCGTGCAAAGTGTCAGTTATATGCCGCATTTTCTGTCCACGGTCGTTATCGCGGGGATTATCGTCATGTTTCTGTCCCCGTCCACGGGCATCATCAATTTTATTCTGGTGAAGGTGTTCGGCATGGAACCGATTATGTTCCTGGGCTTGCCGGAATGGTTTCGTACCGTATATATCGGCTCGGAAATCTGGCAGAAGGTCGGCTGGGGAACGATCCTGTATTTGGCGGCGATTGCCGGAGTCGACCCGACCTTATATGAAGCGGCCAAGATCGATGGGGCCAACCGCTTCCAGCAAATGCGCCACGTTACCTTCGTCGGGATGATCCCCGTCATGATCATTCTGTTCGTTCTGAATCTCGGGCATTTCATGGAGGTAGGATTTCAGAAAATTCTGCTGCTGTACAATCCGATGAACTATGAAACCTCGGATGTTATCAATACCTTTGTCTACCGCAGAGGGATTCTGGACGCCGACTTCAGCTTCGCTACGGCGGTCGGGTTGTTCCAGTCGGCCATCGGCTTCGTTCTGGTCGTCTTCGCAAACCGGATAGCCAGAAAACATTCGGAGACCAGTCTATGGTAACGAGCGGGGAGGGAACGGGATGAAAATCAGGGAAAGCCTGGCCTCCAGGCTGTTTGACGCCTTCAATACCGTGATCATGATTGGCCTGGTTATCGTGATGGTGTATCCGATGATTTTTGTATTCTCCGCCTCCATCAGCGAGAATGCCATGGTGGTGAGCGGACAGGTGCTGCTGTGGCCCAAGTCCTTGACCTTGGCTGCTTACGAAAGAGTGGTGTTCAATCCGGATCTGTGGGTGAGCTATTGGAATACGATTCGCTATACCTTCGTTCATACGGTGCTGACGTTGATGGCGACTTCCGCCATGGCGTACCCGCTCGCCAAGAAATGGCTTCCCGGACGCAGAGTGATCCTGCTGATGGCGGCCTTCACCCTGCTCTTCAGCGGAGGGCTCATTCCGACCTTCCTCGTCGTTCAGAAGCTCGGCCTGCTGAATACGATCTGGGCCATCGTGCTTCCTTCGCTAATCAGCACCTGGCATCTGTTTATTATGCGGACTTTCTTCGAAGCGCTTCCCGAAGAGCTGGAGGATGCCGCCACGATCGACGGCTGCGGGACGATTCAGGTGCTGCTGCGGATTGTTCTCCCGCTGTCGCTTCCGGTGCTGGCCACGATCGGGTTATATACCGCCGTTAACCAGTGGAACGCGTTTTTTGACGCGCTGATTTATCTCAACGACCGCAGCATGTATCCTCTGCAAATCATGCTCCGCAACATTCTGATCGCCGGCTCCAACGTGCAGGGCGAAGGAGACATGAGCCATATGGAAACGATGAAGTACGCCATGATCATTATCGCTACTTTGCCGATCTTGTGCATTTATCCGTTTATCCAAAAATACTTTATTCAAGGCAGCATGATCGGGGGGATCAAAGGGTGACCGCTTCGGCAAGCGGTAAGCAGAAGCGCGAGAGTACAGGAAGTCTTCTGTGCCTGCGGTGACGGGAAGTCCGGTCTCAAGTATGAATAATCACTTACCGGACCTTCTGACCAAAACCTAAATAAAGAGGAGGCGAGCAAGGTGAACAAAAGAACGTTAGCGATTACGCTCTCCACCGTTATGCTTGGCGGGCTGGCGGCAGGCTGCAGTGGAGGCAAGGGAGGGACGGCAGCCGAGACGCCCGGCGGAGCGGAAGGCCCGGGTCCGAAGCCGATCACCTTCACATGGCTGGTCTATGACCGGACAGAGGGGCGGGTCCGGGACGACTGGGAAATTTTCAAGGAAATTGAAGCCAAAACCGGGGTTAAGGTCGAATTTCAGGTTGTCAGTCAGGAGGGGATCAATGAAAAGAAACAGATTATGATCGCGACGAATTCCGTCACCGATTTTATTCAGGTAAGCACCCAGGAAGGCAGGGAGCACGGTCCGGAGAAGGTGTTCCTCAATTTGAAGGATTATCTGGATATTGCCCCCAATCTGAAAAAGTTCTATGACGATTTCCCGGAAGCGAAAGCGTTGGCCACCGGACCGGATGGCGGAATTTATACTGTGCCGGTGCTGGAGGGAGACCCCGAGGGCAAAGGCTTCAACTTCGTCTGGATGGCCCGCAAGGATTTGATAGACAAATATGGGTTGAAGCCGCCCGAAAGTCTGGATGAGTTCTACGAATTTCTGAAAGCGTTGAAGGAGAAGCATCCGGATTCCTATCCGCTCACGGCCAACTCACCGATCGGGGATACCGGGCTGTACACAGTGTTCGGCAGAGCCTTCACCGGCATTCAAGGCTTCTTCAATCTCCTCCCGGACGAGGAAAAATACGCCTTCGCCCCATACCACGAAGGGTATAAGGATGCCCTCATTTATTTGAATAAGCTGTATGCCGAAAAGCTGCTGGATCCCGAGTATTCGCTGCTGACCGGGGCCCAGTGGGAGGAGCGGATACTGTCCGGGAAATCTCTCGTCACTTATTTCTGGAAAGCGGATATTGATCCGTTAACCGAGAAAGGACGCACGGCCAGCGGAAGCCAGGAGTATGAGCTCGATGCGATTCCGCAATTCGCCGCCGACGGAATCAAGAACTATCAATATTCGCGTTCGCTCGTGGGAGGCAGCGGCCGGGCGATATCCGCCAAAGTCAAGGATAAGGAAGCGGCGGTCAAGTTCCTGGATTATCTGGTAAGCGAAGAAGGTTCCAATTATCTCTCACTCGGGATTCTCGGCAAAACGTATACGATTGAAGACGGAAAACCAAGGTTCATGGAGGAATTCGGGAACAGCCCGTATGTCCCTCTGCGCCGTGACTATGGGGTCTGGTATGATCATATTTCCCTCAATAATGCCAAAGCCCGGGCCGCGTGGGAGAGCGGCTTGAACGAGAAGAGCAAAGCCATTAACGCCAGATACGAGAAATATATCATTCCAGCGCCTAAAGCGATTGTCAAGACGGAGGAAGAGATGGAGCTGGAGAAGTCGAAGCTGAACAACCTGAACAAATATTTGGAGCAGAAGATTACGGAGTTCGTCACCGGGAAAACCCCGATTAACGACGACACCTACCAGCAATTTCTCGATCAGGCCAAGAAGCTGGGCGCCGACGAGCTGCTTGAAATGTACAATACGGCATACCAGCGAACCTATGGCTCCAAGTAAGCAACTGGTGTGATGGCCCGGTAGGTGGAGAGAGGACCTCGCATTTTGAACAGCCCAGGGAAAGACGTCCCGTGGAAGCGTAGAGGTCTCCCACTCCAATAAGTTGAACAGCCTTGGTAGGAGTGACGGCCGGAGGAGGGGGCCTCGAATTTGAACAGTCCCGGGAAAGACGTCCTGTGGAAGCGTAGAGGTCTCCCTCTTGAATAGGTTGAACAGCCCTGGTAGGAATGACGGCCGGAGGAGGGGGCCTCCTTTTCGACCACGCTGATGGACACTTATGCCTAAGACCTGGTCGGCTCGAAGGTGGTCTTTATCGACCGCGTTCTAACGGAAACGTAGGACCTTAATCGGCTCAAGATTGCCTTTTCGACCGGCTAACGGACTCCAATGACCTTATTCGCAAAAAACAGGGCGGAAATACGAGATATTCTATGAAATAAGTGCATCTGTTTCCGTTACCCCAAGGATAAACGGCTATCGCCGTCCTTAGGACGGGCGCGTTTACCGATGAAATATAAGAACAGGTATAGATGAAAACTTATACTTTCTTATATTTAAAAAAAACGTCCTATTTTAACGAAATAGGGTCTCTCAGGTCCGTTACCGTTTTATTATTGGGGACCTAGGCAAAAATAGATCATTTTGCAAAGGAGCTTAGCATATGGCGGAGAATTACAAGGTCATCGATGCCGATGTCCATAATGAACAGAACGATGCCGATCTTGTTCCTTATCTGCCGGAGCCGTGGAAGAGCAGGGTGGCCCGCAGCGGCGTAGGCTACTCGTACTCCGGCTACTATTCTCCCGTCGGTGTGATGCGGAGGGACTCGATCCCTCCAGGCGGCGGCAAGGCGGGCTCGGATCCGGAGCTCATGATCAAGCAATTGATAGAGCCCTACAATGTCGAGTATGCGATTTTGACGGGCGTGGTCTATAATATCTCGACCACACATGATCCGGATTTTGCCGCCGCTATATGCTCCGCTTACAACGACTACCTCATTGCGGAATGGCTGGGCAAGCACCGAGCCTTCAAGGGGGCTGCAGCCGTAGCTACCCAGGACCCGCAGCTTGCGGCCAGGGAGATCGACCGGATCGGCGGGCATCCCGATATCGTCGAAGTCATCATTTCCAGTGCGGCCCGCTCGCCTCTGGGACAGCGGCAATACCACCCGATCTACGAAGCGGCGGAGAGGAACGGGCTGCCTGTCGCCCTTCATCCGGGTGCGGAAGGAGCGGGCGGGGCTACCGCGCCGACTGCTGCAGGGTATCCGACGTGGTACATCGAATGGCATACATGCTTGTCGCAGATGTTCATGGCCCATCTGGTCAGCATGGTGTGCGAAGGAGTATTCGAGAAATTTCCCGGCCTGAAGGTTGTCCTCATTGAAGGAGGAATGGCCTGGCTGCCGCATGTCATGTGGCGGCTGGACAAAAACTACAAGGCATTGCGCTCCCAGGTGCCGTGGCTGAAGAAGCTGCCCAGCCAGTATATTCGCGAGCACTGCTATCTGACGACCCAGCCTATCGAAGAGCCGGATAATCCGCAGCATCTGGTCGACCTGCTGAACATGGTCGACGCCGAGAATATGATTCTCTACTCAAGCGATTATCCGCATTGGGATTTCGATCCGCCTTCCGCCGTCCTCCGCAAGTTAAGCCCGGATGCAAGAAGGAAGGTACTATACGAAAATGCCAAGCAGCTTTACAAGCTTTAGTATAGCGGGAAGATCGAAGGACCGGCAGCAGTCTGGGAGACTCGGGAGACTTGGGAGACAGATTTTCTTGTCATGAGACAGCAGCTTTTGTACGACAAGCAGCAGCGGTTTCACGGTATGCAATGGACCAGCTTGGCTCCAACCAGAGGTAAAACCGATTTGATTCTATCCGGACGGAGGGGGAAAATGGCGGTACATTATGTATTGAACGAAGGAGATGTGCCGGAGGGCGGGCATGTCATCGTTAACATAGGGGGCCGCGAGATCGGCGTTTATCTAATCGACGGTCAATACTATGCATTGTACAACTACTGCCCCCACCAGGGAGCGCCCCTGTGCAGGGGAATCGTGTGCGGAACGACGATGCCGTCAAGAGTCTATCAATACGAATTCGGCAAATCCGGCGAGATTGTCCGCTGTCCATGGCACGGCTGGGAATTCGAGATCAAAACCGGGAAATCCCTGATCGACGATAAAATCCGCGCCAAAAGCTACCCTATCGAAATTCAAGACGGAAAAATCGGGATTGTGCTGAAGTAGGGTGTAAAAGGGATAAAGAGGTCTCTGAAGTCATCAAGATCGTCAATGACTGAGGGACTTCTTCTTTTCGGTTTGGCCACCATACGGAAAAAGGAAAGTGAGTCGTTTAAAAAGCGATTGATAAAGCAAGATTAGGATTGAAGTGTTCAGCCGCCTAGGATTGGGCGGTTTTCCTATTGTTTAATAACATTTTGCACGGTAACCACACCGTTCCGAAGGGCAGAGATTATTGTATTATTTTATTAAATCGAGGAGAAGGGATTACTGACAAAATATCGAATATATCAACGTCATATTGTTTGTGGAACTTATTGGAACCGAAAAATTTGTTAACACCTCGGCGGAATGCCGCATTGATATAGCTCTTAACCAGAGAACCCATTTTACCAATTGTCCAGAAAAGGAGGGATGCCTTTGAACACGAAAAAATTGGCCCGTTTGATAGGAGTGCCTCCACAGGAAGCCGACGAATGGGCGGGGCAGTCGCAGCCTTTCAGGCAGAGAATTCTGGAGGAAGCGGCTCAGCCTTTCAACACCGAAGCGTTCCATTCCCTGGTTCAGGAATTGTCCCCGGTGGAGAAGCGAAATATGGCCAGGCAGCTGGAGCTGCCGCTCACCGCCTCCCCCAGAAGAGCTTTTCCGGATGCCGTGTTTTACAAGCTTCTGCTTTCCAAATTGCGGCAAACGTCAGGGAAGCAAAAGCTGTTGACGGCCATTCTGCTTACTGTAATGGACCTCTACGAGGAAGCAGGGGATTACGTGGAGGAGTTCCTTGAGGCCCAAGAAGCAAAAATAAAACAGTACGGGCATTGGCATTACTATTGGGCCCTGCGTCTGCACCCGGAACGTACCGAGGAGACGGAGGAACGGCTGCAGCAGCTTGCCGCCGTCAAGGAGGTTCAAGCGGGGAGGACGGAACCGGCTCCACAGCCTGATACAGCTAATGATGAGGCTTGCCGCTCTTTCATCGATCCCGGCAAGCATGCCGCTGTAGAACGAAGGCTGAAGCGGGAATCGGACCTCCGGCTTAAAGCCGAGCAGGAATCCGATCATTTGCGCAAACAATTACGCGTGAAGGAAAGATGGGCGGAACGGCTTAGCGAAGAAAAACAGAAACTATCGGCGGAAGCCTCCGCTTCACAGGAGGAAGTGTTACGCCTGCAAGCTTTGCTGGCGGAGCAGAGGCTGCGTAACGAGGTGCTGGGCAGCGAAAAAATGGAGCTTCTTTCCCGGCTTCGCGCGCTGGAAAGCTCGCTGGCGGGATATCAGGAAAGTGCCGCGGCGGCGGAACGGGAGCTGAAGCAGGCGAAGCACCGTTTGCTGGAATTCAAGCAGCGGTCGGCGGACCCCCGCGAGCTGGCGGAAAGGCTGGCTGCCGGACTCACTCAGGAAGCGGAACAATGGTGCCGGAAGCTGGGACAGCCCCTTCCGGACCGGAGCAGCGGCGCGGCTATTCGCCGTCATATTCGCTCTTTATTCGATATGATCGACTCCCTGGAGCGATACCTGCATGAAGAAGGCCCTATGTCTTCCCAGTCTGCCGTTATGAACCCGAAGAAGGATGCGGTACCTACGGCGGTTTACTCCCCGGCTTCGGAAGAAGGAAAGGAAGAGGCCCTATCGCTGGAAGAGTCGGCTCCTTCCCGGGAAGAAACCGCAGCATGGTTTGGCGGCACCTTTTATAGGCGGGATCATGGCGGTTATATTGTGCTGGAGCATGGAGAAGTGTTTAATATTACGGAATCCATGGTTCATCATTATCGTTTGGAGCATGAGGCGGAGGTCAGATGCAGGCCATATGAACAGGAATCCGGCGTTATTCATTATGAAATCGAGCTGCTGCTGCAAGGGGACGATACCTACGCTCCGATTAACCAGTTCAGCGGGTATGTGGAGCTGGGGGAGCATTTTACATTCTACTGTGTGGATATGAACAACCCGGAGAACCGCTACCCGATTCACTATCGCGATGTGGAAGTACAGGGTCCTTCGGATGGTGATCCCTGTTTGTTCAATGTAGCTGTGGACGGGCATTACGCCCGGCTTTCCAAGCTCTATCGAAAGTCGTCCCAAGGAGACGAAGGGATAAAGAAAAAACTGGATCGGCAGAAGCAGGCCTCATGGACGGCGAAAACGGATAAAAGCAAGCCGGAGCCTTTCCTGACAGGCTGCAAAATTGTCATTATTGGCGGACAGGCCAAATGGTTTGAATCGGTCGTATCGGAGACCGGGGCCGAGCTCGTTCATGATAATGGGGACAGTCCTGAGCGAATCCATGCCGATTTGCGCCGCGCCCAGGCCCTGTTCATGCTGATTACCGCGACTTCCCACCGAGCGACCTGGAGCTGCGTGGAGATTGCCAAGCAGTGCCGCATTCCGCATTATATCATTCAGGGCTCGAAATCCAATTTACGCACACTTCTGTGGGAAAATAAAGAGGCGATTCAACGGACAGCGACAGCGGCCCATTCATAATAAGGAAAATTAAAGGGGGGAATCCGCCCAAATCCGCCGGATAACGGGAGTTTCGGATTCGCCGGCAAAGGACAGATGATAGACATCCGGATTGGACATGGCTTCCCATTCCGAATAGCCGATCCGGCTGTCATAAGATTTCAGAAGCAGAGACAGCAGATTCCCATGGGAAACGACCACGGCATTTTTGTATGGACCATCAAGGATTTCCCTGATTACGGTAACGGCACGGCCTATCGCCTCGTTACCGGACTCCCCGCCTTCGTAGCTTAAGTCCAGATCATCGTAGGTTTTGCGAAGCATATCACGCCACTCCGAATGATTCTTTCCCGACAACACTCTTTCGGTTAAACGTGAATCCAGCTTGATTTCCAGCCCCCGGCGGACGGCAAACGGCTCTATAGTCCGGAACGCTCTTTCATACGGACTGGAAATAATATAATCGATAGATTTATCGGAGAAAAAATCAGCGAGCTTGTCGGCTTGCTCCAATCCGGTATCTGTCAGCCCGGCATCCGGCTCCTGGCCTTCGGCCTTGCAGTGCCGGACCAAATAAAGATTTTTCATGCTTACCAACCTCCTTGGGCATAGCGTTTCTTTTTCCTTTACTACCGGGATAATCCGCCAAAATAATACTCCTAATTTTCGTTATCTAATGATGCCGTGGTGAGAGTGTCAAGCAATCACTACGATAAAGAAGAGGTGTCCTCTATAGGATAGAGCAAATCGTACAGCCGTATCAATTTCCAAATGAAATTATGTCCAAATGACATTAAACCGGCTTTCTGTCTCCGGGGATACCCGTCACCATCGTCTTTGTCCGCCATCATTTCGAACAAGGAGGAATGGCTCGCCATTCTGTGCACCGATCTCACGCTGCCAGCAGGAGAGATTATCCGGATTTACGGAATCCGTTGGGACATCGGCGAAGACATCGCAAAGACGAGCAAAAATACATTGAAATCGTGCCTTTTTCCAAAAAGAAGGCGAAAGACGGTCAAATGTGCAGGTCTTTTTCACAAAATGGGGCCATTTCGCTAAAAATCGCTCCAAAGACGTGCACTATTGCTCTAGAATCAGGTATGCGACGACTTTTCTCCAAAAAGACGGGTCAAGTCCTGACTCTTGTGTAAAATTCACTACAATGTTTTCTACACTGGATTATTAGCCTAGCT
>NZ_JBHTIU010000046.1:0-5953 GCF_042677205.1 Paenibacillus residui
ATTAGCTCATTAATTCGTTCATTCATTGACGTGGATACGGTCCGAAAACCGTATACGCACTGGCTTGTTTCGTTATTGAAATCATTTGTTCAGTTTTCAAAGAGCTTTCGTCAACCTGCTGTTTCATTTGTGGTGACAAGATAATATCTTACCAGCACTCCAGCCTAAAGTCAACTGTTTTTTATTTCCCATTTGTTGGATAGAGCAGAGAAAGCATGGACAACATTTTATTCGTCTTTCCAGCCATCCCGGACTTCCATATGGACAGTCCCGCTCCGAATGGGCGAAAACTAATATATCATGGTCCCACTCAGAAATCAATAGGAATATCTTGCCCTATACTTTTTTATAAAACCTTGTACGCCTTTTGAAACATTTATTGTATTCCTTTCTATAAAATTGCCAACTACAAAGACACCCCAACTCCCAAAAATCCGGAATTGGAGCATCTTTTTTTACGCTTTTAGCAATGTCCGGCTTATTGGCCGCTTTCTCCTAACATCTGCAAAAACTGCTGCTCATCGTCGACCACCTGGATACCTAAATCGCGGGCTTTGGCCAGTTTGCTTCCGGCATTTGCACCCGCAATGACCATGTCGGTTTTCTTGGACACACTGCCAGTAACCTTTGCACCCAACGCCTCCAGCTTCTTCGTCGCCTCATCTCTTCCGAAAGATTCCATCGTCCCCGTAATCACGACCGTTTTACCGTAGAACGGATTATTCTCGTTAATCGCTGCAGCCTGTTCCTCAACATGCGGACGCACACCCGCCGCCAGCATTCTTTCAATACTGGAACGCATCAGCGGATCGGCAAAGAAGCCTACAATGCTCTCCGCTACGATCTCCCCAATATCGGGAATCTGCATCAGCTCTTCTGCGGAAGCGCTCATTACCTTGTCCAGACTCCGGTAATGATCGGCCAGTTCCTTCGCGGTCGTCTTCCCCGTATTGGGGATTCCCAGCGCGAACAGGAAAGAACCCAGATCGCAGTCCTTGCTTTTCTCAATCGCTGCCAGCAAATTACCGGCTTTCTTCTCGCCGAACCGCTCCAAGCCAACTAACTGGTCGAAAGTAAGACTAAACAAATCGGCCGGATCCCTGACTCCCAGCTCCTGATAAAGCTGTTCAGCCGTAGCGACACTGAAGGTTTCGATATCCATGGCATCCCTGGAAGCAAAATGAGTGATACGACCAACTAACTGAGGAGGACATTTCAGCCGGTTAGGGCAAAAGATATGGGCGCCCCTCTGAACAAGCTCCGAACCGCAAGCGGGACATGTTTCCGGATAAAGGATTTCTTCTCCGTCCTCGGCATCCGTAGCCCGTCCTAATATTTCCGGGATGACGTCATTAGATCTTCTAATATAGACAAGGCTGCCCAAAGCATTTTTTAAATCCTTGCGTTCAATATCCCCGATATTGTTCAAGGTGCATCTTTGCACGGTTACCCCGGCCAATTCAACCGGATCCACCGTTGCCACCGGAGTCAGCTTCCCGGTCCTTCCTACTTCCCAGGAAACTGTCCGGAGAATGGTTGTAGCTTCCTCCGCCTCAAACTTAAATGCAATCGCCCAGCGGGGGAACTTCTCCGTATAGCCCAATACTTCACGGGTCCGAAGATCATTGATCTTAATCACGGCGCCATCCAGCAAATAATCCAGTTCATGGCGTTTCTCCGTAATTACGGCAAGCTCCTCCTTGACCTCCTCTATCGAGTGAACCAACCGGGTATGCGGATTTACTTTAAAACGGTTCTCGCGCAAAAATTCAAGCATCTGTTCATGGGTAGCGAAGGCTTTGGCATCCGAAAAACCGACGTTGTAGAAAAAGGCATCCAGCTTGCGGGAGGCCGTTACCGCCGGATTAAGGTTTCTAAGGGCGCCGGCTGCGGCATTCCGCGCATTCTTAAGCGGTTCCTCCGCCGTCTTGTTATATTCCTCAAGAACCGATAGGAACATCAGTCCTTCTCCTTGAACTTCAATAACTCCATCCTTATAAGGAATGGTTAGCGGTACGGACCGAATAGTCCGAACCTGCGCCAGTATCCCTTCACCGACCGTTCCGTTTCCCCTGGTGGCCGCCTGTACCAAAGTGCCTCTATCATAAGTCAAATTTAAGGTTAGTCCGTCGAATTTCAACTCCACCACAAACGATAACGGAGGCAGCGGATGATCCGGGTTGGCTTGATTATATTGCTGGATCAGCTTCTGAATACGCTGATACCAAGCCATCAGCCCTTCTTCATTTTGAGCTTTGTCCAGACTCCATAGACGTGCCCGGTGCTTGTGAGGCTCGAACCCCTTCAGCAGCTCTCCGCCAACCCTTTGAGTAGGGGAATCGGGAAATACCGTCCCGGTCTCCTTCTCCAGCTGGACCAGACGGTCATACAGCTTGTCATAATCCGGATCGGATAATTCCGGAGAGTCCATTGTATAATACAGATAATTGTGCCGATTGATTTCCTCAATTAACGCTCTCATTTCTTTGAATTGTTCTTCCACAGGCAATTCATCCTTTCCAAATGGTCATCCCGCTTCCAAATTTGAAAATCAATGTACACAACGGATCCCCGCCGACAAGCTCTCATGATTTTATACTTTAGTAATCGGGGCGAATTTGGCAAGCAATCTCTTCACACCGACCGGTGCAGGGAAAGCGATCTGCAGCTCCATATCATCGCCGCTGCCTTTAACCGCCACAATAACGCCCGTTCCCCACTTGCCGTGCTGAACCTTGTCGCCATTATGAAAATCCGTTACGTTATTAACGGCAGGAGCCGCCGGTTTAGTACGGTTGTAAGGTTTGGCCGCGCCGGCCATTCCACCGGGCGAACGGTTCAACCCGGCGAAGGATCCCCCTTGTATCCGCCCATAGCGGTCCTCCGAAGGGGAGTCATTTTCCAGAAGCTCTTCCGGAATTTCCCTCAAGAACCGGGATGGAGGGTTACTGCTTGTGCGTCCGAATAAAACCCGCATCCGGGCACAAGATAGATACAGCTGCTCCTCAGCCCGAGTAATACCGACATAAGCGAGACGACGCTCTTCCTCTAGCTCCGTATTGTCCATCAGGGCCCGGCTATGGGGGAACACTCCCTCTTCCATACCTATAATGAAAACAAACGGAAATTCCAATCCTTTCGCGCTGTGCATGGTCATTAATACGACTGCGCTGCCGGAAGTCCCGTCATCTTCTTTATCCATGGTGTCGATATCCGCAATCAAAGCCAGATCCGTCAGGAACGAGACAAGAGATTTATCTTCATTTCGATTTTCAAACTCCAGGGTTACGGATAAAAACTCGTCAATGTTCTCTAGTCTGGTCTTGGCTTCAATGGTTGCTTCCCGCTCCAGCTCCATACGATAGCCGGTTCGGTTCAGCATCTCCTCCGTCAGTTCGGTAACGGATAGATACTCAACCATGTAATGCAGGTTCGCAATCATCTCTCTAAATTCCCGAAGCGCCCCTTTGGCACGGGAGCTGATCTCCAGCGAATCTACATCCTCCAGCAGCGCAAAGAGGGAAACTCCGCGTGCCGCCGCCTGTTCGGCTAATCGATCCAGGGTCGTATCCCCGATCCCCCGCTTCGGAACATTGACGATACGGCTGAAACTAATGTCGTCATCCGGATTTGAAATCAAACGCAGATAAGCGAGCAAGTCTTTAATTTCTTTCCGGTCATAGAACTTGATGCCGCCGATAATTTGATAAGGAATATCCGATTTAATCAAAATTTCCTCGATTACACGGGACTGCGCATTGGTACGGTATAGGATCGCATAATCGGAATAGCTTCTGCCCGCATTCCTGCCTTTATTAATCTCCGAAGCGACATAATACCCTTCGGCATGTTCCGAGTCGGCCTGGTAGAACTTGATCTTGGGACCATCTCCCTTATCGGTCCATAACTGCTTGTCCTTCCTCCCGGCATTATTCGCTATTACTGCATTGGCCGCATTCAGAATATTGGCGGTAGACCGGTAATTCTGCTCCAATAAGATCGTTTTCGTCTCCGGGTAATCCTTCTCGAAATTCAAAATATTAGAAATATCCGCCCCTCTCCACCGATAGATCGATTGGTCGCTGTCTCCTACCACACAGATCCGGTGATGCTTATCCGCAATCATCCGACAGAGCAAATATTGCGCACGGTTCGTATCCTGGTATTCATCCACATGAATGTAAAGAAATTTATTCTGGTAAAACTCCAGCACTTCCGGAACTTCCTCGAACAGCTCGATGGTCTTCATGATCAAATCGTCAAAATCAAGAGAGTTATTGCTCTTCAGTTTCTTCTGATACATCGTATAAACCTTCGCGACAATGCCTTGGAAATAGTCTCCGATTTGGCTTTCAAATCGCTCAGGGGATATTAACTCGTTCTTGGCGCTGCTGATTGCTGCCTGAATGGCCTTGGGGTCGAACTTTTTCGGATCTATGTTCAACTCTTTAACACAGGAACGGATAACCGACAATTGATCGGCCGAATCCAGAATGGAGAAATTCGAGGTATATCCGATGCGTGAGATGTCTCTGCGAAGTATTCGGACGCACATGGAGTGAAAGGTCGATACCCAGATGTCGCGGGCGGCAGAGCCGGCCAGCTTCTCCACTCTTTCCTGCATTTCCCGAGCGGCTTTATTCGTAAAGGTAATAGCCAGTATGCTCCAGGGAGCCGCTTTGCCGGTGGCAATCAAATAAGCGATACGATGGGTTAACACCCGGGTCTTCCCGCTACCTGCCCCGGCCATAATCAGAAGCGGACCGTCCACGCTCTGAACAGCCTGCTTCTGCTCCGGATTTAACTTGTCGATTGCCTGAAAAATATCATGAACAGAATTAATCATATTAATTAACCTTTCTGCTTGGATTGTCTAGAAAGTCTGGAACATCTGCCGCTACTCCCGGGCATCCTCCGGACGATCGTAACGGATAGCCTCCACGGTAGCCAGCGCCTGCTCCAGATTCTCATAAATCAAATTTCCAACTACGATGGTATCCGCACAACCTGACGCCTGCCGGGCCTTGTCGGGTCCATCAATCCCGCCGCCATAGAACAACCGGGCATCCTCCAGCGCTTCCCGTACTTGGGCGACCCAATCCATATTACCGAACGTACCGCTATATTCTACATAAACAATCGGAAACCGGAACAGTTTATCAGCCATTCGGGCGTAAGCCGCGAGATCCTTGTTATCCAGAATCGAATCGGCCCCGGTTACCAAGGCTGCTGTCGATTGCCCATTCATAATGATATAACCTTCCGGAATGACCGCATCCCAATTCATCATCGCCCCGTATTCCCGGATCGCTTGTTGATGATGCCCGGTTATCCATTGTCCGTCCGGTGTATTCAGAACTACCGGAATCAAATACAGGTCGAAGCCGGGTACAATCGCATCCATCGAAGATATTTCCAAAGCGCAGGGAAGCTCAAACCTTCGCACTCTTCCGAGAAGTTCAACGGTATTATCAAAGGTAACCCCCGAAGAGCCGCCTACAATAACGGCGTCTGTCCCGGATAGACATATCTTCTCCAATTGTTCATCGGAGAGGCTCCGGTCGGGGTCCAGCTTAAACACGTGCTTCCATTTACGAATGTCCAATTCCACAGTTCATCCCGTTGCCAAGAACTTATAAAAGTCTATAAATCCTTGTTTGCTTCCTGTTTCGCCGTGTCCGCTTTTGCCGGAACTACTCGCGTTTGGTATGACACTCCACAGGCGTAAATTCGGATGCAACGAATCCTACATATTGGCGATGACGAGATACGTGTCAGACCGCCAATTTAGATAGGTTGATCGCCGCGTTCAAGTCGCGGTCGATCACATGTCCGCAAGTGCATTCATAGGTGCGATCAGATAGTTTCAGGTTTGGCTTGATCTGACCACAACATGAGCACATTTTCGATGAAGGGAACCATTTGGCGGCTTGAACAAATTTCGCGCCGATCT
>NZ_JBHTIU010000047.1:0-26572 GCF_042677205.1 Paenibacillus residui
TTTTTTACCACATAGGAATCTTTAAGTTCTTTACAGCGTTAATACGATGAAAATATAGATTCCTATTGGCATAAAAAGCTTCCTCTAATACCGGGTTATTCATCTTCGAGATGGCTCCGTTAGGAGCTTTTTTTATTAGCGATGAATTTACATCGGGCCATCCAACAAATGGATAGAATGCAATGGGAATATCTGTCATAGGATTTGAATAAGAACGGATGACCGCTCTTCCGGCTTCCGTTTGGTCATAAACGATACCTAACCATCCTTAGAACTTTTCCTTAACCCTTCAAACAGCCCGATTCGAAGGCCGCTGCATATACAACATTTAGGAACGAACCGCTCCCAAATCCACCTCCTTCCTTCATTAATTAAGCTCTCCGTACGTTTTTCGTTATTGACCCATCATTTTTCAATATTTCCTTATTTAGAATTATTATAAAAAGATATTGACTATTTGTTTGAAATGAATTAAATTTAATTCATAGTAATTGATATTGATTCTCAATTACAACGGCACAGAACCATTTACTTAAAATAAATAATGAGGTGAAGATCGAATGTCCACAAACAAGAACAACCTGACGACGAGTTGGGGCGCTCCTGTAGGAGACAATCAGAATTCCATGACGGCAGGATCGCGAGGTCCGACATTAATTCAGGATGTGCATCTTCTGGAGAAATTGGCCCATTTCAACCGGGAGCGTGTTCCCGAACGGGTCGTTCATGCCAAAGGTGCAGGTGCCCACGGTTATTTCGAAGTGACGAACGATCTCACTAAGTATACGAAAGCGAATTTCCTGTCGGAAGTCGGCAAGCAGACACCGGTATTCGTTCGTTTCTCCACGGTAGCTGGCGAGTTGGGCTCTGCCGATACGGTTCGGGACCCGCGCGGATTCGCCGTGAAGTTCTATACCGAAGAGGGCAACTATGATCTGGTCGGTAATAATACACCGGTATTTTTCATTCGGGACGCTATCAAATTTCCGGACTTTATCCATACTCAGAAACGCCATCCCCAAACCCATCTGAAAAATCCGAACGCCGTATGGGATTTCTGGTCGCTGTCTCCGGAATCCCTGCATCAAGTCACCATACTGATGTCTGACCGCGGTATCCCGGCAACGTACAGACATATGCACGGATTCGGCAGCCATACCTTCAAATGGGTAAATGAGCAAGGCGAAGCCGTCTGGGTCAAGTATCATTTCAAAACCGAACAAGGCATCAAAAATCTGGATGTCGATCTGGCCGCCAAGCTGGCAGGGGAAAATCCGGATTATCATACGGAAGATTTATTCAACGCCATCGCAGAGGGCGACTACCCTTCGTGGAAGCTTTGTGTCCAGATTATGCCGCTGGAGGATGCCAAGACGTACCGCTTCGATCCGTTCGATGTAACGAAGGTCTGGTCCCAGAAAGATTACCCGCTTATCGAAGTCGGCCGCATGGTACTAAACCGCAACCCGGAAAACTATTTCGCGGAAGTCGAACAGGCAACCTTCTCTCCGGGCAATTTCGTACCCGGCATTGAGGCTTCGCCGGACAAAATGCTGCAGGGACGCCTCTTCGCCTATTCGGACGCGCATCGTTACCGTGTCGGGGCGAATCACAATACGCTGCCGATCAACCGTCCGATCGCACCGGTTAACCATTATCAGCGCGATGGGCAAATGAGATTTGACGGCAACGGCGGCAGTTCTCTCTATTATGAGCCTAACAGCTACGGCGGACCAACCGAATCGCCCGAGAACAAACCGGCTCCTTTCGAAGTATCCGGTATGGCCGACAGCGTCCCTTACGATCATAATGATCATTATACCCAAGCCGGCGATCTATACCGTCTGATGAGTGAGGAGGAGCAAAGCCGGCTGATCCGCAATATCGTGGCCGCCATGAAGCCTGTAGATAAGGATGAAATAAAAATCCGTCAAATCGGTCACTGGCTTAAAGCCGATCCGGATTTGGGCAGACGGATTGCGGAAGGACTCGGACTGCCTGTTCCGCATAACGAAGACTAAATAAAGCTTCTGCTCCACATGATCTTTGCAATTATTTTCATCATCCGACGTTGAAGCTTCCATTGAAGCCCTCGGACTTGTTGTCGAATATTTCCTTGGCGGCAGCTTTTCTGCCAATCCGAAAGAAAAAAAACCGGGCGTAATGCCCGGTTTTTCTCATTCGGTGCGCAAGCACCCTTTCATCTTAGGAGAGAGAGTCACAAATTATTTCATAGCCGATCATTATTGAATATCATGAAGCTCCATCTTCTCCAGTTCTTTCTTCCGCTTCTTCTTCAATGCCTCTCTTCCTGTTATGGATGTGACATAGTAAGCCGGCATTTCGGAAGCATCAGGGGGATAGTAGACGACAAGCAGGCTCGGATCGGATTCCCTGACTTCCCCCGTACACAAATAAAGTTCCAGATCGAAAGGCAGAACCTCAATCACAGCATGCTTGTGCAATTCCTTCTCGCTGAGCTTGAGCTCGGCAAATTCCGGGGATACCTTCTCCGGATGCTCCGCCAGCCAGCGTAAATACCGGGATTGCTCGGCCTTATCAATGGTGAAGTTCCACCATATTTTACGCGGCTTATATTTATGGTTCATAAAGTAATCCAGCTTCATCAGCCCTTCAACCACTTCCAGAGAGGCCGTATCCCGGCAGCGTAAGAAGCTGTGAAGACGCGTGAACAAATCCTCGAGCTGATGGCCGATTTTCTGCCATCCCTGCTCTTCCCAGTAATCCCCGAATTGCTGGAAGAAATCGAAGGCGGAAGGAAACTCGTTCTTGATTAAATAGAGAACGGTCCGGTCCAGCCGATGGGCATTCCAATATTTCTCCAACACATCCTCCACCCGTTTAATCCGGACGATATCCGAGAAGGGCAGCACGTCGTTGCCCAGGATTTCATAGGGAGCATGGTCCATATAGACGTAGCCATATTTCTCCGCATCGTTGCGCAGCCCCGTTCCTCTTAGCATTTTCAGGAAGCCCAACTGCAATTCCTCCGGGCCGAGCGCAAATACATCGTTGAACGTTTTGCGGAAGGAATCGTAATTTTCCTCCGGCAGCCCGGCTATCAGATCCAGATGCTGATCGATCTTGTGGCTGTCTCTCACCATGGTCACCGTTCGGGTCAGCTTGGCGAAGTTTTGCCGTCTCTTGACCAGCTCGTTCGTCAGATCGTTAGTCGACTGCACCCCGATTTCAAAGCGGAAGATGCCGGGCGGCGCATGTTCGGAAAGAAACTCAAGCACCTCGGGGCGCATAATGTCCGCCGTAATTTCGAACTGGAACACACATCCGCGATGATTCTTGATCAGGAAATCGAATATTTCCAGAGCATATTCCCGCTTGATGTTAAATGTGCGGTCGACAAATTTGATCAGCTTCGCTCCGGAATCGATCAGGTAAAGCAGATCTGCCTTTGTTCTCTCCATATCGAAATACCGGACCCCAACCTCTATGCTGGATAAGCAGAATTGACAGCTGAAAGGACACCCCCGGCTCGTCTCGAAATAAACTACCCGATTCGCCAAGGTCGGAACATCTTCTTCAAACCGGTGGGGAGACGGAATTTCGTTCAAGTCAAGCTTGGGCCTTCCCGGAGTGATGATGACCTCGTCCCCTTTGCGGTAGGCAATCCCATAGACGAAGTGAAACTTCCGGTCCCCTTCAATTACCTGAAGCAGGTGGTGGAAGGTTTCCTCGCCTTCCCCCATCACGATAAAATCGACCTCCGGCAGCCGCTTCATCCAATAGTCGGTATCGTAGGAAACCTCCGGGCCTCCCAGTACAATGATCAGCTCCGGCATAATTTTCTTGATCATCTTAATGATTGCGATCGTCTCTTCAATATTCCAGATATAACAGGAAAAGCCCAGCACATCCGGGCGTCTCTGATACAGGTCGGAAACGATATTCATGGCGGGGTCTTTAATCGTATATTCCGCAATATCCACCTCGAAATCCTTCTGGCAAAAAGCTTTCAAATAGCGGATCGCCAACGAGGTATGAATATATTTCGCATTTAACGTAGCGATAAGCACCTTCATTATCAAAACCCTCTTCTATTCCCTGAATGATTAATTTTATGGTCATGCTTCTCCCCTATTCTACATGTAAACCGCCCGGATGACAAAAAAAGAGTTCCTCTTTCTCAAATATAGTTCTGCACCGGGCGCCGGACCAGCCCCGGCCCAAGCGCCGGCCAACGCCCAACGCGCGCCGGGAAGGGCGCGCGTTGGGAAATAAGCATCCGAAATAAGTTATGGCCAAATCACTAAACCGACTGAAGTGTCATTAAGCAGCCGGATTCCATGATCATTCCCACTTGAAGGTGAAAGCCGATACGGCGAAAGCCACAGCCATCCAGCCCCCAAGAAGAAGCGCCTCCGACCACAGATCCAGCCAGCCGGCCCCAACATTCATTACCTGGCGAAGAGCTGTCGTTAAATGCGAGATAGGCAGCAGTTGAATGACCGGCTGCAGCCATTCGGGCAAGTTTTTGACAGGGAAGAACACTCCCCCCATGAACAGCATGGGAAAAGAGATAAAGCCGGCGATCGGTCCGGCGCTTTCCGGTGTCTTGGCCAAGCTGGCGATGATAAAGCCGATCGATATGAAGGCCAGGGTGCCGAAAATGACGAAGCTGAGCAGAAGCAGCCAGAAACCGTTGATTTGTGTTCCGAACAGCCAACTGGCGATAAGGAGCACTATCGAAGCCTGAAGGGTGCTGAGAATAAGCCTCGCTGAAATTTGCGCCGCAATGAAGCTGGAGGCCTTCAGCGGAGTGCTCTGCATTCTGCGGAGAACGCCGCGTTCCCGCCAAGAGGCGATCTGGCCGGCTACCCCGTTCAGGTTGTTGAACATAATCATCATCGCCACGATTCCGGGAACAATGAAATCAATATATTTCAAATTTAACGATTGCACGCCTTCTTCGTGAACTGTGACAACCGGTATGTAGTTCGTCATTTGCTTGCTGATGGCGTCCACGACCTGTGTAACGGCCAATTTGCCGATTTCAGAGGCAGCCATGTTCGTATCGTCATAATAGACCTGGATTTCAGCCGCACGGACCTGCCCGGGTGCGGCATGGAGGGCCGCTTCATAGCCTTGCGGAATAATAACCACCAACTGCTCGTCTCCATGCTTCAGCCTGCTCAACGCTTCTTCCTCATCCGAGCTGATGCGCAATTCAAGCACCTGAGTATTTCGCATGGCTTGGACAAAGGCCCGGGAAGCTTCGCTTCCATCTTTATCAATCAGAACAAGATTCATCGAAAGGGAATTTCCGCTATTAAAGAACAGGCCCAGGATAACCATGAAAAAAACCGGAAACGCCACCGACCAAAGCAGCATCTGCCGATTGCGGGCAAACAGTCTGAGCTGGGCAAGCGTTAACTGCCAATAGCCTTTCATTCTTCTCTCAGACTCCTTCCGGTCATATGAATAAATACATCTTCCAGCGTAGCCGTCCTCGTCTGCAAATCGGTAAGCTGAAGTCCGGCCTCCGAAGCAAATGCTATCAAATCCGTCAATGTCGCTTGCATATGATCGGTGTAGAGGACGTATTTACCGTTCCGGAGGTCGGCGTGCTTCACTTCGTTAAGCTTTTTAAGCCGCTCCAAGAGAAGTGTCCCCTCTGCTTCACCTCCGGGGACTTCCAAGCGGGAACAGTTTTGCGCTTCCGGTGCAGCTTTTGCTGCGTAAGCCGCTTCGTAATGTCCGGCGGCTGCTTCTCCATCGGCAGAAGCGCCCTCGCAGGCTGAATCCGCTTCGGAATGTCCGGCCATTCCCGTACGCCGGTCTATTCCGGTATGTTCCTCCCGCCCGTACCGGCCGTCCCATCCATGGCAGTCGCCGGACAGGCGAAACTCCACCGCATTGCCGGATTCCAGGCTGCGGATCAGCCTCTCGGGAGTATCCAGGGCGATGACTTCTCCCCGGTCCATCAGGCAAATCCGGTCACACAGCACATGAGCCTCATCCATGTAATGGGTGGACAGCACGATCGTCTTGCCAACTCTCTTCAGTTGGAGGATAATTTCCCAGAGAACTCTTCGTGCCTGAGGGTCCAATCCGGTGGTCGGCTCGTCCAGGAAAACGACCAAGGGATCGTTCACCAATGCAAGGGCAATAGCCAGCCTCTGCTTCTGTCCGCCGGACAAATGCTTGACACGGGCGTTCTTTTTGTCCTCGAGAATCATATCCTTAAGCAGCGTCCCTACGGGAACGGACCGTTTATAAAAGCTTGCATACATCCGGATAATCTCATGCACCTTCAACAAATCGAACAAGGAGGTCGATTGAAGCTGAACCCCTATCCTTTCCTTGATCTTGTGAATGTCTCTTTGCGTGTCGAAGCCCGCCAGCACGGCCGTCCCTTCATCCGGCAGGCGGAGGCCCTCCATCATTTCCATCGTCGTTGTTTTGCCTGCCCCATTAGGCCCGAGCAATCCGAACACTTCGCCTTCCATCACCTGAAACGTTACTCCGTTGACGGCCGTGAAGCTCCCGTACCTTTTGACCAGCCGGTTCACCTCAATCATCGGCTTCTTCGTCTGTTTTTCTTCCTTACCCGGGTTCTCCGCGTTCAATTCGCTTCTCCTTTCCCTGGCTGACCACACATTTGCAATAACTTCCATGTAACTGCATAGACTTGCTCACATTTATATGTACCGACACGCATTTCAGGGACTCACCCTCTCTTGCAAACGCCGTCACGCATTACCCATTTTTTGCCATCCCAAACTTTCTTCTATAATAAATAAGCGAATGAATAGACCAAGCTGAAAGTACCTATGCTGAACAATATCCGCATCCCGAATGCCTGTACTTGGCACCGCATCTAACGGCGAATCCGGAAAACCCCACTGGCAGAGAATGAAAAATGGAATACAAATATTTCCGGTCATTAAACGAAAGCTGCAGATGAAATTTGCTTGCGAATATTGTAACCTAGTTCTGTATACTAGCAGGACCAGGCTGCCTCGGGTGCAGCTTAATGTTTCACAAAAGGTAGACGGTCAGCGTTACAATCTCAGTATACTATGTCAGTTAACGGGATGCATTCTAATTGTAAGTGAGGTATATTGAGAAAAACGTTGTCATTGAACAACTTTCGAAGTTGTTGTTTAATCCTGGCTGAACATTGTCAAATATTGCTGGAACGTTAAATGAAGACAGTCCCTTAAACCTTATCATCTGGTATTGATTTAAAAGGTGCTTGGACGCTCCCCCTTGAAAATCTGGGTAAGCCGGGTGCCGGGGAAGCGGCAAAGACAAGGCTATCTAAATGGATTTTGTCCAGGACTGTTGGTTATCCATAATTTGGAACCCTGTATTGATAGAGCAAAACAACCCAATCTGGATTTTGTCCAGTTAGCTTGCTCAATGAACCGAAAAAAAGAAAACTACCTTGAAAATCCACCCATTTTTTGGTACCGCGGCCAGAGGCATGGGGGGCTAAATGGGCGACATGAAGGAAAATCCTCCATTTTACCGTCTGCAGGCATCGTAGCAAGCGGAGCGGCACGTCTAACTGTATTTTGTACAGGTAGATTCAAGCGAATGGGCGAAAATGATCAAACTAACTGGATAAACTACAGTTAAAATGGGCAACTTTGGGCGAAACGTCTGTTTTGGCGCAAACTAGCTGTAGGTTTTCCAGTTAGTTTCCATATTTCTTCCGAATATAGAAATCTAACTGTATGAAATCCATCTAGTTTTCAAATTTCACACTATTGAAGCAATTCAACTCTATTCTACCTTGAAAATCCATCCATTTTCATCTGATGGTGCTGCGGTCAGCGGCATGGGGATCTAAATGGAAAAAGCTCCATCTAGTTTGGGCTAGATGGGCGACATGAAGGAAAATCCTCCATTTTAAATGTATTTTTTCCAGGTAGTCTTACCGTTAATTGCCATCCGCTTCAAAATACCTACATAAAATACAGTTAGTTCGTCTCCCCCATAAAGATCACGTAGTGGGAATGGAACATACTAGCTGCAAGGATAAGAGGTCGCCAAAGCTGGGCACAAGGCCTAAATGAGTTTTGGCGTTGGATTTTTAATCCTGCGGGTTTATTTGTAACTGGGGGTATACCAACCCTTCGTACAATGTAACAAAAATAACATCTATTGGTTTTTTATATCGGACTTAGTTGGAGTTGAACAAATCGATGAATCATTCTCATAAAACAATGAGGCAATCTCGCCCTTCCAAAAAGGCGGGTCCCCCAAAGTCAAAACAGGCAATGCCTAAGCAAGGGGCAGCTAAAGAGGCGGAATCCATCCGGACCGGGGACCCGATTATCGTCACCGTCAAAAGGCTGGGCATCAACGGAGAGGGCGTCGGCTATTATAAAAGAAAAGCGGTGTTTATACCGGGCGCCTTGCCGGGAGAAGTGATCAAGGCAACCGTGACGAAGGTTGAGCCTACCTTCCTGACGGCCGCTATTCGGCAAATTGAGAAACGGTCTCCCTACCGCCGGCAACCGGAATGTCCGGTCTATGAGCAGTGCGGGGGCTGCCAGCTTCAGCATTTCAGCTATGAAGGACAGTTGAAAGCGAAGGAAGAGCTGGTCCGGGAGGCCTTCAACCGTTATCTGGGCGAAGAAGTTCCCATACGACCGATTAAAGGAATGGACCATCCCTGGAGCTACCGCAACAAGGCCCAGCTCCAGGTCGGAACCGAAGGCGGGCGCCTTCTGACCGGACTTTATTCCGCAGGAACTCGCAAGCTTGTCGATATATCGGGATGCCCGATCCAGCATCCCGAAATCAACAAGACCATCCGAACGGTCCGCGAAATATTGGAGAGGCTGAACATTCCCGCCTATCATGAACGGACACGTCGAGGAGTGATCCGCACCATCGTGGCCCGGATCTCCTTCGCCACGGACGAGGTGCAGCTGACCCTCGTCACGGCCGGCGACGAGCTGCCGCAGCGGGACCGGCTCGTTACCGCGATCCGCCAAGAGCTGCCGAAGGTGACCAGCGTCGCCCAGAACGTCAACCGGGGCCGCACCCCGCTCGTGTTCGGAGACATCACCCGAACGTTGTGGGGGTCGGAGCGGATGGAGGAAACACTGGGCGATGTCCGGTTCTCGCTGTCTCCGCGCGCATTCTTCCAGTTGAACCCGGCACAGACGGTTCATCTGTACAACTACGTGCGCGAGGCGGCAGCGCTAACCGGCGATGAGCTGGTCATCGACGCGTATTGCGGCACGGGCACGATCGGCCTGTGGCTGGCGCCGTTCGCCCGCGAGGTGCGCGGCATCGAGGCGGTGCCGGAGGCGGTCGAGGACGCCCGCAGCAACGCCCGCCTGAGCGGGCTCGACAACGCCGGCTTCTACGCGGGCGAGGCCGAGCGGCTGCTGCCGGAGTGGGTCCGACAAGGCATCCGTCCGGATGTCGTTGTCGTGGACCCGCCGCGCACCGGCTGCGACCGCAAGCTGCTGCAGGCGATCGCCCAGGCCAAGCCGCGTCGGCTTGTGTACGTGTCCTGCAATCCTTCGACATTGGCAAAGGATTGCAAGGTGCTCGCCGGCGCAGGCTTCCGCATCGAGTGGGTGCAGCCGGTGGATATGTTCCCGCAAACGTCACATGTCGAGTGTATAGTGCTGCTTAAATGGAAGAGGGCTTCCGATTAAGCCACTTGTAACAAATTGTCCATCCCCTGAGGGTAGGCGATTGGGAATTTTAGCGAAAAAAGCTATATATTAAGGAGGTTTATATGACGACCGTATTTTTAACGGGGTTATCTGGTGTAGGTAAATCATCTACATTAGAACGATTAAGAGAACAGGGATACAACGTTGTTGATACGGATTATGGGTATGTAACCAATATTAAGAATGGCGATACTGAAGAGACTGTCTTGGATGAAGAAAAAATGACAAGATTATTGAATGATAATGGGCAAGAACATTTGTTTATTTCAGGTTGTTACTCAAATCAAAGCAAGTTTTATAAGCACTTTGATTATGTAGTTCTATTAATGACGGAACTGGATGTAATGATTAAAAGAATAAATGAAAGGACTACTAATGATTATGGGAAAAGACCAGAGGAAAAAGAAGCGGTGATAGATAGTTTTAATCATGTACTCCCCCTATTAATAAATAGTTCGGATATAATTATTGATACGACAGATATGGAAGTAGACATAATTTGTGAAAGGCTCCGAAGTCTATTATAGAAAATACTTATGCTGTATTTTCCGGAATGCTACTTGTTAATTAGGAACGGAAAGTAACGGTTCATGGACAGCCTTTGATCAAAAGGAAAGGAAGTACGACTAAGCTTAAAGAAGGGAGCGTTAAACAAATGGATTTTGAAATGGTGATGCAGGGGCTTGAAGCTCTTAGTAACGAACGACTCAAGAAGATGTATATATCCAACGGTGCACATGAACCGCTTTTTGGTGTGGCGACAGGCAAGATGAAGCCCATTTTCAGAAAAACTAAAATCAATCAGCCTCTGGCCGAGCAGCTTTACGCAACAGGAAACTACGACGCCATGTACTTTGCCGGCATCATTGCTGATCCGAAAGCGATGACCGAGGCGGATTTTGAGCGCTGGATGGACGGGGCTTATTTTTATATGCTATCCGATTACGTGGTGGCGGTAACGTTGGCGGAAACCGATATTGCGCAAGCAGTCGCCGATAAATGGATCGCAAGCGGCGAAGAGTTGAGAATGTCGGCGGGCTGGAGCTGTTACTGCTGGCTTCTGGGCAGTCGGCCCGACTCTGAGTTTGCCGAAGGCAAAATCGCTAACCTGTTGGAGGTTGTGGAAAAAACGATTCACGATGCACCCGAACGAGCGAAATACGCGATGAACAATTTTATGTACACAGTCGCTATATCCTATTCGCCGCTCCATGATAAGGCTGTCGAAACGGCTAAGGCGGTAGGCCCGGTCGAAGTCCAAAAAGACAAGAAGAAAAGCAAATTGTTGAACGCCTCCGAAAATATCCAAAAGTCAATAAATAGAGGGCAGCTTGGGTTCAAACGCAAATATGTGAGATGTTGATGTTTAGTGTGCTGCATTCAGCAACGATGCAGGTGGAGTATAGTGTTGATGACAAAGAGGAGCGGACCGTCGGAATGCTGGGGGCTGTGGTGTGGCCTTTGGCGACGGCGGTTAAGGAGGGAAAAAATGGCGTTGGAGCATGAATTTTACCTCATTCCTAATACAATAGATGTAGAACGTTTATGGATGAATAGAGTAAATAATCCTAAAATTATCGATAGTGTAGTGATACATGATGACATTATTCAATACGTTAGCGACACATTAAAATGGATTCCAAGCAGAAATCCGGAGCTACATGGGACACCGATTAGTGCAGGGATTAACTATTACGGCGTGACCCTTTTTGATAAGGATTCCGCTATTATTTTAAAAAGCATATTTTCCTCTTGGAGAGACTTATTTCTGAACTCACCGGCAGTATTAGAGCTTACAGGAGAATTTGTTATGGTTCAGGATGGGGAACAATCGGGTCATTATGAAAAGTTAGCTTATAATCGAAATGAAGTTATACACCAATTCGAGAAGATCATTTCATTTTCCGATAGATTGTCCGAAGGTAAATTTTATCTATACCATTGTGGAATATAGAGCTTGCTGTCTGCTGCCTTTCCCGCCTACGGTTAGTCGAAAGGCCTTTATAATATTGACGGTTAAGGGACGTGAGCAGCCGCCGAAAGCTAAGTATCTGTTGACATAGGTTTGAAGATGGTTCGTTTATCTGAATCCAACGAATCAATAAGAGTGGTACCGTGAAGGAAAACCTATCGCCTCTTTGCAGGCAATAGGTTTTTTTTGATTTCACTTTGAACAAGCTCAAGGATGGTTTATTTAAGTCTTTAAATTTCGAATGACTCCCCTTTTCTGTATCAAACGCTTCACACCCAGGATAACGAGCGATAAAATGATGCCCCCGATAATCATCATACTGATAGAGAGTAAGGCGCCGACTCCAGGCTCGGATTCACGGAAGGTTATGATTGGCGGTACGCGATATTGATATGGCGAGACGACAAACCTCATGATTTCCAAGTAGGCGAGGTGAAAACCGATCGATGCCCAGAGACTCCCGGTCCATAGACGAAGCAGCTGCAAACATATTCCGAAGCATGCAATTAATAGGATATAAAAAATATTAATGGATACTCCGGGAGCAAGACCAACAAGCGCTTGAATCTGGGCAACGGCTACAGTGACAGATACAAACAGCAGGGTTTGAAGCAATACGGATAACCATGCGGCGAATCGATGACGCAGGACATCGTACAGCATACCCCGCAATCCGAGCTCCTCCGGCAAAGCTTCATAGAAAAAAGCAAATAAAAGATTGATGAGCAGCGCAACAAACCACTGGTCGGGGGCATGCCATTTTTCAATAACGATCCACCCTTGCAAACCGGCTATAATGAAACCCAATGAAGCCAATGCAATGGCCAAGAGAATGCCGGTAATAAAGTGATTTAGCCTTTTCCAGGAATATACCGGCGTCTCCGGTTTATCGCCGGCCATCCGATAGACATGCTGATACAAATAGAAAATGATAGGAACGACGAGCCCGCTCATGACAAAACCTTTAACGAATGATTGAGAATTTCTTGATAGTCCGAACCACTGTTCAGCGACATCGCCGGAAAGCGCAGCCAGGAAGAGACTCACGACTAATGTTGCCCATCCGGCGAGCATATAAAGTATCCATTTCTTATCTTTCATTATGCGTTCTCCTATAAGTCTTTTCTATTGAACAGTTTTACAGTTAAATAATAAGAAGCAATGAACAGCAGCAAGATACCGAGCAGGATCAGATATAACGCTCCGTCGCCCCCCAAACTATTCCCATTTATCATATTCATAACAACAGCCGTAGGCTGCGCCAGAGCTATCATGATTATGAAGAATACGGCATTGATAATAGCGGTTCCTTTCTTGCTGAATGCGTAAAAGAGCGGCAAATAGACGGAAGCCAGAACAAGCACTATACCTGCGGGGCCCAGAATGTCCATGACGGTATAGTCCGGTTTATTAAGCTCTGGAACGGCTAGTTTAACCAGCCAGTGAATCCCGTAAGAAGCAAGGACTCCAAAAAGCATATAAATGATGGCTGTTATATATTTGGCTTGCACAATATGCTTGCGTTTAACGGGCAGCGTAACCAGGAAATTATGGTTATGGTTTTTGATATCGATCATCGTACCGTGACTAAGTGTCGCGAAAGCCGTATAGATCCCCACAATGTGAATAGATGATGAAAGCTTCGGTATAAAAACGGCACTGAATACAACAAGATACAGCATAGTCATCCATAGCGAGCTTTTTAAAGCGATGAAATCTTTGCGAAGCAGGTTAAGCATGAATTCGTTCCCCCTTGGCGGTAAAATACATGATGTCTTCTAAGGTTGGTTTCGTCAAAACAGCATAATCGCCAAATAACTGTGCGGCCTCCTCCTTGTTGCCCACCAAGCCCTCGAAACCAACAGAGGTCTCGCGAATCCCGATAAATTTATTGCGAATATCGGAATCAAGCAGCTCCAAGTCGCCTTTAACGATCGCGTATCTCTCGAGCACTTCATCTTTCGCTTCATTAAATACGAGCTTGCCGCGATGGATGAAAGCAATGTAGTCGGCGATACGGTCCAAATCCGTCGTGATATGGGTCGAGAAGATAATCGAGTTTCTCTCGTCCTGCATCATATCCGCAAGCAGATCCAGCATCTCCCTTCTAAACACAGGATCAAGGCCAGAGGTCGGCTCATCCATGATTAGGAGCTCGGCTTCATGCGATAAAGCGACGGCAAGGGAAAACTTGACTTTCATCCCCTTGGATAACTGTCCAATCTTCTTCTCGGGGGACAACTCGAACTGTTCAAGATAGCCGTTAAACTTCTTTTCATTCCACTTCTTATAGAATGGCGCGATGATCTTCTTCATGTCGCGAATCGTCAGATGCTCATAATAGAAGCAATCATCCGACACGATGCCGATACGCTGCTTAATGTCGATTTCATGTTTAGACATATCGCGGCCCAATATTGTGATACTCCCGGAGTCCGGATGGATAATACCAAGCATCATCTTGATCAAGGTGCTCTTGCCGACGCCATTCGGACCAATGAGTCCGGTAATGTAGCCCTGTTTCACATCCAAAGAGACATCATCGACCGTAAATTGCGGGTAGGTTTTCGTTAGATTACGTAATTCTATGGCATTCATGGTGTCTGTTCCTCCTCGAACAATAAAGTGAGATGGTCGATGACCTCTTGTTGATTCATATTTAACTCCTTGCTTTCCCGAATGATCTCTATCATTTTCTCTTCCAGTCGTTTCATGCGCTGCTCCCGAATGAAATCTTTATTTGCTCCCGATACGAAACTGCCCTTCCCTACGACTGAGTCGATCAGCTTCTCTTTCTCCAGCTCTTCATAGGCACGCTTGGTCGTAATAACGCTAACCTGCAAATCTTTCGCCAGCTGCCTGATGGAGGGAAGGCTGTCCCCTGCACGTAATTCACCGCTCAGAATGCTCTGTCTAATCTGGTTCATAATCTGTATATAAATCGGATCGCTCGATGCATTGGATATAATAATATTCAGATTCCTTCACCTCACTGCCGTCAACATAGTGAATACCGTATATATATAATATATACACTATTTACCCCTTCGTCAATCAATAATTTATTTGTATTTGAACCTGGTTTCATCGTGTAATATAGGGAATATAAGCTATACGACTAAGGAGACAACTATTTATGAACATTACCATCAGAAAAGAACGGCCCGAGGATTATAAGATTACTGAATCCGTAGTACAGAATGCATTTGCCAATATGGAGCACAGTGATAAGAAAGAACATGAATTGGTATCCCGAATCAGAGAGACGGACGGATTCATCCCTGACTTGTCTTTAGTAGCCGTTAATGAAAACAATAAAGAAATTGTCGGACATATTCTTCTATCCGCAATAAAAATTGTTGAAGGTAATCAAATTGCGGAGTCGCTTGCTCTTGCTCCTGTTTCCGTTTTACCGGATTATCAAAATAAAGGCATAGGAAGGTTATTGATTCTAGAAGCATTACACAAGGCCAAAGAACTCGGGCACCCTTCTGTCATTGTCATGGGACACCCGGAATATTATCCGAAGTTCGGCTTCCAAAGAGCGTCTCTGTGGTCGATAAAAGCACCATTCGAAGTGCCGGATGAAGCATTTATGGCAATAGAGCTGCGTGAAGATTCTCTCGAACATGTTTCTGGAGTTGTTGAATATCCAAGCGTATTCTTTGAATAAGGAACAAAAGAAGCAGACGCCAGCGCCCGCTTCCTTTTTTCTCTATGTACATCTTCAGCTTAAATCGCCCAATTTCCCTTGCGGAAGATCGGTTCGACGGTGCCGTCGGCATGAATGCCGTCAATATCCATTTCGGCGGAGCCGATCATAAAGTCAACATGAACGATGCTTTGATTCAGGCCGTTCGCTGCCAACTCTTCCGGTGACATCGTTTTGCCGCCATCGATATTAAAAGCATAGGCGCTGCCAAGCGCCAGATGATTAGAGGCATTCTCGTCAAACAGCGTATTATAGAACAAAATATTTGATTGCGAGATCGGGGATTCATGAGGCACGAGCGCCACTTCGCCCAAATAATGCGAGCCTTCGTCCGTATCCACGAGCCCCTGAAAAATTTGCTGTCCTTCAGACGCCTCCACCTTCACGATGCGACCCTCTTCAAAGGTCAGTTTAATGTCCCGGATCACATTGCCACCGTAGTTCAGAGGTTTGGTACTCGATACATAGCCATTGACGCCGGTTTTCTTCGGTGCCGTGAACACTTCCTCTGTCGGCATATTTGCCATGAAAGGTACGTTCTGCTCACTGATGCTGCTGGCACCGACCCAAAGATGCTTCTCGGGAAGCTCGATCGTCAAGTCTGTGCCCGGCGCTTTATAATGAAGCTTCTGGAAATGCTTGCTGTTGAGGATATCCACTTTTTTATGCAGGTTGGCATCATGCTCTTTCCATGCTTGGACCGGATCGTCCGTGTTCAGCCGCACGGCTTGGAAGATCGTTTCCCACAAGCGGTCAACGGCTTCCTCCGCACCGAGGTCCGGGAATATTTTGGACGCCCAAGCCTGGGTAGGGGCCGCGACCATCGTCCAGCTCACTTTATCCGACTGAATAAACTGCCGGAAACGGTCCATCGCTTGGCCCGCAGCTTTCTGGTAGTTGGCAATGCGTGCAGGATCGATCCCCTTCAGCAAATCGGGATTGGGTGAATTGATCGAGATGAAAGCAGCTCTTTGATCCAGAAAATCGTTTCGTTTCGCCACTTCCCATTCGGGAAAACGCGTAAACACCTCATCCGCAGCCTTCTCATACTTAAGCCGCGACAGACCTTCATCAGTCCAATCGACATGAACGTTGCTGGCTCCTGCATCGTAAGCTTTGCCAACCACAAGACGAGCCAGTTCAACCATCTCCGTTGAAGCCATCACGAAGACGGACTGTCCTTGCTGCACGTTGGCTCCGACTTTAACGATCAGTTCGGCATACTGCTCCAATTTCTGCTTAAAACCAGTCATCTCAAGCCTCCTCAAAAATATGAATTCTTTCTTATTGTATATCATTTCGGCACGTATGATCACTGTCGATTTCCACAAGATCCCTATCTAAATCGCTATAATAGCATGGAGTTATTAGAAGGGTGATGATGGAGATCGCTAACCAGATGCAAAGAGATACAAGACTGCCGAGAAACGCAAAGGAAGGCATCCTATTTTTATTGATTATTTCAATTATTTCAGTCAACACGATCGCACCGATCATCATGGGGTTGGAGCGCGGCTTTAGCAAAGAGGTTTATCTGGATACGCTAAAGATGATTCCGTTTATGTGGATTATCGTTGTTTTATTAGTCAAGCTGGTTGCCGGACCGCTAGTCGGCAAAGTGCTGCCAAAATTTGTGGGACAGACCGATGATTTAATGCTAGGGTTTTATTGAATACTTTATTAAATGTTACGGTCTTATCGTTCTTCTTACCATTATAGGCACTTGGTTCGGCACGAAAAAAATAAGCCTAGAACCGTTTCAAAACTTTCTCCATATCTGGCCTAGAAACTTTGGTGTAGCCTTTTGGATTGAACTGTTGATTGCACAGCCTATTGCCAGATTTGCTATGAAAAAATTGCATGCAAGACAGGCGCTCAAAGCAGAAAGTGCAAACTCGTAACTTGCAGCAGATCCATTTCTAATTTAAAAAAGCCTATTTGGCCCCTACACCAATTATTCACAAACGAGATTTGTACGATTTTCCACCCTAGTCATCTAAAAATCTACGCTAATGGATGCACGTAGTACGAAATTTCGTATAAAAACAAAGCCGCGGTAACCAAAAAACGGAATTTTGTACGATTTTCCATACAAAACATCTGTGATTGCCCTGAAATGACCGCCGTCTGTACGAAAAATCATACAAATCTGCCACTCCCTTGATCGATCCAGCCTGCAGAATGATTGGTCAAGCACTGATTGCGGTTTTGAGTTCCACAAAATTTTTGTAATCATAATAGGAGAAAGACGATCCTAGATCCAACATTGGATTAGAATCGTCTTTTTAAATTTTGTCTGTATAACTAGTAACACCTGTTACTCCACACTATGCTTCCGCACCGCATTGACGGTCCAGTCGGACAGGCCGGTGATGGTCATTTTCTTCATGTTGCGCAGATACGTGTTCAGCTCGTCGCCGATCGGATCGGTCCATTTGTTATCAATGGAATCGCGTCCATTCATAATCCCCAGCGCGGTCACGATTTGGGCAGCGTTGCAGTCCACGTCCTGGCCGACCATGGCAATGATATGCAGAGTTTCGTCGAAGTCGCCGTTGCCGTACCACAGGGCTACGATTTGCGCCATCGCGTTTGGATAAGCATGAATCCAGTTGTATTCCTTAAACTTCTCTTCGCACAGCTTCCATGTTTCCTGCCAGTCTTCATGCTGACGGCACCAATTCAACGTGGTCGACACAAAATCATAGTACTCGCTGTCTGCCGGAATGGCTTCTACTGCCAGTTCAACAATCTTGCGAATGTCTTGTTCAACGAAGGCGAGCGATACGAATACGGCGTTGAAAATTTCACCCAACACCCCGTTGTTCGCATGCGAGACAATCGCATCCGTCCAGGCCAATCGAGCGGCTTCCTTCGGATTTCCCGGAGCCACCATGCCGCAGATCGCACCGCGCATCTGGGCGCCGATCCATTCGCGGAACGGATTGTGGGCATAGCCGCTTTCCGGCGGATAAATGCCGTTCGCGATGTTCTTCAGGGCAATTTCTTCTGCGGACCAGCCGCTAGGTACCAAGGCGACCCATTCTTCGGCAATGGCAGCGGAAGAGACTCCGTAACCTTCTCTATCAAAAGCGTTCAGGAATGCAATTTCGAACGTAATATCGTCGTTGTACGTATTTGGCTTGCGCACGTAATAGCGGATATCGCCAAATTTCTCCTTCAGCTTCTGAGAAGTGTAACCCTCAATGGCCGTTCCGAGCGCTCCGCCGACAATCTGAGCAAGCCAGCCCGCATAGATGCGCTTCGCGAAATCATCCGAGTGCACATCATACTTGTCGTACGTGCCGAACTTCGCCTGCTGTTCAACCTCTTCCCACTTGGAATAATACTTGAAATTCCAATAAGGAGACTGCTCATTCTTCGGCAGCTCCTTCAACTCGCGGTTCAAGCGAGCAGTAATGCGCTGCAGCTCTTGCAGATCATCCCGCTGATAAGCAGCTTCGCCTGCGTCTAAGAGCGCTTCCAGATGACTGGTCTCATAGCCCATGTTGTGCATCGATTGAACAGAGGCTACAGCAAGCCCCTCCGGTGCGCCAGAGCCCGGCACGTTGCTGTGCCAGAACAGCTTCAGCATAACGTCGCGGGATTTCTCCACTTCATTCATCAATAACCAAGTCTGTTCTTCCTCATCCAATACGACCGGGTTTGCTTCCTGCAGCAAACGGTACGCTCTTTCCCATGCTTTCATGTCTAATTCCTCCCCGTTCATTTATTCTGTCATGTCAATCAAAGTCGTCTTCTACACCACCCGGCTCATAAAATGCTCCAAAAACCGTGCGGCGTCCACTTCCAGGCAGACCTTAAGGTTCGGTTGGGCCGATCCCGAAGGATCATGTGGCACGGAAAACGTTCGACCTATCTCCGCTCCATCCACGTCGACTTCGATATGCATCGCCTCTGTCCGGCAGAAGGATGGATCGATGACCACACCGACAGCAAGCGGATCATGCAATGCGCAGCCGCCAATGCCTGGGCTCCAGGTTTCATAGGCGTTCATATAAAATTCTGTCGCCCCGGCAAGCAGTTCGGACAGTTTGCCGCCCTTCTTCCGCCACTCTTCCAGCCTAGCGCATGGCAATAGTGTCTGCATCGTCACATCCAGTCCGACCATGGTAATCGGCAGCCCGGATTGGAAGACGAACTGGGCCGCTTCCGGGTCGCTGTAAATATTCGCTTCCGCGAACGGAGTCACATTGCCCGGCACAGTTACGGCACCGCCCATGATGACCACCTGATCCACGAGCTTGACAAATTCGGCGTCCAGTTGAACCGCCAGGGCCAGATTCGTCATCGGTCCTACAGCGATAATGGTCACCTGACCCGGCATGCTGCGCACTTGTTCGATCATGAATTGCGCAGCGGTCAGTGAACCGGCCCGGCCTTTAGGAAGCGCATCTCCCAATGCGCCCCCCAGCCCATCTTCGCCATGCACATGCTTGGCATAGCTCTTGACGTTCTGGCCGGAAAAGGGCTTGCCCGCCCCGGCATAGACCGGCACATGCTCGAGCCCGAGCTGCTCCAGCACATACAAAGTATTGCGGGTCGCTTCGTCTACGGAAACATTCCCGAATAATGTCGTCAAACCGAGCAGCTGCAATTCCGGGGAATGCGCCGCGTAAGCAATCGCCATCGTGTCGTCGATTCCAGTATCCACGTCCAAAATAATCGGTTTCATCGTTCGCTCACCTCCGTGATCGTATTTGACTTTGACTTATTTCTTCTCTGTATAAAAGGTCAGTGCGTTGATCATCAGGTTCCAGAACTTGTCGATATCCAGTTCCAGGGCCACATGGGCATTCGGTTCTTTGCCGGTGGTGCCCAGCGTATCTACCACGGTCATCCCGTAAGTGAATTCGCCTTTGGTCTCGATATCGACATGCAGCTTACGGCACGTGAACACCGATGGATCAATGCAGTACGCCACGCAGCAAGCATCATGAATCGGCGCGCCGTCGAAGCCGAACACTTCTTTGTAGGTCTGCATGAAAAACTGCAGCAGCTCTTCGACGAAGTCCGACACCGGATTGCCGATTTCCCGAATTCGCTTCTGTACCTCCGGCGTCGCCAGTGCCTGATGGGTAAGATCAAGCCCGAACATAGCGATCGGAACCCCGCTCTCGAACACGACTTTAGCCGCTTCAGCGTCGACGTAGATGTTGAATTCCGCCGCTGGCGTCCAGTTCCCGAAGGTGCCGCCGCCCATCAGGACGATCTCCCGGATTTTCGGAGCGATCGCCGGCTCCTTGCGCAGCGCCATCGCGATATTCGTCAATGGACCCGTTGGAACGAGCGTAATATCGCCATCTGACTGAAGCAGCTCCCGGATGATAAAATCAACGGCATGTTCTTCCACAATTGTCTTGGTTGGCTCGGGGAGCATCGGGCCGTCCATTCCGCTGTCTCCGTGAATATCCGGAGCCGTCTCCCGCTTGCGCACAAGCGGTTGTCCTGCTCCTTTGGCCACAGGCACCTCATGCAGCCCTGCAATTTCACAAACTTTCAATGCATTGATGGTCGTTTTATCTACTTCTGCATTTCCTGCAACGGTCGTAATCCCGATCAATTCCACCTTCGGACTAGCTGCGGCAAGCAAAATCGCTATCGCATCATCATGCCCCGGATCGCAGTCAATGATTATTTTTCTTCGATCTGAGCTGTTCATCGGCTGTCATCTCCTTTAAATTATGTCAGGGTCGCTAATCTTCTCTTGTTCCGCAATGAAAAAAATACGAGTGCAGCAATCGTCACAACATATGGAATCATTTGAATGAACTGGCTCGGAATCGGCGAGTTCGGAACGGTCTGAACGATCGTTCCCAGCGCGCTGGCTAAGCCGAAGATGACCGAACCGATCAAAATTCCAACCGGATTCCGGTTGCCGAGCAGCACGACGGCCAACGCGAGAAAACCGGTACCTGCCGTCATATCCTTGACGAACATATTCGTCAATCCATTGGACAGGAATGCACCGGCAAGACCTGCGAACGCACCGCTCCAAGCCAATGCCGAGTATTGAATCCTTGTCACCGGAATGCCGAGCGATTGAGCCGCTAGCGGCGCTTCTCCAACGGATCGCAAGTGAACCCCATAAGGCGTTCGGTAAATCAGGAACATACAAAATACAACGGAGAACAAAGCAATCCAGACCATCAGGCTATGTCCGCTCAGCAGTCTGCCCAGCACAGGCACATCCTCGATAAACGGAATATTGACCACTGGAATGCGCGGTGCCCCTGCCGGCGAATAGTTGCCAGTCAGGCCGTAGAGCTTGCTCATCAGGAAGATCGTAAAGCCGGAACCAAAAATATTAACAGCAAATCCGGTAATGATGATATCGACCTTCATTTTGAGGTAGAAGAAGCCCATGCCGTAACTGATGAGCATGGAAACCGCAACGCCTGCCAACACGCCCAGCGCCCAGCTGCCCGTTGCGGAACCGACGGCAATCGAGGTGAAGGCCGACATCAGCATCAGACCTTCCAGCCCGATGTTGATGACACCGCCGATATCCGAAATGAGCCCGCCCAAGGCGGATAACAGAATGGGCGTCATTAAACGAAGCAGCACGACGAACAGCGAGAGATCCAGGATCTGGCCCCAAATGGTTTCCCACACCATATTACTTCACCGCCTTCTGACTGGTTTTGGCATATCTTTGTTTGATAAAGGTGAAAATGGCCTGTGCCGATACGAGCAGGACGAGCATAACTTGGATGATGACCGCAACTTCACGAGGCATATCGCTGCCGAACTGCATCGTCTGCGCGCCTACCTGAATATAGGCATAGAACAGCGCGGCAATCAGGACGCCAATCGGATGATTACGGGCAAGCAGCGCGATGATGATGCCGTCAAATCCGAGGCTGGCCGAGAAGCTTTCCTTGAACGTGGAGTGGATGCCGAGGACTTCCACAATTCCCGCCAATCCGGCCAATGCACCGCTGATCATCACACTGATAACGATTACTTTGCGTGTGGCGATCCCGCCGTATCTGGCAAAATGTCCGTTTTTCCCAACAAGTCTCAGCTCGTACCCAATCGGGGTTTTATACATCAGGATATAGACGAATATAACCGCCCCAATCGCGATCAGAATGCCGGCATGCGCATTCATTCCGGGGAAGATCTTCGCCAGCAGGATATCCGGGTTGATATTCTCCATTCTGGCATACCCTCCGCCATCGACTGCTTTGAACTGATTGTTGACAAAATAAGACGTCGTTAAAATAGCTACATAATTGAGCATTAAGGTCGTAACAATCTCATTGGCGTTCAAATACGCCTTCAATATACCCGGAATCGCCCCGAAGATCGCTCCGCCTACAAGCGCGCATACAATCACAAGCGGGAAATGAATCCAAGGACTTAGACCAGGCAAATAAACACCGGCAATCGCGCCGATAAATGCGCCGATATACAGTTGTCCTTCAGCCCCCATGCTGAATACGCCTGATTGTAAAACAACGGATAGGGCAAGCCCTGTAAAAATGAGCGGAACCGCTTTGTTCAGAATCGTTCCGATATTAAACGTGCTGGAAATCGGATCAAGAAGCAATGCACTGATTGCTGTAAGCGGTTCACTGCTGGTGAACAGAATGACAACAAATCCGCACAACAGAGCCATGACAACCGCCAGCACGATTCCGCTCAATTCTAAGACTAAACCTTTGGATGTTCTCATTGTGCCGCCTCCTGTCCCTGTTTTTTGATGCCCAGCATATAATAACCAATCTCTTGCTCTGTCAGGTCAGGCGTATTGTCGAGAAGCGCTACGATTTCCCCGTTATAAAGCACGGCAATCCGGTCGCTGAGCGCCATGACTTCCGACAGTTCGGCCGAGACGACCATCACTGCCGCTCCGCCATCCCGCCGCTTGATGATTTCGCGATGAATAAACTCGATGGCGCCGATGTCGACGCCGCGGGTCGGCTGTGAAGCGATCAGCAGCTTCGGATTTTTGGACAGCTCCCGGGCCACTACGACCTTCTGGAGGTTCCCCCCGGACAATGCGCCCGCCATAATCTCCTCGTTCTGAGCACGAACGTCGAAGATTTCCATCATCGTCTTGGCGAACTGCTTGATTTTCTTCTTGCTTAGAAAAGGACCGATTTTGAACTCGGGATGCCGGTAATAATCCAGAATCAAATTTTCGGCAATGCTGGATGTCAAGCTGGCTCCGGCGGTTTGCCGATCTTCGGGAACATGGCCCACTTTCATGCGCCGGATCTCCGCAACGCTTGTGCTAAGCAAGTCTTTATTCTGATAACGGGCCTCGCCCGAACTCGCCTTGCGCAAGCCGGTCAGGGTCTCGACAAGCTCCGTTTGGCCATTGCCCTCAACTCCTGCGATGCCCAAAACTTCACCGGCACGAATGTCGAAGGAGACTCCGTTCAGCGCTAAAGCGCCTTTGTCGTCCAGCGAACTGAGATTGCGAACAGACAGGACCACTTCCTTGGGCTCAGCCGGTATTTTCTCCACCCGGAATAATACATCACGCCCAACCATCAGCCGGGAAATTTCCTCCTGGTTCGTATCTTTCGTCAGGAGCGTTGCAATGGATTTGCCCGCCCGCAATACGGTAATGCGGTTGGAGATTTCCATCACCTCGCGCAGCTTATGCGTGATGAAAATAATGGTATGCCCCTGGCTGACCAGCGCCTTGACGGAGTCGAACAGCTCGTCCGTTTCCTGCGGCGTCAGCACCGCTGTCGGTTCATCCAAAATAATCAGCTTAGCCCCGCGATACAAAACCTTCAGAATTTCCACCCGCTGCTTCTGCCCGACAGGAATCGTCTCGACTTTGGCTTGCAGGTTAACCTTCAGACCATAGGTTTTAATCAAATGCTCGACTTGCTGGAATTCCTTCGCGCGATCGCGGAACATCGACAGCATGCCTTTCTTCGGCTCATCGCCAAGCACGATATTCTCTGAAACCGTCAAGGAAGGGGCCAGCATGAAATGTTGATGAACCATGCCCATGCCTTGCTTGATCGCATCACGCGGCCCGTCAAAGCTGATGGCCTGTCCTTTATATTCAATCGTTCCGCTCGTCGGCGCTTCCAAACCAAACAGGATTTTCATCAGGGTCGATTTACCGGCACCGTTCTCCCCCACCAAAGCATGAATTTCTCCTTCATGAACGGTCAGATCAACGCCTCGGTTGGCGGCGGTTCCATTCGGGTACACTTTATGAATATTTTTCATTTCGAGTAGAATCGACATCGTTATCCCCCCGCCACAGAATTATTCCAACTCATCTGACAAACGCGTTAAACGCTAATGATATACGAGAGGTGAGGCGAGGCCGCACCTCTCCGCCGAAATTATTTCAGAGCCGATTCGACTTTAATTTCTCCTTTGGAGAGCTTGTCTTCGATTTCTGTCATTTTATCTTTGATTGATTGCGGTACATGCTGCTCGTACAGCTCGTCCTTCGCCAGGCCAACGCCGCCTTCTTTCATGCCAAGCACCTCGTTCGTGCCGAACTTCAATTCATCCTTCAGCATTAATTCAAATGCGCGGAAAATGGACTGGTCCACATTCTTCATCATCGAAGTTAAAACACTGCCGGGATACAGCGGATTTTGGTTAGAATCGACGCCAATGGAGTAAACGCCCTTCTCATTTGCTCCCTCCAGACCGCCAAGACCTGCAGCAGAAGCTACATTGAACACGATATCCGCTTTTTGCGAATTGATTTGGGCCAGCGCCAGTTCTTTGCCCTTCGGCGCGTTGGAGAAGTCGCCCACATAGGAAGTAACAACCTTCACATCTGGATCTACATAATGTGCGCCCTGCTCATAACCGGCCCGGAAGTCGTTAATAATCGGAATGTCCATACCGCCGACAAAACCGACGACCTTCTCAGGATTCGCCCCTTTGAGCTCCGTGTTGGTCGTTACCAATGCAGCGAATGCACCTGCCAGGAATGAACCTTCGCTTTGCGAGTACAGCATCGAGTAAACATTCGGAACGCCTTCAATCACTTCATCAAAGAAAATAAATTTAACATCCGGATAGCGTTTAGCCAGGTCGATCGTAATGTCGGACATTTGGCTAGTGCCGACAACAACAACATTATAGTTGCCGCTGGCTACAAGAGACTCCAGGCTTGCCGCCCAATCCGCCTGATTGGTTCCGCCTTCAACGGTCTTGGATTTGATTCCAAGCTCTTTTACCGCCCTCTGCATGCCCGCTTGGGCCGAGTCGAAGAAGCTCTTATCGCCGAGTGTGCTGTTTACGAAGTAAACCGCGCTGATTTGATCGCCGCCAGTCGCCCCCGTTCCGCCCGGTGCCGCCGATTCGGAAGGTGACGCAGGCGAATTAGGTGCTGTGTTTGACTTGCCGCATGCGGCCAGGACCAGAACGATGGAAAGGAGTAGTATACCCAATGCACTAAATTTTTTGGTTTTCATGTAAAAGCCTCCCTTGGTTGTATCTAATTGTGTGCTTCCTTTTTCATAAAATCTTCGGCTTCCTCCAGACTCGGCATGGAAGCTTGCGCTCCCTTGCGCGTGACGGTAATTGCACCGATGGCCGAGGCGAATTTCGCCGAGGCCCAGACATCTTTCCCGCTTACGATGGCAGCTCCGACCGCACCGGCAAACGCATCTCCAGCCGCAGTGGAATCGACAGCTTGGACTTGATACGGTTCCACGAAGAAAGTGCGATTGGCGTTGACCACAACAATTCCTTTTTCCCCCAATTTTGCAAATACCGTAGATACACCTTGCCGCAGCAGTTCAACCGCAGCAAGCTTGGCCGTGACCTGATCGTGGACTTCAATCCCCGTTAATTGAGAGATTTCCGTCTCGTTCGGAACGATATAGTCGACCATGCTCAGCAATTCCGCTGTTAGCGGCTGTACCGGGGCCGGATCCAGCATCACCGGAACCTTATGGCGCCTTGCAATCGCAATCGCTTCCCTCACCGTCTCGAGCGGTATTTCCAACTGGACCATCAGCAGTTTGGCCTGCTTAATCCGTTCTTCCTGCCGGCGGATATCTGCTGGAGTCAGCTTATGGTTAGCGCCCGGAGCAACAACAATGCTATTATCACCTTCGGAATCAAGCGTTACGAAAGCTACGCCTGTCGCCTGATCAGGAACTTTCTCAATCGCGCTGCAGTCGATCCCGAGCTGTACAAGATTCTCCAGCAATTGATCGGCAAACAGATCTTGGCCTA
>NZ_JBHTIU010000047.1:26627-27791 GCF_042677205.1 Paenibacillus residui
TTGGCCCCTTTACCGCCTGCATTCATGAAGAAATCACCGCCTAAAACGGTTTCTCCACGACCGGGACGATGTTTCAGACTAACGACCATGTCCATATTTAGGCTACCCACAACAACTATCTGAGCACTCATTCTTCGTCCACCCCACCGCATGATTCTCTATTGATGAGCTTATGCTCCATGATCACATTCTTCGTCCCGGACCTCACCCCTTTCATTTGGTCATCCAGCAGCTGTACAGCGGTAACACCGATCTGGTAAGCCGGAATGGATATCGTACTTAGCGTTGGACGCGACATCACACTGAACGGAATATCGTCACAACCGATGACGGCAATGTCTTCGGGAACCCTGTGCCCGAGACGGTGAATTTCCTGCATAGCCCCAAGGGCCAGCAGATCGTTCGCAGCAAACAGAGCGGTTGGCGAATACTCATCAATCACAGATCCGATTTGATGGACACCCGACTCGAAGCTGAACGAACCTACGCTAACGAACGGCTCCAGGCCGGCTGCATGCATCGCATCCAAGTAGCCGCGCTTCCGATTTTCTGCCGATTGGATATTTTTCGGTCCGGCCAAATGGGCAATGCGGCTATGACCTCTGGCGATAAAATATTGAACGGCCTCATATGCAGCCCTGTAGTCATCGATCATTACGGCATCAAAAGGCGTGCCTGCGATCAAGCGGTCACAAAGAACAATAGGAGTCTGCATATGGGTCAATTCATGAACCGTTGCTTCCCCCAAGATCGTTGAAATGAGCACGATCCCCCCTACTTGTTGCTCCATCATTTTGTAAATATATTCCTTCTCTAATGCAGGATCGTTATCGGTATTACTAATAAAAAGAGAGTAGCCAAGCTGATGGGCAGCATCCTCAATGCCACGAGCCAGTACCGGAAAGTACGGATTTGTAATATCCGGAAGAATCAGGCCGATCATATTCGATCGGTTTGTCGCCAGGTTTCTTGCGATTGCGCTTGGACGATAGTCCAGTTCCTTAATTGCGCGCAGGACCCGTTCCCTGATCTCCTCCTTCACCTGAGGATTACGGTTGAGGACGCGAGACACCGTCGCCTTGGATACTTGAGCCCGTTCTGCCACATCAAGAATGGTTGGTTTCATCCTTTTCACTCACCTACATTTCGATAATAAAAAAACGT
>NZ_JBHTIU010000047.1:27857-65931 GCF_042677205.1 Paenibacillus residui
ACATTTTAAGATGCATCTTGCAACCCCTTTCCATTTTTTTATAGAAATGTGGGCCCGGACACCTTTTTGTCGGTATCCCCTTCGCTTAGAAACAAGGCACAATAGAATTAATGTTGTCTCTACTAGCCTCCTTTTTTAAGAAAAGTAGAGGTATGCTATAATGCCCATAATCATGGTTACGAGCTATACACCAGAATGACGATATTGAGGGGAAAACGATGAAGGAAAAAATACTGATTGTCGATGATGAACCGGAAATCGTGGAGTTTCTACAAGACGCATTGACCGACGAAGATTATGAAGTGATAACAGCTTACGATGGGGATCAGGTATTTGAGCAGTTAGGAGCACAACCGGATCTGATCATACTCGACGTGATGATGCCAGGGCTGGACGGATGGGAAGTATGCCGGGCCATCCGCGGACTTGTCGCTTGTCCGATTCTATTTCTGAGTGCCAGGCAGAGCGAAGAGGATCGGATTAAAGGCCTGATGGTCGGCGGGGATGACTATATGCTCAAGCCATTCAGCATGAAAGAGATGAAAGCCCGCATTCGCGCACATTTGCGGCGTGAGCAGAGAAACGGTTCGCACCAGGACCGCTCGATTATTCATTATGGCGAATTGACATTGGATGCAGGGAGCTACCAAGTCTTTATTCGGAATCACCAAGTGCCATTAACGGTTCGCGAGTTTGAAATCGTCCAATTTTTGCTGATGCATCCGCAGCAGGTTTTCTCCAGGGAGCAAATTTATGAAAAAGTATGGGGCTTCGACGCAGAAGGAGATTCGAGTACCGTCACTGAACACGTTAAAAAAATCCGGGCGAAATTCACCGAGGTAGCACCAGATCAAAGCTATATTTCCACCGTATGGGGTGTCGGCTATAAGTGGGGTGGGCAGTCGTGAAGAGGAACTCATCGTTTCGCAAGCAATTTATCTTTGCCCTGATCCTTACGCTTGTGCTCAGCCTGGTATGTACGGCGGCCACATGGGGGGCAAGCCTCTATTATCTCCTCTCCAATGAAGATGGTTTCCTTCGTCCGGCTAATTATTACGAACAGAAAATTCCGCAGATCATACAGTTTGCCAATCGGAATCATGACAAGCTGCTCTCCCCATCGTTCAAGCCACAATTGGAGCAGATCATTCCGTTAGAAGGGATAGACTACCAAGTGGTTGATTTATCAGGCCAGATTGTTTATGGATGGGAAGGCCGCCGCTTGCTGTCCGAACCTGGGGATATCGCACGCAAGCTGAACACTTCCGAGCAAGTGGACGGTTACTTTATTCGTTATTTTCCCATTTTAGATCAGGAGGATCGGTTATCTGGCGTCTTCGTGCTCCGATATGCTCTAAGCCTGTTATACAGCAATCAGCCGGTAAACGCGAAGCTTCTCTTGTTTGTATTCGGGAACATGGCCGCTCCCTTCCTGTTTATTCTGTTGTTTACCATTCTGTTCGCCCGCAGAATAGGCAAGCGGTTGGAGCCGCCAATCGCGAAGCTGATCGATGGAGCCGAACGGATTCGCCAGAACGACCTTGACTTTGCCTTGTCCGACGTTGGCGGATCGAAGGAATTAACACAGCTGGCCAGCGCTTTCGAGGACATGCGTCGGGCGCTTCATACTTCCCTGACGGCACAGTGGCAGATGGATCAGGAGCGCCGAGATATGGTGGCGGCGATTGCGCATGATCTTCGCACACCTTTGACTATTATCCAAGGCCATGTCGACAATCTGCTGGAGAGTAAAGACAAGCAAGCCGAAAGGCTGGACAAATATTTGCATACGATTCGCAAAAGCACAAGCCGGGCCGTCCGATTGCTGGACGATATGAATCTGGTGTCGGAAATCGATCAGCCGGATTTTAGGCTGAAGAAACAGCCGGTTGATTTGGCTGCCTTCTGTCGGGAAAAAGCCGAGGAATACCAGTTGATGTGCGCGGCTAAACGGATTGAATTTGAAGCCGCATTTCATATGTCGGATGATCATGTCGGGAGAATCGATGCCGATGTCCATCGTTTGGAGCAAATGATGGACAATGTGATCGCCAACAGCATCCGGTTCACGCCTGAGGGCGGACGGATTCGTTGGCGGATAAACATCGGACCGGAAACCGCCGTGATTGAAACAGCCGATTCCGGTCCAGGGTTTACTGAGGCAGACCTGCGCTATCTGTTCGATAAATTTTATCAAGGAGATCCTTCGCGGTCCACAGCCAAAGGTCATGCCGGCATTGGACTGTATATCGTCAAAACATTGGCGGAAAAGCACGGGGGAAGCGTTGCTGCCGGAAATCTCCCCGAGGGCGGGGCTTATGTGCAAATTATCCTGAAAGTTCAGCACCCGACCTCTTCTTCCGAATCGGTGAAATCGATAAATAAGTGAGCATCCTCCAGATCCACTCCAGCGGACCCATTTGGAATATCCGCAGCCAGAGGGCGCTGATCACCATTTGGCCGATAAATATAGCTGCGGACAAGAGCATACCTTCCAGCACGTTGAGTTTCCCATACCAGCCCAAACCGTAGCTGTAGAAGATCAGGGTGCACAGGACGGACTGCATAATATAGTTGGTGAAAGCCATACGACCGACATTCGCTAATGGCCGCAAGGCTCTCTCCCATGCTTGCTTTCGGACCAGCAAGGCAAGAATTGCAATGTAGAACAAGCCGAGCAATGGACTGCCAATCAAGTGCCTAATGACATTCAATTGATTGATGAGCCCCGAATGGGCCCCGACTTGCTCCAGTCCGATCGGCAGCAACGTAGACACAAGTCCGATTGCTCCGGACCAGAGACAAATCCGGATCCATACACGATGATAGACGGCTACATCATGAAGCAGTCTAAACTTGGCGAAGGAAGCACCCAGCAGAAATAAGCCAAGAAGCTGCGGGTAAAACAGGAACTGGTTGCCCAGCGAAATATTCCAATCCCACACGCGCTGCTTCTGAATTTCCCCATAAGTGCCGGTGCCATAAATCATCTGATCCCGCTCAATCATTTGATCGACGTACTGCTTGAATTCAGGACTTAATTGCGGAGTTCCCGTTCCTTCCGCTCCAGTGGCCAGGAGCAGAACTGGGATGAGCAAGATCAGCAGGACCGCCCAAACTAGCAGCGTTCTTGGTTTGCATTTATGGAACAGCAGGAGAACAAACCCAAGCAAGGCATAGTGGAGAAGAATATCCCCAAACCAGATAAACCATCCATGAATCCATCCAAAAAGGAACAGGGCAAGCAGCCTTCGTAAATACAGCGGCACGAAACGCCTGCCTTTGGTCACCGTACGGTCTTTCAACACTATCATGCCATAACCGAACAGGAAGGAAAACACGGCGATGAACTTGCCGTTAACGAATATTTCAAGAAACTTATTCGCTGCCTTGTTCCAGAAATCCGGCCAAAGCTCGATCTGAAACTGAATCGCTTGTAAGGAATTGGAATAAAACGCCATGTTGACGAGAAGGATGCCCAGAATTGCCACCCCTCTGGCGATGTCGAGAATAGGAATGCGTTCCTGAGCAATAACAGGTTTCACAAAAATCACCCTTTCAATAATCTGCAACCGGATTGCGTCCATGTTCCGTGTGCAAATTTTATTGTAAGGGTGAATTCTAAAGAAATTATAAAAGCAAAGTTGTCCTTTGCATAAAGTCTTCAAAGAATTCAGTGCTCGCTACCGATGGCATAATCACAATCACAGATCTGATCGGGGAATGCCAAAGTATCATATCCTGGCGATTTTTCTCAGGGAGTCTCCGCGTAACTTCCTGACTCGTGACCAATTGTTGTTTTTCATTCGGGGATATAAGGTGCTCTGTTCAGTCAAGATGCCGCTCTTCTCCATTAACTGGACCAGTGAAGACGCCACACATTATACAAAAATAGGCAGGAGGCACAAAAACTCAGATACGAGTTCTGTACCGCCTGCCATATTAGAATTAACGATTTCATAAGTGGATCAAACGAGAATCAATCGGTTTGTGCTGTTCGTCAGCATGTAATTTCACTACTTTTGGGATTCACGCGACCGTATCAAATGGACGAGCAAATAAACCAGCGGAGTCGTCAAAATCGCCGCCACGAATTTAAAAACATATTGTGTCGCAATGAGGCTTCCAAGAACAAACAGAGGCATGGTTCCATAAAAAGCAATCGTGATAAAGATCGTGGTGTCGATCAACTGACTCAGCATCGTCGATGCGTTGTTCCGCAACCAGAGCTTCTTGGAACCATGGATTGTTTTCAAGTGGTTAAATACGTAAACATCCAGGTTTTGGCTGATCACATAGGATATTAAGCTCGCCGCGATCACTCGAAAGCTCCCGCCTAAAATCGTTTCAAATGACGCTTGATCCTGAAAGGTAGATGCGGCTGGCAAAGCAATCGCTACCGCAATAAAACCTAGCGCAAGAATTTGTGTGATCAAGCCCGCCTTCACAGTTCTGCGCGCTTCCTGCTTGCCATATACCTCGACAATCACATCGATCAACGGATAGGTGAAAATATAAATGATGACGGCCGCAGGCAGGATCGCCCACTCCCCAACGCTAAAAATTTTGACAGCCAAAATATTGGCCAAAATCAAGAGACCGGTAAAAATGCCATTCAGGTATAAGATCATTTCGTTTGCCCCTATCGGTTATCCACTTTCTCAGGATACAGATCATGGTTCATTAAACGATATTGTGCCATCTCTTCATATTTTGTTCCCGGTCTCCCGTAGTTGCACCAGGGATCGATGGAGATTCCGCCTCTTGGGGTAAATTTGCCCCAAACCTCGATGTACCGCGGATCAAGCAATTGGATCAGATCATTCATGATAATATTGACGCAGTCTTCATGGAAATCTCCATGATTGCGGAAGCTGAATAGATACAATTTCAACGATTTGCTCTCGACAATTTTTTGATCCGGGATATAGGAAATGTACATCGTGGCAAAATCGGGCTGATGGGTCAGCGGGCATAAACTGGTGAACTCGGGACAATTAAATTTGACAAAATAATCCCGATTCGCGTGAAGATTATCGACTGCCTCAAGCACCTCCGGTGCATAATCGAATGAATACTGTGTTTTTTGATTCCCTAACAGCTTTAAATCCTTCAATCCTTCTTCTTGGCTTCGTCCAGACATGAAAAAACCCCCTAGTTAAGTGATTTCACACTTCCCAAGAGAGTCTCATATTCCACTAAAAACTAAAAGGATAGAAATGAATTCAAACCAGAAGAAACGGTTTCACCGTCTTAAAGACGAGTGCGTTTCTTAAGGTGATAATTAGAATTTATGATACAAAAGTTATAAATTCTATATCACTAAAAAAAGCTCCTAACGGAGCCTCTTCGAAGACGAATAACCCGGTATTAGAGGAAGCTTTTTATGCCAATAGGAATCTATATTTTCATCGTATTAACGCTGTAAAGAACTTAAAGATTCCTATGTGGTAAAAAAGCTGCAGACATCATGTCTGCAGCTTTTGATTATGAAATTCTTATAGATGATCACAATTTCGGAAGCTCTGACTAAATTCCAACTGTACCGCCACACTTAATGGAACATCAAGCAGATTCTTCACACGTTTGGCAATTTCGCTTACGTTGAAGCCGTACTTTTCGATTATCGTGTCTCCCGGAGCGGAAGCTCCGAATCGGTCAATCGCAATAATATCGCCTTCATGGCCTACATATCGTTCCCAGCCGAGAGAGGAAGCCATCTCGATGGCAACCCGTTTGGTAACCGATGGGGGCAAGACGGAATGTTTATATTCTACACTTTGCTTCTCAAAGCGATCCCAAGACGGCATGCTGACAACCGCTACATCGATTTGTTCTTCGGCTAGCGCTTGTTGAACCTGTACGGCAAGATGAACCTCGGAGCCGGTAGCCAGCAATAAAGCTTGCGGACGATCCGATCTCCCTTTGGAGATCACGTAAGCCCCTTTGGAAACCCCCTCATAAGCCAGCAGATGGGTATCTTTCATCGTAGGCAGATTTTGCCGGCTGAGCACCAGTGCAGTTGGAGTGTCCTTGGATTCTATCGCTAATCTCCAGGCCGCTTTCGTTTCGTTGGCATCCGCCGGACGAATGACGGACAGGTTAGGCATCGCTCTCAAGGAGGCCAACTGTTCAATGGGCTCGTGGGTCGGTCCATCCTCACCCACCGCAATACTATCGTGTGTAAAGACATAGGTAACCGGCAAGCCCATAAGGGCTGCCAAACGAATGGCCGGACGCAAATAATCGGAGAAGACAAAAAATGTGCCGGCATACGGTTTTAACCCGCCATGCAGAGCCAATCCGTTGAGTATGGCCCCCATGGCAAACTCCCGGACTCCGAACCAAATGTTTTTCCCGTGATAGGATTGCGGCAGGAACGGCTCTGTATGTTTGATCATTGTTTTATTGGAGCTGGCAAGGTCGGCGGACCCGCCGATGACGCTCGGTAACTCTTTAGCCAGCACGTTGATGATTTGTTCGGAAACGGCACGGCTTGCCGCAGAGCTTCCGAACGGATATTGGGGCAGGATTGCATCCCAATCGGGTGTGAAACGATCTTCGATGACCGCCTGAAGCTGCTTGGCCAGATCGGGATAAGCAAGAGCATACTTTTCCCACAGCTCCTGCCATGCTTTTTCTTGATTCATTCCTCTTAGGGCAACTTCCTCATGGAAATGAGCGTACACTTCCTCCGGAACATGGAACGGCGACTCGTGAGTCCATTGCAATGCCTGTTTCGTCAATCTCGCTTCCTCGGTACCTAACGGCGAGCCGTGCGAAGCGGATTTGCCGGCTTTGTTCGGCGAACCGTAACCGATCGTCGTCTTGATTTCGATAAGCGCAGGCTTGGTCAGATCAGCTTGGGCAAGCTCCAGAGCACGTGAAATTTGCTCAGTATCATTCCCATCCGCTACCTTGATATATTGCCAGCCTTGGGCTTCAAATCTTTGCTTTACGTCTTCGGAAAACGACATATTCAGCTCGCCATCCAAAGAGATATCGTTGGAATCGTACAGCACGATTAATTTGCCCAATTTCAAATGTCCGGCAAGCGAGGCAGCTTCGTAGGAGACGCCTTCCATCAAATCTCCATCGCCGCAAATGACATACGTAAAGTGATCGACAACGCTCAAACCAGGTTGATTGTACACGGCGGCGAGATGCTGTTCTGCCATTGCGATACCTACAGCAGTAGCCATGCCTTGACCAAGAGGACCCGTAGTCGCCTCGACTCCTGGCGTATGCCTAAATTCCGGATGACCCGGCGTCTTGCTCTGCCACTGGCGGAATTGCTTTAAATCTTCCATAGATACAGCATAGCCGGAAAGATGCAGTAAACTGTAAAGCAGGCTCGAGCCGTGACCGGCTGACAGAACGAAGCGGTCGCGGTTGAACCAGGCCGGATTGTTCGGATTGTGGTTCATAAATCGGGTCCACAGCGTATACGCCATAGGGGCGCAGCCCAGGGGCATGCCGGGATGTCCCGAATTGGCCTGTTCTATCATATCAATGGCTAAGCTGCGCAGCGACAGAACAGATAACTGTTCAGTGTTGGTCATCATATGCACGTCCTTTGTAGTATTTAATGATTATCTATGAAATTCCTCAATCGATTGAGCCAGCTTCATATACTGCCTGTATTTCATCGCGTAGTCCTGCTGTTTGTCGGGATTCGGATAATAATCCGCCTCATAGGGTTCGCAATAAATTTGCTGTGCTTCTTCGATGCTTGCGAACAAACCGGCCGCGACTGCGGTATATATCGCCGCCCCTTTGGCACAGACTTGATCTTCTTTACTGATCATAATAGGCCGGCCTAATACGTCGCTCATCATTTGCATAATGTAAGGCGATTTTTTGGCGATCCCGCCAATCACGATGATGCGGTCGATTCGCAGTCCGGTTGCGGACATTACCAAAAAAGCTATTTTACAAGTTGATTTTCGTAATCCTTCTGTTAATAAAACGCCGTATACCGGAAATTCGATTCCAAACATGGCCGAATATTCATCCTGGGGTGAACAAATCGCTCAATTGCTTGCATCCTATTTAGTCGATCAGAAGAGTATTGATGCCGTATTGGAAGAAGGACAAAAAATATTGACCGATGTAGCTGTTTCGGGAGGATACGCGAAGTAACGATAGAACTACATTCTCCAAAATTACTGGTACGCTGCAAGAACGTACCAGTAATTTTATTAATTGCAGAGGAGAAGAACAATGAGTACAAAGGGCGATAAAAGCAAATTATTAATTCTTCCAGCTCTTATTGTAGTTGGAATTGTTACACAGATCCCATTTATCCTTACCATTATTTTTTCATTTATTAACTGGAACGTGAAGAGACCCGATTTAGGCATTAATTTCGCCGGAATCGACAATTATAAAAAAATATTAACGGACGGCCAGTTCTACCAAGTAGTATTTAATTCTTTATTGATTGTCGTCGTTGCCTTAACGATCTGTACTGTGCTTGGCATTTTATTCGGTTTGATGCTTAACCGGAACTTCAGGGGCGTTAATCTGTTAAGAACGCTGTTTGTAATTCCTTATTTTGTAATGGAAGCGGTAGTCGGTATCATATGGAAAACATTAATGCTGAACCCGTCGCTTGGACTGAATTATTATATCTCCAACGCTCTTGGGATAGAACCGATAGATTTCTTCGGAAAGTATGCGCTTCTTACTATAATGATCCTAATCATATGGCAGTGGACCCCTTTCTTCTTTCTCATCATTATGGCCGGGTTGCAGAACATGCCGTCTGAAATAATAGAAAGCGCCAAAATCGATGGGGCTACAGGCTGGAAGCTGTTAACCCATATTCAACTGCCTCTCATTAGAGATCATATCAATGTTGCCATGACCTTGGGCTTGATCAATATTTTGAAGGTGTTCGGGTTAATCTATGTAACGACATCCGGAGGTCCGGGCAGTTCGTCAAGCAATCTGCCGTACTATTCCTATAAGGCGCTGTTCTATGATTGGAATGTGGGAACCGCCGCCGCTATCGCCGTAGTTACCGTAGCGCTTACGCTTATTGTTGTCCAAAGATTCTATGGATTTATGATGAAAAAGAATACAAAGAATATATGAGCATCCTAGTCTAGGTGGTGAAAAAAATGAGCAGGCGTATTAAGAATAATCTGGTGACAACAATAGCGTATGCTGTGGTCTTAGTGTGGCTCTTTCCAATGCTGTACATGTTATTGTCCAGCTTCAAATTTGAAAGCCAGGTCGCCGTTCCATCACTAGCTTTTACACCGACAATGGACAACTACCGGGCAGTTGTCACTCCCGATTTTTTTAAACATTTATTCAACTCTGTGCAGGTTACTTTCGGCACGGTTATTATATCCGCAATTTTGGGGGTGCTGGGTTCCTACGCGTTGGTCTATTCCTCTATAAAAAAAGCGAATAATCTTTATTTTTGGTTTATTACGACCATCTTTTTGCCGGCGGTTGCCGTTATTGCACCGGTCTATATTATATTGGCGAAACTAAATATGCTGGATACGAAGCTGGCTCTCATTTTGCTGAATACGGGTGCGGGAATTCCTTTAATGATTTGGATGTGTACCACCTACTTCAAAGAGATTCCCGGCGAAATTATAGAAGCGGCTACAATAGACGGCTGTTCGAAGACAGGGACATTCTTCAAGATAATGCTGCCTTTAATTAAAAACGGCATCATCTCCTCGGCATTGCTGGTATTTATTGTGACGTGGAATGAGTTTTTCTTCGCCGTCACCGCAACCGCTACAAAATCGGCGACCCTGCCGGTTTATATGAGCAAATTTATGACACAGCAAGGTTATTTCTGGGGCAAAATGTCGGCCGCCGGTACGATGGTCGTTCTCATCCCCGTTTTGCTCGGCTTCTTTAGCTATAAGTCCTTTGTTAAAGGGCTGACAGCCGGTTCGGTTAAAGGATGAAGCGGCAAGATCCGGACCTTTGCCTTCATACGAAGTCCAGTCGTTACAACGGCTGGGCTTTTTTGATATATTTGACATTCGCCCCGCAACCATACTACAATACGTAGTATCGGGAAGTGAGTATAAAATGAGCATTAAAAGAATGAATGTGGACGGGCAAGGGTTGAACCGTTTCTTCGGACCCCTCGAATCCAAAATAATGGATAATTTATGGTCATCCCCTCCCTAAAAAATGAAAAGTGGGAAGAAACAATGAACTCCGTTGTAAAAATGCGGCTGGTTTACGCTTTGATGGTTTTTTTCGTATTGAGCATTACCATGCAGATGGGTCTGTTCCTGACCAATCAAATTAGAGACTTCAGTTTGCAGGGAATACGGATCTCCGGCATCTTGATCGACCTCGTCATCGGCTATACACTTGTCCGAATCCTGTGGCGAATCACAAGACAGTGGTATTTGACGCGCAAAGGGATAAAGCTTTTCCGCTCCCGCGCTCACCACAAATTAACGAAGCAGTTCAATGATAAGTACCGCAGTTGGAAAACCGAATTGATTGTGGTGGAAGACGATGCCTTTATTGCTCTGACGATCGGCATGCTGCGTCCAAAGATTGTTGTATCTACAGGAGTGTTAAAGCTTTTTAACGATATGGAAGTCAATGCGGTCTTGCTGCATGAATGGTATCATTGCCGCAAACGGGACAATATCAAAATGTTCTTGTCCACCCTGTTCGCAGATGCCTTCGGATATTTACCCATTATCCAACCTTCAGTCCGTTTCTATAAAACGATGAAAGAGCTGCTCGCGGATCGATTCGTTATCAAACAGATGGGCACGGAACTACACTTGGGCAATGTTTTGTTGAAGCTTGTTCAATTGGGGAAGATAAAACGGCGCAAGGCGGCGGTTCATTTCACAGAGACGGCGATTGATTATAGGATCATGCAAATACTGGAACCTGAGAAGGCCGTGAAAGTGCCGATCGCGTTGTTCAGACCTTTATTGCTATCTTGCGTCTTCTTGCTCCTGATAAGCATAGGTGGAAGTTCATAATCCGCCTTTTCTTTTGGATCACTAGACTACAATATGTAGTATCGCGAAAATAGACTGGATTTCAAATGGTTCTTTAGGAGGTTTTTCATTATGAGAGACATTTTATTACCGTCGGGGATTTCCCGGTTCGATTCTATTGACATGTAAGGAGGAAAGAATATGGCCGGATTATTATCGAAGGGGACAAGAAAACATATGAAAGTGAGCTTACATCTTCTCATAGCTCTTACCGGATTGATCAGTGTGCTCTTACATATCCTTTATTCTCCTGCTCCCTTCGCTTCCATGACCAAATTTACAATTCATGCTAATCTATTCATTACATTGACATTTTCCGTTAGTGCTGTGACCATGCTGTTCAAGAGAACAGAAAGCAAGCTTCTGGATTTCTGTAAAAATGCATCTCTTATCTATATCCTTGTGGGCTTGCTGACTTACCACTTTCTTCTCTCGAGCGGGGGAACCTATACCGGACCTCGAATCATAACAAACTTCACGCTGCACTACTTAATTCCGGTGCTTGTGCTTTTGAACTGGATGATGTTTGAAGAGAAGAAATCATACCATTATAAATACGTTGTTTATTGGTTAGGCTTCCCGGTTCTCTACTGCGCCGTTTCCTTAATCAGAGGATTATTTGACGGATTTTACCCGTACTTTTTTCTAAATCCGCACGGCACCATTCCCGCCGGAGTCGGCAGCTACACAAATGTAACTTTATTCATCATTGGTTTTGCATTCGTCTTTTCGATCTTCGGGTTTCTGTTGATTATTACATATAAAGCTATTTTAAGCTATAAAAAAAGCTCCTAACGGAGCCATCTCGAAGATGAATAACCCGGTATTAGAGGAAGCTTTTTATGCCAATAAGAATCTATATTTTCATCGTATTAATGCTGTAAAGAACTTAAAGATTCCTATGTGGTAAAAAAAGCTCCTAACGGAGCCATCTCGAAGATGAATAACCCGGTATTAGAGGAATATTACACCCCCCATTGAGATTTGCGACAAACTATGATGGAGGAATAGTATATGTTCGATATGGGGCCATCGTTTGGAGGGGGGTTTTCAATGATGTCCTCCATTATACCGATACTCGTTGTGGTCGTATTTGCCGTCGTTCTCATCGGAATCGTGATGAATGGGGCCCGCTACGTCAAAAATGCAAGTTCACCGCGGGAATCCGTATTTGCCCGGGTAGTGGCGAAACGAATGGAAGTACGTACTCAGTCGCACCATCATCATCATGAAAATGGTCATGTACACCCTGGCCATTCTTCTCGCACCTATTATTACATTACCCTGGAATTCGAAAACGGCGAGCGAAAAGAATATTTGGATGTTAGAAACTTGTACGGACTCATAATTGAGGGAGATTCGGGATATGCCGCCGTTCAAGGGGATTGGATCGTAGCTTTCGAGCGGAACGGAGGCAACTGAATCGTCCGATGATGGCTTTCTTCAGCAGCAAGAACCTATTCACTTTTTATTGTTCAATAAAGAATTTATTTGTATAGCCAGCATAAGTGATGCTTGAAGAGAAATAAGTAGTAGAATAACAGGAATAAAATTATCTGTGTTTTGATTAAATAATGAAGTTAAAAAGTAGAATAATATGATTGATAGTATTACAACTACTATATAAAGTCCGAAAATTCTCATTACAGTTTTCATCTGTACAGCCCCTTTCTCTGTTGAGAATAATTTTATAATATATAAATGATTCTGCATATATAGAGTGAAGGGCAGAGAGTTTCTGCCCCTCCTCATCAAACCACCGTACGGAAAATTCCCTCATACGGCTTTCCGATGTTCGTCATTCATGTGCCCATACATCTTGCTGAGCAACCTCACTTCATTCCCGGAGCTACACCAGCGATTGCATTGGCGTTTCTTTGCGTATCACTTTGTCACTATTCCTGCTTAGCTTTCTCATCTTTAATCTTAACTTCCAGCTCCTCTTGCAGTTTCCGTAAAAAAGTAATCACATCATCATCCGATTTCGCAAAATCATCTATTTTATAGTCAACCAATCGATCCCATTGACTTTGCCTCTCTAGCTCTGCTGGTGTCCATTCGTAAAAAGCATCCACATTTTTCCCTACGTAACTAGGGACATCTGCCCCATATTGGCTTAATACATCTTTGTTTTGCAGAACAGAGCCACTTCCAGCCTTTCGAGATATTCTAAGCCGATTCTCTTCGGATACATATTCCAGCAAGACGGCAAAAGCTTCGTTCACATGCTTACTTTCTTTCATAATCATCATTGGAGTTGTTGTTAAATAAGGGTGGACACCGGGAAGTTCAGGCCAGGTCGGTACAGGTGCAATCTCGATTTTCCCCTTGTTTCCTTCCAAATCGCCCCAATCGCCTAGTAAAGTAGCAGACCATCCGGCATTCATTGCAGCAAATCCTTGATAAAATAAATTCCCCTCCACTCCTACATCCATAATGCCCGGAATACTATAATATTGCCTCATTAAATCATAATATTTTCTAAAGGCAGGTTCTTTCGTCAATAACACCTCATCTGTATCAGGATCGACAGGATTAACCGCCCATTGCTCTAACGGGATTTTCGGTTCATCAAAAACCAATCCCGTATACTTCTGACCGTTTCTTTCTCCAGTCATTTGTTTAGCAAGCTCCAATGCCTCATACCAAGTTATTTCCTTGGTCGGGTACTCGATTCCAAATAAATCGAAAATTTCCTTATTATAAAATAAAGGCCTTAAATCCTACCCCATCCGGCATCCCTATCAATCTGCCTTCCGGGTCATAGGAACGGGCATACGAAACTAAAGCCGGATTAAGATCCTCCAGGTTAAAATCGCTATTCGCGATCAGATCATCAAGCGGATAGATTAAATCGGCATCCAGTAATTCCTTGATTGTGTCATAATGGATACTAACAACGATATCCGGAACAACACCAGAAGCAAAAATTTCTTCTAAACCACCCCAGGTGGTGTCAAAAGGAATCCGTTCAATGTTAATATTGTCTAATTTTTTGTCTATTTCACCAAACCTGGAATCAAAAATTTGATCATCCCAACCGATGGCGATTTTAATCGTTACCGGTTCTGACGAGTGCTCCTCCTTGTTATCTTGTTGATCATTTTCCAGCCTATTCTCCTGCGATTCGCTATGCATGTCTGTATTCGTAGAACAGGAAGTCATTAAAGTAAATAGAAGTCCTATAACGAGCCAACCGAACCACCTCTTATTCACCATACGATATCCCCTTTCGAGATTTAGCATACATAGTTAATTAGAGTCTAAACAACAATTTGCTTTATTTCCCACTCCCTTCCAACGCCTGCTGCATGAGAGCGCTTTATAATATTATAAAATCATGAAATGGGAAAATGATCTCGTCAAAAGGTAAAGGTTCTCGTCGTGATAAGGTTTTTCCGTTATAAAATATTCTGAAACTTTTCACATCTCGAAGCGGGAATTCTGAATCAACGGCGGGTTATCACCGGTTTGAGTTCTCCTCATTCCGATTTATGTTAATGATACATTTCTAATGTGGGATGTTCTCTATCTAATTTTGCTTAATTTTCGCACAATTTTGCTTTGGGGATCCGTTATTTATACACCAAAAACGAACCGTACTATCATTTTATATTGACCGGTACAAGGGGGACTTTCCATGAATCATAAAGTTGAATATCAGGAATTTCCGGTATTAAAAAGTAAATCCTTCCCCTATTTTATTTATCAACCGCCAAAAGACAATTCTTTAGCTCTTTTTCACCCTCATTGGCATGAGCAAATCATTGAATTAATTTACATGGCAGAGGGAGAAGCGAAATTTCAAATCGATGGGCAAACATTCCATGCGGTTGAAGGAGATATTTTTATCATTCGTGAAAATCTTATCCATGCTGGGGAAGCAATCAACGAAACACCCGATTATTATGCGATTCTATTTAATAGGGAATTACTAATCAACCCCGAGCTGCTTGACTATTATGATAATATCCCCCTCATTAACCCCTTGTCCCCGCCAATAGTATTAAAACCAACGGACGCTAATTATCGGATATTTATAGAACCGTTGCAAGGCATTATCCGGGAATATAACGAGCAAAAAGTCGGTTATGCCATAGCCATAAAAGCATATATCTTCGTCATCACAACGGAATTAGCCAGGCTCTATTCATCTGAAGATAAACCAACCCGAAGCATGGAAGCGGATAAACAAAATATTAAATTGCTGAATCAAATCATTCATTATGTAGAAAAGCACTACCATGAAAAAATCACCTTGGAAGAAATAGCGTCCATTGCTAATATGAGTTCGTCTCATTTTTGCAGAATATTTAAGAAGGCGACAGGGGGAACATTCACGGAATTCGTTAATAAATTCCGCATCAAAAAATCCGAAAAGCTGCTTGACGATCATAGTCTGACCATCACAGAAATATCCGATGCCGTCGGCTTTTGCAACATCAACTACTTTGGCCGACTATTCCGAAGATACAAAAACTGTACCCCTATGCAGTACAGGCACCGACAATAGGAAATAAGACCAATCATACCCATATGCGGATCATCGGCTATCAGAATTGAGGGGATCTTCTTTCGGCAAGCCGGGGGTTCTTCTCAAAGCCCCCCATACCGGTTAACCATATCATCCTGCCGATTTTCCAACTTGATACATATGGGCGGTTTCCACTTGACCGGCTTTGAGAGTTTTCCCCTCCGTATGATGCATAACTACATAAAAGTGACCTGATTCCGTCCGGTGAATGTATCTATGATTTATGCGCAGAATACCCGGACATAGTCTACTATTCTCGTAAAGATAATCCTGAAAGGATAACGAGCGCTCCAACTCATGGCGGCGCCCCTCTTCATTAATCGAATACCTTTGCGGATGGTAGCATTTGACGAACAATGGTCCTTTATTTGTTTGGATACTCCATAAACAAATACTTCTTCTCTAATCACGGGATCATCGACTACACGAGCTTCCTTTGAAATGACCATAATCATCCCGCCTTTCGTTAAGGGTAGGCAACATTAAAGCATTTAATGACCTTCGATACCTGCCTGTCATGTTTCATTTCTTCAAGTGTAAACCAAGCCACTGCTTTCATAACTTGCTCATTCGGCGGAAGTTCCGGGTCCTCTCCCAGTTGTGCCTCTTCCTCTGGATCAACGCTAACTAAAAAACAGTAATCGGGACCGAGGGAATATGTATCTTCGAATAAAAAGCGTTCGACTCTGCCATTCAGCTTTACTTCCTCCTTGACTTCGCGCAATACGGCTTCTTCCAAAGTTTCTCCCTCTTCTACTGCTCCTCCTGGAAATGTCCAAAAACTGCGATCCCCATGATCGTGAAATACCATTAAAATTCGATTTTTTCTAATAATTGCGGCGCAAACCCTTGGTCTAAGCGTCAATTTTCTTCCTCCTTTTTCACGGCAAATTCAGGGACGAGGTTGTTTTAATATTTGATACCTCCTCTGAGTATTCCTTCTATTTACCAGAAAAAGTTTACTTATCACCGAAACTGAGTCAAAAGACGCTGTCCTTTTCACCATGAGAACCTATAATTAAATTTGCGGGCGCTACCGGGACTGGAAGCATCGCAAAAATTCGGAAATCCACTAGAAAATAGCCCGCCTTCTCCTCCAATTATGGGAGGATGAGATTGCCGCAAAAGGAGAAGTGCCATGAATATTACCCAAGATTTCGTTGATGAACGTTTCAAAACATTCGTTCTGGAGAAATTTTGCGAAAACCGTGAATGGATTGAGACGGGCGATGTGGAGCGAGTCGTATCGCTGCAGCTTGCGAATCAAGGCTTCTCAAGCCTGAAGGGAATTGAACATTTCGCGTCTCTCGAGGAACTGGATTGCTCGTTTAATAACCTGACGAAGCTCGACATCGGCACAAATATCCATCTGAGAACGCTCGAATGCGGGGGAAACAATTTACAAGAACTGAATTGCAGCTACAATTCAATGTTCAGTTTGAACTTGGAGCACAACACGCTGCTCACGCATCTGGATTGCGGAAACAATTATTTGATCAGCTTGAATATAAAGAACTGCACGAAACTGATCGAAATCCGCTGCAATCATAACCATCTAACGAAACTGGATGTCACCGGAAACCCGGATTTGCTAAGTTTAAGATGTTTCAACAACCATATCACGGGGTTGGATCTCAGCCATAATTCGCGCTTGGTCGAGCTCTACTGTTCGGAAAATAAAATTTCGAAGCTGGATACCCTGCATAATCCAAAGCTGGAGCGGTTGGATTATGCCGATAATCTCATCGTCCAGCCGGACCACACCGTCAAGGGGATAGCCACTTTCACGTACGATAGCTCACTATCTTATTATACAGCCGCGCTTCATTATCAGGGGAATGAGCTTTCCGTTACCGCGGATGTTCCCGCCAAAGCGGATATGAAACGGTTGTCGCCCATCATCAAGAAAGCTTGGCTGAACTTGGACGAGCTTACTCTTCGAGCGCTGGACCTGATCGCCCAGACGCATCCTGACGAAGATGTAAGCGAATTGGTCCTGTCCGAGCTTAGGTTTGACGGGGACGGCACCACTCGGTTGGGTTACGATGCGGGGGATACTCCGGCCGGACAACTGTATATTTACGTGTCGTTTAATAGGAAGCTTGAAATGAATCGCCAACTCATTTACGAAACTTATTAACTGCCTCAGACGGGTCGGTTTGCATTCATTTTCATCGCTTTCAATTATCTAATTATTGGATTTCATCTGGTGAAATATTTTGGATCAGTCACTGGCCTATATGGAGGAGAATATGACGAACGAATCCTTTTTGGAAAAAGTGAAGCTGTTAATACAGATGCATAGGGAAGGTCTTCTTGGCGGGGAGGTAATGCCTGAGGATGCTCTAATTGGAATGGTCCCTGACGCGGAAATGCCGAACGTGTTGACATTGGGAATGTCGTTAAATTATCAAAGAAATTCTTTCACACTTTGGGAATTCATTGCGCAGGCTTATCACGATAAAAGTACCAGATGGATATTTCATCCCCGTGCCGTATCCGAAAGCTCCCTGGATGAACTGCGCTTGGCTTTGCTTCAGTATCGTGTAGCTTTACAGCCCAATCGTCATCCGGAAATTTGGCGGAAGGTTTCACAAGGAATCGCTCAATCCTCGGCTAAGGGAGACGTTTGGGGCTTGCTGGAATCGGTGCAATTTGACGTCGCCCCCCTCAAACACATAATGCAGGCCACCCGTAAATCGGAATTTCCGTATCTGTCCGGCCCGAAAATTTTCAATTATTGGCTGTATGTGATGGAGACCTATACAGGAGTTAAATGGAAGTCCCGTGAACTGATTACGGTTGCTCCTGATACACACGTTTTGAAAGCTACGGTCAAATTAGGATTGTGTTCTTCCGATGTAATGAATGGCACGGCAGATGACCGGAAGGCGGTCGCGGAAGCATGGGAAAATGCGCTGCATGGCAGCGGATTGGCACCGATTGACGTTCATACTCCCTTATGGCTGTGGAGTCGTGCAGGATTTCCACCTCTATCCACCAAATAGCCCCCGCCTTATTTGCAAGAAGCAAACGGGAATAGGCATTCACCTTTGTTTCCCTCAGTGAGTATCTTATGGTTGATGCACTTTGATTAACGGAGGAATCGACGTGGGATACTTTGTTACTGTAGAACCGGGAGTAAAGCTCTATGTGGAAGATATTAACCCCGGCGGACATAAGACGATAGTGTTTTTACATGGTTGGCCGTTAAGCCATGAACTGTTTGAATATCAGTTTAATGTTCTTCCCGCCATGGGATACCGCTGCATAGGCATAGACTGGAGAGGCTTCGGCAAATCGGATAAACCGATAAGCGGCTACACTTATGACCGGTTGGCGGATGATATCCGAGCTGTCATTGATGCGCTTCAATTAAATCATTTCACTCTTGCGGGGCACTCTACCGGTGGAGCGATCGCCATTAGATATATGGCACGTTACAACGGTTTCGGAGTATCCAGGCTTGTCTTAATAGACGCTGCAGCTCCCAGAGGGTTTACCAAAGAAACGGCCAATCAGCTTCTTACTGAAGCATTAAATGATCGCCCCAAGATGATGCGGACCGTTACAGAAACCTTCTTCTTTCAATATATCACCGAGCCATTTTCGAATTGGTTTATTCACATGGGATTACAAGCCGCCGGTGGTCAACTGCGGCCATTATCATTTTGCTGAGGGATGAGAACCTGGTGGCCGATCTACACAAAATTGTTGCCCCTACTTTAATCATTCACGGCATTCATGACAAAGTGATCCCTTTCGCGCAAGCTCAAGAACTCCATCACAGGATAAGAAACTCACAGCTTGTCCCTTTTTCATACAGCGGCCATGGTCCATTTTGGGAAGAACGCGACAAATTTAATCAGCTATTGAGGCAATTTATTGGCTGATAGTCATGTTAAGCGTCGGCTATCATGAGAAGCTGCGATAAGAACCGATCGGAAGTTGAAGTGAAAAATATTTTTTTGTGATATTTTTCCAATTTCTTCAGTGTCATGCTCGTTGTAACATCATGGACATTCCAGCCCAAACAATAAAACATGAAATAATTGGACAGTATCAATTGTTGTTCTATAAAATTAATGAAGATCATTTCATTAGAACAATAGCATTTATGTCGTCTTCGCAAGGCTGGTATTGATAGATGCTGCTACTGACATCTTCCAATTTATCCCATTTATTTTCGGTTATAAAAGTTAGAATAAATGGATTTAACAGTGATTCTTCGTACAACCTTCTGTATATATTATAGATTTTCATTTGTGATTCTAAACTTGATAGCCTAGCTACAACAATCGTTTTATCTTCTTTGTAAACTACAACTAAAGAATCGAAGATTGATAGCAAATTTGATAATGTCAAATCACTTAACTTACTATCTTCTTTAGGATAACAAATCTCACAAGTTAATTTTTCCTTTGAACGATCTTCTTTATTTTCTACAGCACTATAAAAAACATAAAATTGATACAAAGCAAATTGAATTTCTATATTAGACAGGATAACTTCTGCTATATTTTTTTGATCAAATATAGATTCCGCAAAATCAATTCCACTACCGATAATCCTTCTCGTAATAATTTTATTATTTCTTAAAGAACAAACTTCCTGCCTAATAGAATTCATATCTAATGGAACACCATATCGATTATTAAATTCCTTACTATCGATCTTAAAAAGAATTTTCGAAATCATAAAAACCCCCTCCTCATATTAACGCGGGATTCATTAAACCTGTTATGGCCTCTGCTGACTCCTGCAGATTCAGCGTGGCTTCTCAACCACGGTTACGAAGTGACTTCGCGTATTCAGCAGGTCTCCCCAGATAAGAACGTCATCTGTCTGTCCGCAGCCACTCGTGTATACAAGACTAGCTCTTGGCGACTTCGGATTTCGTCCTGTTGTGGGGACTCATCCAGCTAGCCTTGCCTCAAATCGAGTTCGTGTACCTTGGCTCGTGCATTTGCCTCTAAGCTTCCTTCAGATTCCGCCTCACGGCGGACACCCTTGCTCTTGGCTAACGGTAGGCGTTCGCCAGCCCCCGTTCGGGACTTTCACCCTAGAGATGACGCCCATGCTGGGCGTACTCATAAAAAAATGCCGCTAAGTGTTTGCGGCATTTTTTTAAAATAAGTATTTTGCAGAAGTGTTACTTTGGGTTTCTTTTAAAATATCCCCACAGTAGAAAACCAATTCCAGCGAGAAACGAGATCAGAATGGGGGCATTTGAGATAGGATTACTTATCGCTTCATACGCAGAATTGAAGGTTGGTGACGCTGGCTGCCACTTTGCGGAGGCCAGTATGGCAGCACTGATATAATGGATGCCTTTTTGTGCAATAAACAGCAACGTACTTACTCCTAATAAAAATACCCCGATGCCCTTTTCGTTCATTTAATCACGTCGGATTGCAGACGCCACCACTGCAAGGTGCTTCTTTAAAAATGTAATAACCATCAGGCATTCCTCCATGCATTTCTCTTGCTACGTAAATGTCAACCCAATAATCTTCTTCACCTAAGATTACCCCAGGATGTTCAACCGATCTCTCAAACACAACCTTCTCTCGTATTTAATACTTCCAATGTTATTCCAAATTAATGGGATTGTCTACCAAATAAATCTTTAAATCACAAAACAAATGTTTAGTTGCATAAAAAGTAAGATTAAGGAACCAAATAATGTAAGTTAATTAACAATCATTTGGTAGCCCAACAATATTTCCAAACCACTTTACAGAATGTCGGGCAAAGTACGTTGTGGCTTGACCAAGCCCCTTTTTCTTTGCATAAAAACAAATAGCTTCAGCAGTCATTAATAGAATCACTTGCACCTCTTAAAATTTATTGTTATAATCATCTGTAAATAATTGGCTGAAGGACTTAAGTTATGAATACCATAGTTCTGAACCAACTTCATCATCATCACAAACAGCGTTAGTACACCTGTAATATTCAGGGTGGGCTAACGCTTCTCGCGTTGGCCTCCCTGCGGAATATAGAACGCGCAGGACCAAGAGGTCTTGCGCGTTTTTTTATTTAATCCAAAAAAAGAAAGGGACGATGGTTTATGCAAAATGTAAAAGGCACCTACGATTTTCTAATCGGAGTGTCTTCAGAAGAAGAAAAATTGTCTGCCATGCTCACTCTCGACAAAATTTAAAAAATCGGAAATGAGGGGGTGATTACAAAATGCAACCAGGATCGGGATAAGGACAATTTGGTTGAACCGGCTAAACAAGCTGAAGCAAGCTGGAATCGAACCGGATTATACTGTTAAGGATTTAACGAAAACAGAGGAGATTTTACTGAAGAATTTTGAGTGGGATTAAATCGAAAATGGGTTCGTGGCGCTCCCCCACTTTCTAGGAGGCAGCGCCTCGACGATGCTTGCTTGCGTCTTATCCCCGCAAACTCGCCAAGCGTCTTCGTATGTTCGAAGCCGTCTCTGTAGGGTTGTCGGTTTGAAAAATAACGTATTTATAGTGCTCGTGCCCTTCCAGCTCGATATGGACCAGCGGCTCGCGGCGTTCAAAGGACAGGAAGTACCACTCATCCGCATATTTAAAGCTGCCTTCATAGATATAAAGGGCCGATATGGAAGTACCGGGCATTCTCAGCATCCAACGCGGAGGGTCAAACTCATCGACTAGTACATTCTTGATGGTGTGATAAGGCATAACCAGCTTTCTTTTGACGGCAAACCAGCTTAATAAACCTTTCATATATAGTGTGATCCCTGTATCACTATACTGAACTTCTCTTCCGAACATGGCAGGCCCTCCTTTACGGTCATTATCTCACAAAGCAGACGGATGTTATTCAAACTTTGCCTGCTCTTCCTCTGAGTACCCGCTGATATTCTTTAACTGTCTTGCGTATGGATCGTTCCTCAGCGTTTCCGCTCGTGATCCTGCAAGAGCAAGCGAGTCTTTCATTTATATTGGTTCTATTTTGTTATACTCCAATGAGCCGCTTTGGTTTCTCCGGAGAAATATTAGTAGGAGGGATACTGGTATGAGCCAAATCATTTTTCGTTTTCCCGAGGAGCGGGAGGCTTTCGCCAAACGATTTCAAACTCACAAGGCACTGTTCGACCGCGGGGTGTTGACGGGGATTTATTCTATTTTTGATGACGTTGCCCTGCATAAGGATGACGGCATTCGCAATGCAACGAGCACCTATGATCAAGTAGTGCTGGATGATCTGATTCTGCCTCAAGACTATATCGATGAAAGCATCGCCTCGCTAACCCCTGCCTTGAGAGCAGCGATCGACCAGGCAATCGAAAATGTCAGGGAAGTCAACAAAGCTATGAAGCCCGAGTCCTGGGAGCTGGAAATCCGTCCGGGAACGGTAATCGGGGAGAAGGTCAACCCGCTGGATTCCGTAGGGATTTGGATTCCCGCCCGGAAAGGCCCGATGATCTCCACTTCCATCATGCTGGTCACCGCAGCCAAGGTAGCCGGCATCCGGAATATCATTGTCGGGATGCCTCCCTTGCCGAACGGTCTGGGAGATCCCGGGACGGTAGCTGCCGCCAGGCTGGCGGGTGCCGATCATTTCGTCGTGGGCAACGGCGTCTCCATCATTGCCGGCTTCGCCCAAGGCACGCCTTCTGTTCCGGAGGTGGACGGAATCTTCGGTCCGGGTCCGGGCGGCATTGCCGCAGCGATGAGCATGGCTCTAGCCTTCGGCAAGAAGACCGTGGTCGGTCTCGGCCCGACCGAATGCGTTATCTTGGCGGACCAATCCGCGGACCCTTCCACTGTTGCCTGTGACCTGATCAATGAAGGAGAGCATGGGCCGGATTCCTCCTCCTTGCTGGTTACGACATCCGGCCGTCTGGCCATCGAAGTAGAACGGCTGCTCCGGCAGTACATAGACAAAGCAGAAGAGCCGAGAAAGTCCTACTTGCGAAACGTGTTCGGTCCATCCGGCAAAGGAGCTATCCTCATCATGCCGGACATGGATGAGGCCTGCCGTCTGATCAATGATTTCGCTCCGGAGCATTTGATGGTAGTTTGTCAAGAGGAGCTCCAGGACCGGGTGCTAGGCCAGATTAATCGTGCAGGGGAAATTCTGATCGGAACCTGCACCCCTTTTTCCGCAGCCAATTATGGAATCGGGATTACCGCTGTGCTGCCTACCAACGGCTTTGCCCGGGCCTTCTCCGGAATCACGGTCAAAAATATGGTCACGTATTCGACCATCGGCCAGTTGAATCAAGAAGCGTTGGAAGCTCTCTATCCCCTCATTAAGGAAATAGGCTCCTACGAGAAGCTGCCGGGCCACGTGGAAGCAGCCCGCATTCGTGTTCACAGAAATTAAATGATGTACGGCGCATTAGTCTGATTACGCTCACGGTGCAAAGGCATACGGCATACCTCAATAGGTTACTGCAAAACTACTGTTGGAAAAGCTTAACCGCATAAACGGTTAATACTTCCGAAAGAAAGAGCGAGTCCAGCGGTCCTATTCCGCTAACACTCGCTCTTTGTCCGTTTTCAATCTCGCTTATGAACCTTGAAAGGCTGTCGATTCATTGTGGGAAAAGCGTTCAACAGGATGTTGCACTAGTGAAAAGTCCAACAGGCGAAAACGTAACGGACCTGGGAGACCCTATTTCGCAAAAATAGGTGGTTTTTTTTAGACTAACGGAAACAGTTGCGCTTATTACTTGAAATTCTCCTACTTTCGCGTGCATTTCTTGAGAATAAGGTCATCCCAGTCCGTTAAAATTACCGAATGGCCCTTTTGGAGCGAATAAGGTCTCTGGGGGTCCGTTAAAACCAAACCGTGCGCGATTATCGCATGATCTTTGGTTGTATACCATTAATCGACAGTCTCCTTGGTAACGTTATTGCCGTAAAAACGATGCCATTTCAAATATTACGAAACTCGGGTTCGTTATCTGGGCGAAATCATGCTCCATGGCCTTCTTTTTTGGGCAATAGCGATATGGAGTTTCGTAAGAAAATGGAATGGTGCCATTTTGCCCGAATAACGTTTCCAGGTTTCGCAAGAAAATGCAGCACTTCTATTTCCCGAGCAACCTGAGCTTTGAATGCATCAAGACTCCTCCTGGCACGTTCAGAGCGAAATATTACCCCGCCACATCCCGCTTCGTAAAGAGCAGCCAGGCAATAAAATGGAACACCGCATAATAGGCCAGCAAAATGCCGATAGAGAACAGCATCGTCATATCGGGACGAAGCGGAGTCCCGCTGACATATTGGCTTAAATCTACATTAGCGAACAACAGATATTTCACCCATTCATACCGGCTTAATATTTGCACTATCGGATGGCCCAGCATCATGAACATCAGAGAAAATGCGATGGCCATCGATGAACTGCGGAAGGCCGCCGATACCATAAAGGCGAAGGTTACATACATGATCAGCTCAACCACTTTGAAGCCATAGCTTTGCAAAAGATGGAGAAGCATCGAGCCTTCCTGAATCCGGCCATCAGCCGCTATAGTCACATAGGGCTGCACGAGCCCTTCCGTCCCGTAGAAAAGCACCCCCAAGCCAAACGCGGACAGGAAGCAGACAACGAGCAGAAACAGCGCAAACCCAAGGGTAGCCGTATACTTGCTCAGCATCACTTTGGAACGGGAGGCCGGGCCAATCAGCAGCAGCTTAACCGTTCCCCACGAAAATTCGGCCGCTATCATGTCGGCAGCGACGATAACCGTCAACAGCGTAACCAGAACAAGCAGCATCGCCGAGTTGTTCACTACGTCCCAGGGGGTGCTCTGTTCCGGGTTCCGGTTATGCTCCAGGTAGTACTCGTTTAACTTGAGCTCATGTTCCGCCTTCTGCTTCGCATCCGGACTCAGGCTGGCCCCTTCCGTCTCCAAATGCTGACGGATTTGCTCATTCTGCTGCGCGATATTCTGCTTCCAGTCTGTACTCTGGACGCTTCGGATTTCATCCCATTTGACAATGCCCGACATTAATGCAACAACCAGAATCAATATTCCAACCATCGCCCATGTGCGGGGCCGACGGTAAATTTTCATATTTTCATTACGAACAAGGTTAACGAAACTAGACAATTTGCTCCCCCCTGGTAATCTCCAAAAATTGCTCTTCCAACGATTGCTGAACCACGTGAATGCCGTAGACATCAATTTCCGCATGCACCAATGCCCTGATCAGCTCGGGAATCCGCTGCCGTTCCGCCGTTATTTCCAATCTCCCGCCGCGTATGGCGATATGCTCCGCCGGCAGCAAGGAAATCAGGGCCTCCTTCGTTAATTCCGGCTCACTAACCTCGATCAGGATCTGATGCTTCCCGCCGGCGCTCTTCATCTCATGGACAGAACGCACGTCGATCAATCGGCCTGTTTGGAGAACCGCTACCCTGTCGCACATCAGCTCCATCTCGGACAGCAAATGAGACGAAACGATAACCGCGATCCCCTCTTCCCGGGCCAAGTGGCGCAAATATTCCCGGAGCTCGCGAATCCCCGCCGGATCAAGCCCGTTCGTCGGCTCGTCCAATATGAGAACCGAAGGCCTGTGCAGCAAGGACTGTGCAATCCCCAGCCGCTGACGCATGCCAAGAGAGTACCTCTTCACCTTCTCATGAATCCGGTGCTGCAGACCGACCAGCTCAATGACCTCACGGATCCGCTCCTTCGTGACACCGGAATGCTTCCGCGCAGCCTGCAGCAAATTCTGATATCCGGTCAGAAATTTATACATCTCGGGATTTTCCACGATTGCCCCCACATGGGTCATGGCCAATTCAAATTGCTTCCGCACGGAAACCCCGTTAATGATCACTTCGCCCTTCGTCATGGAGATCAGTCCGACAATCATGCGGATCGTTGTCGTCTTCCCTGCTCCGTTAGGCCCTAGCAATCCGAATACTTCTCCACGGGAGATGTCTAAAGACAGTTGGTCGATAATCGTGCGTCTCCCGATTTTCTTCGTAACATTCCGTAGCTGCAGTACGGCTTCCTCACTCATCAACAAATAACCCCCAGGCAATATTTTGTTTACCAGTTTACCTTTCTCCGCCCTGATGCGAAATGGTCCCAGGTTGAGTGCCATACTGGACCAAAGTCTGAACTCTGCTATGGCCCGCAAGGAAATCTCGTAATATACTGTTGTTATGAAACTAGCGGGATAGACTCCATGTGGGGGGCCAATGGGCAAACACTCTCGCTTAAAGATAATATCCTCCAATAAAGCATTTAACAAAAAAATATTTCAGTAAAATATTTTACTTTTTATCTATATAATCGAGTAAAATTTACATAAATTTATTCGATATGCTATAATCCATGCTAGAATGAAATAAAGGTGGGGCCAAGATGATAGGGATCAAAGATATAGCGAAAATAGCCGGGGTATCGGTATCCACCGTGTCCAACGTGTTAAACGGGCGTAAAAATGTCGGAAAAGCGACAAGGGAGCGCATTCTGCAGATTTGTGCCGAGCAAGGCTATCATCCGAATATTATGGGAAAAAACTTGAAAACCGGGAGGAAAAACACGATCGTCTTTAATTTCAGCGAGTTCGACCGTTATTTTTACCTCAAAATTATTAACGGCGTTCATGATTATCTTAAAGACAACGATTATGACCTCATTATCTGTACTGATAAATCCAGCAAAAATTTCATGAGAAGCAGCTTCGCTAGCGGCGCCATTACGCTGGACAGAAAGCTGTCGGACGATTTTCTAAAATCGGTTTCGGGCAAAAATTTTCCAATCATTCTGATGGACCGGGTGATTGATACCGAATATACGAAGAGCGTCATTGTCGATAACTATACGGTGATGTGCGAGCTGGTCCAAGCCCTTGTCAACAAAGGCTTCAAGCGGTTCGGCTTCATCGGCGGGCCGGACTATACGCTGGATAACAAAGAGCGGTTCGCGGGGTTTGAAGATACGCTGAAGAAGAATAATATTCCATTCGACTACAAATACTATTTTCACGGCAATTACCGCGAGGAAAGCGGCTATCAGGCGGTCAAAATCTTTATTCTGAGCCATTCCCTGCCCGAGGTACTCGTCTGCGCGAACGATGATATGGCTTTCGGAGCCATCCGCGCCTTGGAGGAGAATAATATAAGGGTTCCCCAGGATATTTCCGTAACGGGGTTCGATGACGGCGACCTGGCCGAAATGGTCGGATTGACTACGGTAAGCATCCCGCGGTACGAAAGCGGGTATTTGGCCGCGAAGGAACTGCTGGAAATGATCGGAGGCGCGGTGAACGCAGGACCGTTCAAATTCAGCGCCAAAATCAACTGGAGAGGTACGGTAAGGTAAAAATCCGCACTTGACAGCGCTATCCACATTGCATATAGTTTTAGTATAACGTTTTACTAAAATTTAATAGTTATGAGGGGATGCACATGGCGTTGAAAGCAAACAGAAAACTTATTTTACTTGTTTCATCCTTGCTTATAGTGGCGCTGGCGCTGGCAGGCTGCGGTTCATCCGAGAACAAGAACGCGGGTGATGGCGGCAAGTCTCCGTCCGAAGTCAAAAGAATTACTGTCTTCAACAGTAAGGTTGAAATCTCTGAGCAACTGGAGGAATTGGCTGCGAAATACACGGAAGAGACCGGAATTGATGTGGAAATTTGGGGCTCTACCGGCGACAGTTATCTGCAAACGCTTCAAACCAAGCTGAGCAGCAATCAGGGGCCGACCGTCTTCTCTGTCAAGCTTAGTGAAGCGGATAAATTGAAGTCTTATCTGTACGATCAGAGCAACGAAGAATACGTGAAGAATATTGCGCCTAATATGGCTCTGAAGGTTGACGATAAAGTCGTTGGCGTTCCTTACGGCGTAGAAGGCTACGGCCTCGTTTACAACAAAAGCCTGGTCAGCCCCGAAGACGTGAAGGATTACGATTCGTTTGTCAAAACGCTCGAAAAGTTCAAAGCAGAGGGTATTAACGGACTGGGACTATCCCAGGAAGGCTATTTCCTGATCGGGCATATTTTGAATACGCCTTTCGCTCTGCAGAAAGACCCGGTAGACTATGTCGACAAGCTGAACAAAGGCGAAGTCAAGATGGCGGATACGAAGGAATTCCAGGAATTTGCCAAATTCATGGATGCCATTAAAGCCAATACCAGAAATCCGATGGAAGTGAAATACGACGATCAGATCGGTGACTTTGCGACCGGCAAGAGCGCGATGATCCACCAAGGAAACTGGGCTTACGGAATGTTCAAGGATTACGGGGATCTAGGTTTCGAAATGGGCATGATGCCATTCCCGCTCAGCGGCAACGATAAGCTGGCGGTCGGCGTGGCCAGCAACTGGGCGATCAATGCCGATGCCAGCGAGGCGGAGATTAAAGCAGGCGTCGACTTCCTAAACTGGATGTTCACCAGCGAAACCGGAAAGCATTATATTGTGGATGAGTTCGGATTTATTCCGGCTATGACGAATATTGAAGCCGGCAATCTGGATCCGTTATCGAAAGCCGTACATGAAGCTTCCAACAGCGGGAAGACCATTCCTTGGGCCTATAACTACTTCCCGCCTAATACGATCATCAACGATCTGGTGCCGGCGACTCAGGAATATTTCCTCTCAGCGGACATGACTGGCGAGCAACTGCTGCAAAAATTAGATGCTGCGTGGGCAAACAGCGTAAAATAAAGCAAAATTAGGATAATCATTGCACAAAAGGCCCTCACACAACGGTATGGTCAGCATACGTCGGGTGATGGGCTTTTTGTTATGTAACGCCGTCAATAGCAACGGAAGGAAGGGATTGAATTGAGAAGCTGGAAGGATAAAGCTTGGTTCGCTCTATTTACGGTACCTCTGCTGATAATTTTTATTACCGTCGTGATTATTCCGTTTATTATAGGAATCTATTATTCGTTCTTCGAATGGAACGGCATTCCTTCTAACCCGAAAATCTTCGTAGGATTTGACAACTATGTCCAGCTGTTCGGAGACACGCGCTTCATGGATTCGGCCTGGAATACGATCAAATTTACCGTTATGGCCATCTTGTCGGTCAATATCCTGGGGCTTGGCTTTGCCCTGCTGGTCACCTCCAAGCTGCGCAGTGCCAAAGCCGCGCGCACGCTCTTCTTTATGCCCAATTTGATCGGCGGATTGATCTTGGGCTATATCTGGAAATTTATTTTCTCGGACGGGTTCAGAATTATTGGAGAATCAACAGGATGGAAGGGAGTCTTCTTTAACTGGCTGTTGGACCCCAACTATGCGCTTTATGCAACCGTTATTGTTTTTACATGGCAAATGGCGGGCTACATGATGATCATTTATTTGGCTGGTCTCCAAGCCATCCCGGGTGATGTGTTTGAAGCTGCGAAGGTGGACGGGGCAAGCGGCTGGCAGAAGCTGACGAAAATCACTTTTCCGCTGTTGATGCCTTCCTTCACGATCTGTCTGTTCCTGTCTCTGGCTAACGCTTTCAAAATTTTCGACGTCAATCTGTCCCTGACCAAAGGCGGCCCGGCCAACGCCACGGAAATGTTTGCGATGAATATTTACAACGAAATCTTCGGTTACGGCCATTACGGATTAGGGCAGGCCAAGGCGATCGTGTTCTTCGTCATTGTCGCCGCCATCACGTTGACACAGGTATACATCACTAAGAAGAGAGAGGTGCAAATGTGATGAGAAAATCCGGCAAAATTATCGGCGAATTGTTTCTGTTGGTCGTCGCATTTGCCTTCCTGTCTCCGATCTACATTATGCTGGTCAATTCGTTCAAGAACCGGCAAGAACTCTATGACAATGCGCTGGCACTTCCGTCAAGCTTAAGCTTCGAATACTATTCCAAAGCGATTCAAAAAATGAATTTTCTCACCGCGTTCGGCAACTCGCTGTACGTTACCGTAATCTCGATCATCCTGATCGTTGTTCTGACCTCCATGACCGCATGGATGCTCGTCCGGACAGACAACGCGCTGAGCAAGTTCATCTTTATGACCTTCGTGGCGACGATGCTGATTCCGTTCCAGACTTTAATGATGCCTCTGATGCAATTTATGGATATGATCGGCAGAACGCTGCATATTCCGATGCTGAATACGCATGAAGGCTTAATTTACATGAATATAGGCTTCCATGCGAGCATGGCGGTATTTCTGTATCACGGCTTCATCAAGTCGATTCCGGTTGCCTTGGAGGAAGCAGCGACCATTGACGGCTGCTCCAAGTTCGGTATTTTCTGGCGGATCATCTTCCCTTTGCTAAAGCCGACCACCGTAACGGTCATGATCCTGAACGTCATTAGTATTTGGAACGATTACCTGCTCCCTTCGCTGACGCTATCCTCCAAAGGATTGCGGACGATTCCCCTGTCGACCTTCTACTTCTTCGGGGAATTTACGATTCAATGGAATCTGGCCATGGCGGGCTTGACGATGACGATCATTCCGGTTGTAATTTTCTACGCCTTCTCGCAGAAATACATTATTAAAGGCATTGGAGAAGGAGCCGTTAAGTAATACGAATATTAGTAACGATTAAGGAGCAGTAGAGATGAATAACGACAACTTGCGTTTTCAAGTGCGGCAGTTAAGCTTGGACAACGACGATCTTATGTTAAATGAAACTTTATTCCATAACGCCAACGGATATCTCGGCGTACGTTCGAACTTCGAGGAAGGTTACCCCGACGGTTATCTGTCGATCCGCGGACAATATATTAACGGATTCTACGATTTTGCGGAGATGAAGCAGGCGGAGAAGCTCTACGGCCTGGTCGAAGAGAAGCAGACGATGCTTAACGTTGCGGATACTCAAGGAATCAAGCTCTATATTAACGGCGAAGAGTTCAGCATGTTCGACGGCGAAGTCGTGGAAAGCTCAAGAACGCTGGATATGGGCAGAGGCTGGTCGATGCGCGAGGTGCTCTGGAGATCTCCGGAGAAACATGAAGTCAGGATCACTGTCAAAAGAATGGCTTCCTTTCATCTCCTTCCCTTATTTACGATTGAATACGAAGTGGAATCGGTCAATTTCGACGGCGAACTTCGCCTGGTGTCCACTCATATCGGGAACGTGCAAAACTACTTCAACCCGAACGATCCGAGGGTAGCCGGTGAAACCTTCCAGTATATTTTACCGGTAAGCGCGGAATTTGTCGGAGAGACATCTCTCCTTGTATCCAATACCTCGAAATCCGGGCTGCAGGTGGCGTCCGCGGTCCGTCACGAATGTTCCAAAGCCGGACAAGAAAGCCGCTTCATCGAGGACGGGACGGCCATCTATGAATGGAAGACAGAGCTCGCGCCCGGGGAGAAAGCAACTCTTGTAAAATATACCGTCCTGTCCGACTCCATCCGAAGCGCAAGCTGCCGGGACGAAGCATTGAAACTGATGGAGCGGGTGTCTGCCATAGGGCTGAACCGTTTGTATGAGGAACAGGAAAAATATTTGACGGAATACTGGGAGAACTGCGCCGTTAACATTTACGGTGACGATGAATTGAGCATGGCGGTTTATTTCAACTTGTACCAGCTCATTCAATCGGTCGGCAAAGACGCCTACAGCAACATTGCTGCGAAAGGGCTGAGCGGTGAAGGCTACGAAGGCCACTATTTCTGGGATACGGAAATGTACATGATGCCGTTCTTCTCGCTGACCAACCCCGAGATTGCGAAGAGCCTGATCCGTTATCGCCATAACATACTGGACCAGGCTAGAGACCACGCCCGACTGATGGGGCATGCCAGAGGAGCTTTGTATCCATGGAGAACGATTATGGGCAAGGAATGCTCCGGGTACTTCCCGTCGGGGTCCGCGCAATACCACATTAACGGCGATATCGCCTATGCCATTATAACTTACTATTTGCTGACGAAGGATACGGAGCTTATGCTGGAATGCGGCGCCGAAATCCTCTTCGAAACCGCCCGACTGTGGCTGGATGCGGGACATGAACATAAGGGCAAATTCCATATTCATAATGTGACGGGGCCGGATGAATATACTTGCCTTGTCAACAATAACTATTACACCAATGTACTGGCGCAATACCACCTGCAATGGGCCTCCAAATTTTACCATCTGCTGCAAGAGCAGGATTCCGGGGCGTTCTCGAAGGTAATCGGCAAAATCGGGCTGACCGAGGCGGAGATTGCGGCGTTCCGGGAAGCAGCGGAGCGGATGTATTTGCCCTATGACGAGGAGCTTGACATCAATCCGCAGGACGATTCGTTCCTTTCCAAGAAAAAATGGGATATCGCCGGTACGCCGAAGGATAAGTTTCCTCTGCTGCTTCACTATCATCCGCTCTATTTGTACCGCCATCAGGTGTGCAAACAACCGGACACGGTGCTCGCCCATTTTATACTGGAAGACGCCCAGAAGCTGAGCACGATCCGCAATTCGTTCAATTACTACGAGAAAATAACGACACATGATTCGTCGCTCTCTACCTGTATATTCAGCATCATGGCTTCCAAGCTGGGGCTTCATGACAAGGCCTACGAATATTTCGGCGAATCCTCCAAGCTGGACCTGTTCAATACGCATAAAAACACGAAGGACGGAATCCATGCCGCCAATCTGGGCGGAACCTATATGGCCATCGTCTACGGATTCGGCGGTCTGCGCGTGAAAGAGCAAGGATTGTTCATCGCACCGGCACTGCCTGATCTATGGGAGGGATACGATTTTAAAATCCGCTTCGAGGACAGTCTGATCCAGATCGTTGTCCGGCGGGGAGCTTTCGAAGTGCTTCTTCTGAAGGGCACGACCAAAGAAATTCATATATATGGCGAGAAACATACGTTGAAGGATCGGCTTCAGGTGGAATTGAAGTAACGGAAGTAACGGAAGTAACGGAGGTACCGGAGAATGAAATATCAATGCGCGCTCTTTGATTTGGACGGCGTTCTGGTCGATACGGCCAAGTATCACTATTTAGCCTGGAAGGAGCTGGCCGATCAATTGGGCTTTGACTTTACGCTGCAGCACAACGAGAGACTCAAGGGGGTGTCCAGGATGGCTTCCCTGGACATCCTGCTGGAAATCGGACAGATGCAGGACCGTTTTACCGAAGCGGAAAAAGAGAAGCTGGCCAGCGAGAAGAACGACCGATATGTCGCTTATATTCATAAGATGGACGCTTCGGAGCTGCTCGACGGCGCTTTGGAGCTGCTGCACGAATTGCGGCAAAGAGGCATACAAATTGCGTTAGGCTCGGCGAGCAAGAATGCGCCGCTTATTTTGGATCGTACGGGCATTTCTTCTTATTTCGATGCCATTGTAGACGGCAACAGCGTATCGAAAGCCAAGCCTGATCCGGAGGTCTTCAAGCTTGGAGCGGACAAGCTGAATGTGCCTTATCGCGCATGCGCAGTATTCGAAGATTCGCAAGCGGGCCTGGAAGCCGCCAAGGCAGCGGAAATGCTCGCCATCGGAATAGGAGAAGCCGGGAATTTAACCCAAGCCGATATCGTGTACCGCAACCTTAAGGAGATAGAAGTCGACAAGTATTTTTAACGGGGGGCTGACGCATGGACCACTTTCAGGAAGTATACGCAAGAGCCAAGGAGTGGACGCGGGAAGCGGGAAGAAACTTACGCGACAGTCTGGGACAACAGCTGCACGTAGATTATAAAACGTCGGAAGCGGATCTCGTGACCGAGAAGGACCGGGAAATCGAACAATTTTTTATCGATAAAATAAAGAATGCCTACCCTCACCACCGCATTATTGGCGAAGAAGGCATGTCGGCCGAAGCCGAGAGCGACCCGATGGATGAAATCGTCTGGCTGATCGATCCGATTGACGGAACGACGAGCTTCGTCCATCAGAGGGAAAATTTCGCTATCTCGGTAGCCGTCTATGAGAACGGGCAGCCTAAAATAGGCGTCATTTATGATCCGATCAAGGATGAACTGTTCCATGCTTTGCACGGACAGGGCGCTTATTTAAACGAAACGAAGCTTAAACCGCTGAGCGATACGCCGGTCAAGCATTCGCTGATCGGAATCAACAGCCTGTGGCTCGTTCCGAACGATTACTGCGATCACACGAAATTTCATCCTCTGATCCAAGATTTGCGGGGCACGCGAATTATAGGATCGGCCGCGCTGGAAATGGCCGCCGTCGCCTGCGGCAGGCTCAACGGCTTTATCTGTTTGCGCCTGTCCCCATGGGACTACGCGGCTGGCCTGGTCATCCTGAAGGAAGTCGAAGCGGTCACTACCTCTATTGACGGCAGTCCCGTCCGGATGTTCGAAGCCTCCTCCATTTTCACGGGAAACCGCACCCTGCATGAAGAGATACTGACGAATTATTTGCGGGCCGGGGCCGGTTTGTGATCGTCCATATAAACCTGGATCTTCTCCAGTTTACTCATGAGCGTCTTCCTCGTAACCAGGGCAGTGAATGTACCGCATTCCCGGACCCCGGTATACGGGAGGCGCTCTTTTTTTGTTCACGTCACAGACCAAAGTTAATGAACAGGATTAAGAATTACTTGTTCCAATCTTCAGGTAATGTGTTTATTTTGTATGTTAGTGTGACACTGGCATTTTGACCCTCTTGGATAGTCATCCGTAATTCAACGTCTAATCCATCATCCGCTTTCCAAGTCTCAAGGAAATCAGCAGACTCTTTCTCCGGTAAATCTTCATAGTTCGGCATCTTTGAAATTGTATTGGTCAATTCCGGATAAGTCGCTGGCTCTCCGTAGGCTTTATTTAAATCCTTTTGCAATTTTTGGGTAAGGTCATATGCATCCTTTTTTTGATCTTTAAACCCTTTTATATACATAAACCCATACATTTTATCATTATTTATGTCAAAAGTAAGAGCAAGCTTAAGAGATTGACCGTAAACAGTACGTTCCTCCTTGAAGGCGTATATTCCGGCCTTTCCATCGAACTCCTCAATATCCTTTCCCTCTTCCAGCTTTAAATTGTTAAAAACTTCTTCCTTCTTTAAACCAATATTTTCAATCAAATCCTTAACATCTTTATTGCCCATTATATAGTCTGAACCACATGCCGTAAAACTAGAGACGACCAGCACAATAATCAGCATAAACCCAAGTTTTTTTATCATATAAGTCACTCCTCTTATAATGCTCCCATAAAGCATGTTGCAGGAGCGTAATAATGAAGTTGTAGTAACCATGCGCAACAACGTGTCCAAAAATCGTCAACGCCGCTTTCTCTTCCATAATCCTTGATACATAATTGACGCATCCAAATGAAATGATGTTCCGTTTTTTTCAAAAATCGATCCGGCGCATCTAGCCACAAGCAAACATACCATTTTAATGACGATCAGCCCCGCCCTTGTAGACAAAAAAATAGACCGCCTATACAAGCGGTCTTCCCGGTCATTGATGCTAACGCTTATTTTTCCGTATGATACCCGCGCTCTCCGAATGGCTGGAGCTTGTCGATCCACTTTTCCTCCAGCTTGGCCAGCTCATCCTTCGTATCATAGTATACATTTTCCTTCGGCTTCAACGTCTCCAGCACTTCAATCTCGAACGCCTCTTCCCCGTATTCCGTCCATTCCTTCTGGAGCTCCTTATGAACATCCGTTCCGTTATTCAGGGCGAAACGCTTCCCGTTTAGCGACTTCAGATTGGGGGTGCTGCTGATGAACAGCTTCCCGTTTTTAGTATTTTTGATCTGATAGACTCCGGCCTCGATCTTCATTTCTTTATACTGCTCTGCGAGCTGTTTTTTACGTTCACGATCCATCTTTTCCTACTCCTTTATTATCGGATTCACCGGGCCATTAACCAATATTGGCTTCCATCCGGCTTCCGGTCCATAAATCCATATTCGATAAGATACCTTCTTATCGTTACATAGTCGTCATAAACTTCCTGCAAAATCTCGTTGACTTCCTTCTCGCTGTAGACCCGTTCTTGCTGAAACCGCCTGGCGATCTCGCGCAGAACGATCACCTTCTGCTTTTCCTTGAGATGAAAAGTCTTCAAGCGCCCTCCTGCTTCTTGCGGAAAATATTTCTGCAGAACCGCCTCTTCCTCATCCAAAGTGATGTTATAGCGGTCATCTATCATGGTAGCCGAAGTATGAACCTCTATGAAGGACGGGGCGTGCTTATCTTTGTCTTTCAGCAGCTCCATCAGGGTAAGGTATACCTTGGCTTGGCGTTCTTTCTCCTTTAGTGCAAAACGGTGATTCCGTATGGTGGAGGCACTGCCTATCCCCATCTCCTGCTGAACCTCCTTGTCGTTCTTCCCCTGATAAAAGAGTCCGAGAAGGCGGCTCTGATGCTCCGTAAGGCCGGTCAGTTTCTTATCCAGTCCGATCAAATGGTCGAACACGGATTGATGCACCCGCTCAATATGAATGCGCATATACCTCTCCGCCTCGTAGAACACTCCCTCCGCAGGGTAAACGACCCCTTGCTCCAATGCTTTGCCGCAAAGCAGGCACCAATAATAATCTCCCTCCCGAACATAGCCGCGTCTCAGATCTTCGAGTGACGCATTCCAAAACCGTTCCGATACATCCAACAATAAACACACCCTCGAAATTATGTCAATTTATATAGACATTATCATATAACGTCTATTAATTGTCAATTCCTCGAGCCGTCCTTCTTCTTCCCTTCATCTCCTCTTATGAATTAAATCAAGAGGCGTTCCGAACGGTTTCCCGGAATGCTCTCGATCTAATCCGTCCTTCCGCTTCCGCTACCTTGCGGGAAGCATCGTCCCGATTGACATCTTGGAATGATTTCTCCATAATTTATTGTGAGAGTGTAAAAACACAGCTCCGGTTGGTAGTCCGGACGCACGGCGATTTCGTCCGCGGACCCGTGTCAGTAACCTTCCCCCCTCGGGATGTCCGTCACTCTCTGCATTAAGAGAGGGGGTATTTGTATGAAAATGACGGTTTATCATGACGGCCAATTCTGGGTTGGTATCATCGAGCTTCACGACGGGGGCAAGCTAAAGGCCGGCCGCTACGTATTCGGAGCCGAGCCTAAAGATCAGGAAATCCTCGATTTCGTAAACAGCCATTTGCTGAGCTTCTGCAGAAATTTGTCTCAAGAGGTCTCCGCAGGCCATCGTGAACGGAGAAGAATCAATCCGAAGCGGATAGCAAGGCTGGCGGCCAGAGAGATGAATAAGCCGGGGGCAGCCTCCGCCGCCCATCAGGCCATTCAATTGGAGTACGAGAAGAGGAAGAAAGAGAAGAAAGTCTTTACCCGGGAGCAGAGGGAAAAGCTTAAGGAACATAAGCGGGAGATCGCGCGGCAGAAAGCTAAGGCCAAGCACCGGGGAAAGTGATCTCGCTTAGGCCGGGCCGTGCCTCGGTCAGCTGGATGGAGTTCGCTTCACCTGTTTTCCAACCCCGCCTGGGGCGGTGAGGGATTAACCAAATAATGAGCAAGGAGATGGGGCTCGCCTGGGGCTCCATTTTTATATAGGGGAACAGGATGACAAAATCTAAGTGAACTCCCTTTCACAAATGGGGTACAATAGTACTGGACAGTCAAAAGTTCTACAGCATTAAGAAGCGAGCGAATCGGCGTCAATATCAGTCGTTTC